>JANXWV010000084.1 GCA_025350965.1 Rhizobacter sp.
TCGCCGAGCGCCTTGCGCAGCTTGTTGACGGCATTGGCAAGCACGTGGTCGACCGTGGGCCGGCCTTGCCAGACGGTTTCGAACAGTTCGCCTCGCGTCACCACCTCGTTCGGGCGGCGGAGCAGTTCCGACAACAAGGCCTGCGGCAGCCGCTCGACGGCAGACTTCTGCCCGTCGACCAACAAAGTATTCGTCGACTCGTCGAATTCGACGTTCGCGAAGCGATATCGAAACGTGCCGCCCGGGTAAGGGGAGTCCGGCAGATTGCCGGCTTGGCCGTGAGTTTCCATCGGTACTGCCGCCTTCGATTGTCGACTCGCAAGGCCATCGCAATCGGCTGTGCGACCCGGCCTCGCATTTACTGGTCGCTTCGATCATAGGGTTCGAAACCGCCACGACACCCCCACGGTTCGGGGCCCGGCGCCGCCTGGAGGTGCTCCGTGATGGTTTCGTGATCAGCGCGTGAGTACAGATCGTGCGCGGCTGCGCAAAGTGCGACTTGAGCTGTTCGACGACCGGAGTCTTGCGGGGCATGCGCTGTGCCCCCATGCCGACCGGCCGTGTCGGACACCTGACGCGGCGACGGGCCATTGCGAGTATCCCGTCGCCTATCAACTGGTTTGGGCTGAGCCCGGGAGCACACATGAATCAAGCGATCAACAACGGCCAGGCTCGGGTATCGGCCTTGGCACTGGTTTCGGCCGTGGCAATACTCGCTGCATGCGGCGGTGGGGGTTCGGACGCGCCCCCGGTGGCCGCGCCTCCACCCGCCCCCGCCCCGGCGTCCGTGGCGCCGGTCGTCACGACCGACGTGGGCGCGGCTTCGGTTGCGGTCGGCGGCGATGTGACCTTCGCGGTCACCTCCACCGGCACCACGCTCGCCTACCAATGGCAGATCAGCGCGGACGGTACGGCCTGGAGCGACATCGCCGCCGCGACGGCGGACACCTTGACCTTGAAGGCCGTCGCGTTCTCCGACGGGGGCAAGCAGGTTCGTGTCGTGATCAGCAACAGCGTCGGCAGCGTGACCAGCAGCCCTGCACTGCTCACGGTCACCGCCGTCGCGGGCGCGCCCGTCGTCGGCACCCAACCGCTGGCGGTCAGCCTGGTGGCGCCTGCAGTGGCCACGTTCAGCGTGGTCGCCACGGGCACCCCGACGCCGGCCTACCAGTGGCAGCGCAGCAACGATGCGGGCGTGACGTTCACGAACGTCGGCACCGGCGCGTCGTACAGCACTGCTGCGACGGCCATCAGCGACAACGGCGCGCTGTTCCGCGTGACGGTCAGCAACGCCAGTGGCTCCGTGACCAGCGATTCGGTCCTGCTCGCAGTGGCTACTACCAACGTCGCACCGGCCGTCACCGCACAGCCGCAGGCGGTGGGGGTGACCGCGCCGGGCGCCGCAACCTTCAACGTCACGGCGACCGGCACGCCGCCGCCGGCTTTCCAGTGGCAACTCAGCCGCGACGCGGGGGCCAGCTATGCCATCGTGGCAGGCGCGACAGCCGCCAGCTTCACGACACCCGCCACGGCCGCGGCCGACAACGGCGCGCTCTACCGCGTCACCGCCTCCAATGCGGCGGGCAGCGTCACGAGCGGCGCGGCCAGGCTCACCGTGGCGGTCAACGCTGCAGCCAGCGTGCTTGCAGGCCGCGCGTGGGCCGCAGGTCAGTTGCTGGAGACCGACGACAACCCGGTTCGGGAGGCCTTCTCGAGCATCGACGACAACGGCCGGATGATGGTCGTCTACAAGAAGAGCAACGGTACGCGCGACGTTCTCTACGCGACGCGCGGCACGCCCGGTGCGGCCGGCGTGGCGCCGTCTTTCAGCGCGCCGATCGTGATCGACACCGCCGCCGGCGTCACGGTGCAGGGCACGCCTTCGTACTCCGGCTTCACATCGTTCGGCATGGCCAGCGCGCCGAACGGCAACTCGGTCGCCGTCTGGGTCAGCAAAGCCCCTTGCACGGCGGCGACGTACAGCATCAGCGGTACATGCAACTTCCTCTACAGCGCACGCTTCACCGCGGCGACCAACGTGTGGGAGGCGCCGGTGCTGATCGCAGACACGCCGTCCGACGTGGGCACTTTGCGCATCGGCAACGGTGGCGATGTCGCGCTGCAGTTCGTCGGCTGGGCACGTCAGGGCACGAGCCAATATGCACGCTGGCCGGCAGTCGCATGGCGCGGAGCGGCCCAGGCGGCCTACCAGCAGCGGCTGATCACCGACGCGCCACTCGGTGCAACCGACCTCGGCATCGACAAGGACGGCAACATGGTGCTGGCGGCCGAGGCGAAACAGAACGCGACGACCGACCTCGTCGTCTACCGCGGCTCGGTCGCTGCTGGCTTCGGCGCACAGCAAGTGCTCGACACGCGCAGTGCACCGGTCGTCTTCAAGTCGATGGCGGTCGGGGTCAACGGGCAGGTGATCGTGCTGTGGCATCAGAGCAATGGCGTCACCGACACCTACTACGGCGCGACCACCGCCACGCCCGCAGGTGCCTTCGTCGTCACCGACCTGAACCTCGCGTTCCACTACGGGCCGACCATGTTCACCGTGGCACCCGACAACGGAGACCTGATCGTCTATTCGCTGGACCAGGGTGTATCGCTTCGGTGGTCGGCAAATGCCTGGTCTGGCAAGCAGGCATTGCCGGTTGGCGTGAACTTCACCGGTGACTACGCGTTCGCGCGCAACGGCAACTTCTTGAACGTCTCTTACACCAACGGTGACGGCGTCTGGATGAGCTACGACGCAACGCGCAACACCTTGATCCAGAGCCGAAACAACACCTCGCCCGGGGCCGGATACGTGCTCGGCCTGAACACCGTCAACAAGTACATCGGCTTCGGCACGCCGGTCCTGTCGATCAGTGGAGTCGGCGGCGTCACCTTCCTGAACGGCTACGACGTGCTGCCCAGCGCGGCGGCACCGGCTGGCGACGCACGCGCGATCAAGAACCTCTGGGGCGCGTACCTGAAGTGATCGGCTCGGTGGGTGCACGCCCTGGGCGCAGTGGCGGCGGTCCCGTGCCAGGCGGGGCGTCCCGGGCCGGACACGTCGGCGGCGGAACTTTGTGTAAGCTCCGCAAAAATCCGACAAGTCCACGCGCCTGAGGAGGCATCCAATGTTGATAGGGGTCCCGCTAGAAACAGCGCCCGGTGAAACTCGCGTGGCTGCCACGCCCGAGACCGTCAAGAAGCTGAAGGCCCAGGGCCACACGATCCAGGTTCAGGCCGGCGCTGGCATCGGCGCCAGCGTGACCGACGCGGCCTTTGAAGCCGCCGGCGCCGAGATCGTCGACGCGACCACGGCGCTTGCCTGCGACCTGGTGCTCAAAGTGCGAGCGCCGCTGCACAGCGAGTTGTCGCTGATGAAAACGGGCGCGGCGCTCGTGGGCATGCTCAACCCGTTCGACAGCGACGGCCTGCACCGCATGGCCGGCGCCGGCATCACCAGCTTCGCCCTCGAAGCCGCGCCGCGCACCACCCGCGCGCAGAGCATGGACGTGCTGTCGAGCCAGGCCAACATCGCCGGCTACAAGGCGGTGATGATTGCTGCTGATCGTTATCAGAGATTTTTCCCGATGCTGATGACGGCCGCCGGCACCGTGAAGGCCGCGCGCGTCGTGATCCTGGGTGTGGGCGTGGCCGGCCTGCAGGCCATCGCCACCGCGAAGCGGCTCGGCGCGGTGATCGAGGCGAGCGACGTGCGCCCAAGCGTGAAGGAGCAGATCGAGTCTCTCGGCGGCAAGTTCATCGAGGTCTCGTACGACACACCCGAAGAGAAGGAAGCGGCCGTCGGCGTGGGCGGCTACGCCAAGCCGATGCCCGCCAGCTGGCTGGCGCGCCAGCAGGTCGAGGTGGCCAAGCGCGTGGCGCTCGCCGACATCGTCATCAGCACCGCGCTGATCCCGGGCCGCTCCGCGCCGACGCTCATCACCGAAGACATGGTCAAGGCAATGAAGCCGGGCTCGGTGATCGTCGACATCGCCGCCGGCAAGGGCGCGAACGGGGGCGGCAACTGCCCCATCAGCGAGGCCGACAAGACGGTGGTCAAGCACGGCGTGACGCTGGTGGGCGAGACCAACCTGGCCTCGCTGGTGGCGGCCGATGCGAGCGCGCTCTATGCCCGCAACGTGCTCGACTTCCTGAAGCTCGTGCTGACCAAGGAAGGCACGTTCCATGTGCCGATGGACGACGACATCGTGGCCGCGTGCCTGATGACCCGCGACGGCGAAGTCCGTCGCAAGACCTGAGCGCTTCGGCGCAACCTGAGGAAGAAGGAACATGGAAGTCGTCTCCCACACCATCACCAACCTCATCATCTTCGTGCTGGCCATCTACGTCGGCTACCACGTGGTCTGGACGGTGACGCCCGCGCTGCACACGCCGCTGATGGCGGTGACCAACGCCATCTCGGCCATCGTGATCGTGGGCGCCATGCTCGCGGCCGGCCTCACCGAAGGCGGTATCGGCAAGACCTTCGGCGTGCTGGCCGTGGCCCTTGCGGCGGTCAACGTGTTCGGTGGTTTTCTGGTGACGCGGCGAATGCTTGAAATGTTCAAGAAGAAGGACAAGAAGCCAGTTGCTGCCGGCACGGCCGAGGGAGCAGCCAAGTGAGCATGAACCTTGTCACGCTGCTTTACCTGATCGCCAGCGTCTGCTTCATCCAGGCGTTGAAAGGCCTGAGCCACCCGACCACCTCGATTCGCGGCAACGTGTTTGGCATGACCGGCATGGCGATTGCCGTGGTGACCACCGCCGCGCTGATCTTCAAGCTCGCCGAACAAGCTGGCCACAACGGGCTCGGTGGCCTGGCGTGGGTGCTGCTGGGCCTGCTGGCAGGCGGCACGCTCGGGGCGGTGATGGCCCAGCGCGTCGAGATGACGAAGATGCCCGAGCTGGTGGCCTTCATGCACAGCATGATCGGCCTGGCGGCGGTGTTCATCGGCGTGGCGGCGGTGGCCGAGCCACACGCCTTCGCCATCGTCGCGAAGGCGGGTGACGACATTCCCGGCGGCAACCGGCTCGAGCTGGCGCTGGGCGCGGCGATTGGCGCCATCACCTTCAGCGGTTCGGTGATCGCGTTCGGCAAGCTGAGCGGAAAGTACAAGTTCCGCCTGTTCCAGGGCGCGCCGGTGCAGTTCAAGGGCCAGCACATCCTGAACCTCGTGCTCGGCCTGACGCTGCTGTTCTTCATCTACGGCTTCGTCACGAGCCAGAGCTGGTTCAGCTTCAACATGCTGCTCGCACTCGCCTTCGTGCTGGGCGTGTTGATCATCATCCCGATCGGCGGCGCCGACATGCCGGTGGTGGTCAGCATGCTCAACAGCTACTCGGGCTGGGCGGCGGCGGGCATCGGCTTCAGCCTGAACAACGCGATGCTGATCATCGCGGGCTCGCTGGTGGGCAGCTCGGGGGCGATCCTGAGCTACATCATGTGCAAGGCGATGAACCGCTCGTTCTTCAACGTGATCCTGGGCGGCTTCGGTGGCGAGGCCACCACGACTGTTGCCGGCGGCGCGGTGCAGCGGCCGGTGAAGACCGGCAGCGCCGACGACGCCGCCTTCGTGCTCGGCAACGCCGAGACCGTGATCATCGTGCCGGGTTATGGCCTGGCCGTGGCGCGCGCGCAGCACGCGGTGAAGGAACTCGCGGCCAAGCTCACCGCCAAGGGCGTGAACGTGAAGTACGCCATCCACCCGGTGGCCGGCCGCATGCCGGGCCACATGAACGTGCTGCTGGCAGAAGCCGAGGTGCCGTACGACCAGGTGTTCGAGATGGAAGACATCAACGGCGAGTTCGGTCAGGCCGACGTGGCCATCATCCTCGGCGCGAACGACGTGGTGAACCCCGCCGCGCACATCAAGGGCAGCGCGATCTACGGCATGCCGATCCTGGAGGCCTACAAGGCCAAGACCATCATCGTCAACAAGCGCTCGATGGCGGCGGGCTACGCCGGCCTCGACAACGAGCTCTTCTACATGGACAAGACCATGATGGTGTTCGGTGACGCAAAGAAGGTGGTCGAGGACATGGTGAAGGCGGTCGAGTAGCGATCACGGCGACCAGCGTATTGCAATTGAGTTGCTCGTATTTTCCGACAGACCGCCATGACGCTGACCGTTCGCCTGCCTGCCGCCACCGAAGCCGCGCTCGACCGCTATTGCCTTGAGCGAGGCGTCACCAAGAGCCTCGTGGTTCAGGAGTCGCTGGCGGTCTACCTGGTCGAGCGCCAGGCGGTGCCTGCCGCTGCCCCGCGCTAAGCCGGCCGAAGCCCCGCGCCCCAGGTCAGCGCCAACTACAAGGCGTTTGCCGATGCGGGCTTCATCGGCGCGGGCACGCTCGGTGGCGGCTCGGCCGACAAGGCTGCAGTGCGCGCCATGGCGATGAAACGAATCCGCTGTGATGCCAAGTGAGCAGATCGCTGCGGGCGGCTGGTTCGACCCTCGAGACCCGCGTCAGTGCAACCGGCGTCTTGCTCGACACCGGCCCGCTCGTCGCCTTGTGCGCGCGCGACCACAAGCACCATGCTGCCGTCTCGCGCTGGGTCGAGGGGTTCCAGGGCGAGTTGCACACCGTGGAGGCGGTGTTGGTCGAGGCGGCGTACTTCCTCCCGGTTCGCACACGCGTCGTGCTCGCCGAACTGGCAGCGAGCGGCGTGGTGCTGCACCTGCATCGTCCCGATGCCAGCGCGTATGCGCGAATCGCCGCATTGCTGAAGAAGTATGTTGACGCCGACCCGGACTGGGCCGACATCGCCCTCGTCTGGCTCGCCGAATCCACCGGCATCACCCGCATCGCGACACTCGACGTGGCCGACTTCAGCGTCTACCGCATCCACGGCCGCAAGCGCTTCGAGCTGGAGTTGCTGCGCCAAAGCCTTTAGGCACCGCGCCTGCTGCTAACCCGCCAGCACCGTCGCCACCTCCGCCGCCGACCTCACCCCGAGCTTCGCGTAGACCCGGGCCCGGTGCACTTCCACCGTGCGCACCGACACGTGCAGCTCGTCGGCGATGACCTTGTTGAGCTTGCCGGCGGCCACGCGCTGCATGACTTCGCGTTCACGCTCGGTCAGGCTTTGCAGGCGCGCCTCGCGCTCGGCGGCGCGGGCGTCGTGCTGGTGCATCGTGGCGTCCACCGCCAGCGCCTGCTCGACGCGCACGGCCAGCGCGTTGTCGCTGTACGGCTTCTCGAGGAAGTCGAACGCGCCGTTCTTCAGCGCCTCCACCGCCATCGGAATGTCGCCGTGCCCGCTCAGGAACAGCACCGGGTTGCGAAGGCGCCGCGCCATCAGTTCTTCGTGCACGCGCAGGCCCGACATGGGCTCCATGCGGATGTCGAGCAGGAACACGCCGGGCAGTGGCCGGGGCGTGGCGTCGACCGTGGCCAGCAGCGCGGGGCCGGTGGCGTGCGCACGCACGTCGAGCCCGCGCGACGTGAGCATGAACGCGATGGCGTCGAGCACGGCGGCTTCGTCGTCGAGCAGGTAGACGATGCCTGCCGGCGCGGGGGTGTTCGCGGGGGCGGAGGCGTCAGTCGTCGTCATGCCGTCTCGGCCTCGAATGCTGCCTGCGCCGTGGGCACCCGGTCCACCGGCAGCGTGAGCGAGAAGCAGGCGCCGCCGCCGGGGGCCTCGCTCGCGTCGAGCGCGCCGTGGTGCGCTTCGAGAATCGAGCGGCAGATCGCCAGGCCCATGCCCATGCCGTCACGCTTGGTCGAGTAGAAGGCGGCGCACAGCGCTTCGACGCGCCGGCCCTCGAGGCCGGGGCCGTTGTCGCGCACGTCGATGCGCACGAAGCGCGGGTCGCTGCTGCGCAGGGTGCGCACTTCGACGCGGCGCTCGACGGGCTCGCTTTCGATCCCATGGGTCGACGTCTCGGCCAGCGCATCGGCGGCGTTGCGCACGAGGTTGATCACGACCTGCTCGACGAGCACGGCGTCGGCCACCACCAGCGGCAGGTCGGCGCAGAGGTGCAGGTCGACATGCACACGCTGGCGTTCCAGCTCGCGCTTGAGCAAGGCCACGCCGCCTTCGACGACGGCGTTCAGCGCACAGGCTTCGAGCTGCGGTTCGCGCCGCGTCAGGAACTCGCGGATGCGCTGCACGATGCGCCCGGCATGCGCCGCCTGCTCGCCCAGGCGCTGCAGTGCGCGCAGCAGCACCGGGTCGGGCGCGGCTTGCCGCTGCATCGAGTTGATGACGCCGGCGTTGTAGCTGCTGATGGCGGTCAACGGCTGGTTCAGTTCGTGGGCGAGCGTGGAGGCCACTTCGCCGAGCATCGTCAGGCGCGCGTGGTGCGTCATGGTGTCGACTTGATGGCGCTCGCGTTCTTCGGCACGTTTGGTGGCGGTGATGTCGAGGATCGAGCCCATCCAGCCGATCTGGCGGTTGCCTGCATCGACCAGCGGCGCCTCGAAGATCATCACGTCGATGCGCTTCCCGTCGCGGTGCTGCCAGCGCGCCTCGTAGCCGCCGCGTGGCGCCGCGCCGGCCATGTTGCGCTGGTGGCGTTGCATCGACTCTTCGGTGTCGTCGGCGGGCCAGTAGGCCATCGGCGGCATGTGGCCCACGAGCTCGTCGGCGCTGTAGCCGACCATGTCGGTCAGCGCGCGGTTCACGTACACGAGCCGGCCTTCGAGGTCGCGCGCGCGAAGGCCGACCGTCAGCGAGTCTTCCATCGCGCTGCGCCATGCCGCCTCGGTGCGCCAGGCGGCTTCGGCGCGCGACACGTCGAGCACCTGGCGCCGCAGCATCCAGGTGATGGCGCCGATCAGCAGCACGAAGCCCGCCACCATGGCGATGGGGAAGCTGCGGTACCACGGCGCGATGCGGTCGCGTGCGATGAGCTCGAGGTACGAGTCGGCGAAGGTTGGCGCCATGCTGATGCGGTAACTCTGGCGGTCGGGCAGCTCGCGGCCGTCGGTGGTGGAGGCCGTGACTTCGCCCAAGATGCCGACGATGCGCACGTCGTACTTGCGTGCCAGCCACCATGGCACGTTCTGGCGCAGCATTTCGGTGGGCGAATAGCGCGCCACCAGCGCACCACCGCCCGGCACGGCAGCCGACAAGTGAGCCGACAGGCCCACGCTTTGCGGCACGCTGGCCTCGGCCGCGCCGGGCCGGGGCGCCTGCTCGGGCAGGTGGGCTTGGATGCGGTTCGCGGTGTCGAGCCAGGTCACGCTGAGCCAGAAGCGGCGCATGCCTTGCTGAACCTCGGGCAGGCCGGCGAAGTGGGCCGTCACGGCCCGCAGCGCCTGAGGCTCGGTGCCGAGCCGCTGGGCGAGCTCGCGCAACAGCAGCGCTTCGCGCTCGATGCGCGCACCCACCTGCGATTCGAGGGACAGCGCGTCCGAGATCAGCTCGAGGCGCTGCAGCTCCAGGTCGGCGCGCTCGTTGGCGCGCAGCCACGCCAGCACCAAGGCCACGAACGCGAGCGACAGCAGCAGCGGCAGCGCCCAAAGCCCGCGCCGCAGTGCGGGGCGCGGCGGCAGCGCAAGCAGCGGTCGGGGCGGCGGGGTGACCGCCGCGCCAGGGGGCGGCAAGGCAGGTGCGAGCATGCAAGTGAGTCTAGGTTCGGTCGCCATCCCCCGCGCGGGCCACGGGCCACAAATGTGGAACTCCACAACTACCGAGCGGCCGGGCCGGTCGGCAGAATCGCGCGTCCGGTTCTACCCAAACAGTTGGAGACTCAGCCATGCCCCAAGCCACCTTGCGCCGCCCGCGCCGCCTTGCCCTCGCCGCCATCGCAGCAGCCACCGTCGCCGCCTTCGGGCTGGCCACGCCGGCCGCGTTCGCGCAGGCGCCCATCGTCATCAAGTTCAGCCATGTGGTCGCGGCCGACACGCCCAAGGGCAAGGGAGCGCTGCGCTTCAAGGAGCTGGCCGAAGAGCGCACCAAGGGGCGCGTGAAGGTCGAACTGTTCCCGAACAGCCAGCTCTACAAAGACAAGGAAGAGATGGAGGCGCTGCAGCTCGGCTCGGTGCAGATGTTGGCGCCGTCGCTTGCCAAGTTCGCCCCCCTGGGCGTGAAGGAGTTCGAGGTCTTCGACCTGCCCTTCATCTTCAAGGACGACGCCGCGTTCCGCGCCGTGACCACCGGCCCGGTCGGCGCCGACCTGCTGAAGAAGCTGGAGCCGAAAGGTGTGCAGGGCCTGGCGTATTGGGACAACGGCTTCCACATCATGAGCGCCAACAAGCCGCTCCATGCCGTGGCCGACTTCAAGGGCCAGAAGATGCGCATCCAGAGCTCGAAGGTGCTCGACGCGCAGATGCGCGCGCTCGGCGCGATCCCGCAGGTCATGGCGTTCAGCGAGCTTTACCAGGCGCTGCAGACCGGCGTGGTCGACGGCACCGAAGGCGTGCCTTCGAACTTCTACACCCAGAAGATCTATGAAGTGCAAAAGCACATGACGGTGTCGAACCACGGCCACCTGGCCTACGCCGTGATCGCCAACAAGAAGTTCTGGGACGGGCTGCCGGCCGACATTCGCACCATTCTCGAAGGCGCGGTGAAAGACAGCACGACCTACGCCAACGCGATCGCGTCGACCGAGAACGCCACGTCGATGGACCGCATCAAGGCGAGCGGCAAGGTCACGGTCTACACGCTGACGCCGGCCGAGACGAACGAGTGGAAGAAGGCGCTGATGCCGGTGCACAAGGAGATGGAGTCGCGTGTCGGCAAGGACACGGTGGCGGCGGTCTACAAGGCAGCAGGGTTCGTGGCGCCGAAGTAAAGAGCCAAAGGGCGACGCAAAAGAAAAAGATCGAGGAGGCAACCATGTTCATGCGATTCCTGAACCATCTCGAAGAGTGGATCATCACGTTCCTGATGGGCTCGGCCACGCTCATCATCTTCTTCGCGGTGATGCACCGCTACCTGTCGGGCATGCCGATCCCGTACCTGCAGGACTGGTTGCTTTCCCTGAACTTCTCGTGGGCGCAAGAGGCCACGATCTACCTGTTCGTGTGGATGGCCAAGTTCGGCGCTGCTTACGGCGTGCGCACCGGCATTCACGTGGGCGTCGATGTGTTCATCAACCGCCTGGCACCCAAGAACCGCGCCAAGTTCGTGCTCATCGGCCTCGGTGCCGGCGCGCTGTTCACCGGCATGGTGGCGTTGCTTGGCGCGAACTTCGTGTCCGAGAACGGCGCGCACTATTTCTTCGCCAGGCTCTTCGGCGCCGACCTGACCGGCATGACGGAAGGCCCGGTGACGCCCGACCTGGAATGGCCGACCTGGATCATCTACTGCGCCATTCCGCTGGGCTCGTCGCTGATGTGCTTCCGCTTCCTGCAGGTGGCCTGGAACTTCATCCAAACCGGCGAGTTGCCGAAGCACGACCACGGCCATGTCGACGGCCTGGACGAGGTCGAAGGCGCTGAAGCCGGCGCGTTGCAAGGAGCCAAGGCATGAACGGCCTCATCATCTTCGGCCTGCTCGTGGTGCTGATGCTCACGGGCATGCCGATCTCCATCGCGCTCGGCCTGACCGTGATGACCTTCATCTTCGGCTTCACGCAGGTGCCGCTCGAATCGGTGGCGCTCAAGCTGTTCACCGGCATCGAGAAGTTCGAGATCATGGCGATCCCGTTCTTCATTCTCGCGGGCAACTTCCTGACCCACGGGGGCGTCGCCAAACGCATGATCAACTTCGCCAGTTCGCTGGTGGGGCATTGGCATGGCGGGTTGGGCCTGGCTTCGGTGCTGGCGTGCGCACTGTTCGCCGCGCTGTCGGGCTCGTCGCCGGCGTGCGTAGTGGCCATCGGCTCGATCATGTTGCCGGCGATGGTGAAGGCCGGCTTCCCGCCGCGCTTCGGCGCCGGCATCATCACCACCTCGGGCGCTTTGGGCATCCTGATCCCGCCGTCGATCGCGATGGTGATGTATTCGGTCTCGACCAACACCTCGCTGTCGGGTCTGTTCCTGGCCGGCGTGGTGCCGGGCATCGCCCTGGCCACCATGCTGGGCATGACGACCTGGTGGCGCGCCCGCAAGAACGACTACCCGCGCATGGCCAAGGCGACCTGGGGCCAGCGCTGGGTCGCGCTGCGCGATTCGTTCTGGGGCCTGCTGCTGATCGTGGTGGTGATGGGCGGCATCTACAGCGGCCTGTTCACGCCCACCGAGGCGGCGGCGATGGCGGCGGTGTATGCCTTCATCGTGGCGGTGTTCGTCTACAAGGACATCAGCCTCAAAGACGTGCCGAAGGTGCTGCTCAGCTCGGCCAACATGAGCGCGATGCTGCTCTACATCATCACGAACGCGGTGCTGTTCTCGTTCGTGCTGGCCAACGAGCAGATCCCGCAGCACCTGGCCGACTGGCTGGTGAACATGGGCCTCGGCCCGATCGCCTTTCTGCTCGTCGTGAACATCCTGCTGCTGGTGGCGGGCAACTTCATGGAGCCGAGCTCGATCATCCTCATCATGGCGCCGATCCTGTTCCCGGTGGCGATGAAGCTCGGTATCGACCCGGTGCACTTCGGCATCCTGATCATCGTGAACATGGAGGTCGGCATGTGCCACCCGCCGGTGGGCCTGAACCTCTACGTGGCCTCGGGCATCACGAAAATGGGCATCAGCGAACTCACGGTGGCGGTGTGGCCGTGGCTGCTGACGATGCTGGTGTTCCTGGTGATCGTGACGTACTGGCCGGGGCTGTCGCTGTGGCTGCCGCACCTGTTGCTGAAGTAGCGACAAACGGCAAACCGCAAACCGCAAACCGCAAGCAGTAGATAGCAAGGTCCGGCCCGGCACACGCCGGGCCCGGGTGTTCACTGCAGGGCCAGCGCCACCGCGTCGGCCAGTGCCAGCCGCGCGCCCTGCGCCCACAGCAGCTCGATGCGTGCCGCGTCGTGGCGGGCCTCGCCCAACACACGGGCAGCCAGGCGGCGCACGCGGCGCATGTCGTGCTGGTCGGCCGCTGTCAGCTGCCCGAAGTTCGCGAGCCAAAAGGCCTCTGCAAAGCCGGCCATCTGCAACGCCTGCTCGGCACGCCGCACATGGGCCAGTGCGCGCGGCATGTTCCACAGCACGTAAGCCAGCTCGTGCAGGGCCAGGCTGTCCCACGACAGCCGCGCGCCGTCCCGAAACACCGCCACGGCCTCGGGCCAACGCCGCAGCCCCGACAGTGCGTTGCCACGCACATTGAGCGCCTGGTTCACGCGGTGCCAGTCGTGCAGTGCGCGTGCGCCGGGCTCGAACTCGTCCAGCCGGGCCAGGGTTTCCACATGGCGCCCGGCCTGCTGCGCACACACGGCCAGGTTGTAGCGGCCGCTGTTGATGGCGTGCTGGTTGCCGCCCCGGGCCCACAGCCCGAGCGCTCGGGTGTGCAGTGCTTCCGCCTCTTCGTGGCGCTGGTGGTGGTTGGCGATGAAGGCGCGCATGCCGAGCAGGCCGCCTTGAATGTGCAGGTCGCCGGCTGCCAAGGCCAGCGGCTCGGCTTCGTCGAGCAGCGCCAGCGGGCGGGCCGCCTCCCGCGTGGTTCGCCACAGCACCCGCGCGCAGGCGTGCAGCGCACGGGCGCGCAACGCCGGGTCGGCGGGCGCAGTGGCCAGGCCGCGCTCGACATGCGCGACCGCGTCGTCGCGGCGCCCGGCCACGAACAGCATCGGCCCGAGCAGCGAGTGGCCCCGGCTGCGCAATACCGGGTCGGCGCACTGCGCCACGGCCACCTCCAGCGCGGCCAGGCCGTTCGCAGGCAGTTCCACGTCTTCCAGTACGCGCCGCAACGGCAACAGCATGGTGATGGCGTCATGGGGCGCTCCGTCGGCCACGGCGCTGGCCAGTGCGGCCAGCAGGTTCGGCTGCTCGGCGCGCACCTCGGCCAGCGCGGGGGTGGCGGGCAGTGCCTGCGCCCACGCCGTGAGCCAGGCGCGGTGCCGCGCGCGCAGGGCCGGCGCCGCGCCGGCCGCCAGTTGCATGGCGGCGTACTCACGCACCGGCTCGAAGGTGGCGTAGCGGGTGCTGCCGCCAGCGGCCGGGTGTGCCACGCTGGCGCGCAGCAGCGAGTGCGACACCAGCTCGTCCAGGCCAATGCTGATGTGTTGCGTTGGTACGCCGCACACCGCCTGCGCAGCCTCGGCCGTGAAGCCGCCGTGGAAGACCGTCAGCGCGGCCAGCTGTTGCGCCTGGGCTGGTGCGAGCAGGCGCCAGCTCCATTCGATCACGCCCAGCATCGTGGCGTGGCGCAGGTCGCTGCCACTGCGCGGGCCGCTGCGTTGCAGCAGCGCCAGCGCCGGCCCGCCCGGCGCCGCATGCGCGCTGCGGAGCAGCAGCACCATGTCGGCCGGCACGATGCTGCGCACGCGTGCCGCAGCCAGTTCGATGGCCAGCGGCATGCCTTCGAGCAGGTGCGCGAGCGCGACGACCGAAGCGACGTTGCCGGCGTCGAGCTGGAAGGCCGAGCGCACCGCGCGCGCCCGGTCCACGAACAGCGCCACGGCGGGGTTGATGGCGGCCTCTTCAAGCGGCAGGTCGGCGCGGGGCAGCTCGAGCGGCTGGATCGCCACTTCGCGCTCGCCGTCGAGCCCGAGCACGCGGCGCGAGGTGACGAGCAGGTGCAGCCCCGGGATGCGCGATGCAAGCTGCGCCACCACGTCTTCGGCGTGGCCCGCAAGCTGCTCGAAGTTGTCGAGCACCAGCAGCGCGCGCCGGCCGCCGAGTGCCGCCACCAGCGGCTCGAACGGGTCGCTCCCCGGCTGGCGCAGGTGCAGGCCAGCCAGCAGGGTGTCGAGCATTTGCGCGCGGGTGCTGCAGTTGGCCAGCGGCACGAAGGCCACGAAGTCGAAGCGGCCCGCGGCCGGCGCGCCCGGTGCACCACTCGGACCCCCTGCACCCCCTGCACCGACCGCATCCGCCAGTTCGACCGCGAGCCGCGTCTTGCCGCTGCCACCCGGGCCCAGCAAGGTGACGAGCCGGTGCGCCAGCACCTCGGCGCGCAGGCGGGCGCCTTCGGTGTCACGGCCGAAGAAGCGCGTCAGGTAGACGGGCAAGGTGCTGAGGCCCACATCGACAGGTTCGTGCCGCGCGGTGCCTGCAGGCCGCCTACCGAGCCCACTTTGCACGCCCGGGGCGCTCAGCGCGCCCGGCACGCTGGCCGCCGCACCGGCCATGGCGTCGCGCTGCGCGGCCGCCACACTGTCTGCACAGGCGCGGTCGAACAAGGCCGCCAGGCGGCTGCGCTCGGCTTGCACCCAGTCGTCGTAGAACCCGGGCAGCAACTCGCCGGTGTAGAGCGCAACGGCCCGTGCAGGCTGGCCGTCGCGCACGCTGTGCTCGAACGCCTGCACGTCGCAGTCGATGGCGCCGGCCACCACGCGCAGGCTCAGCCGGTCGGCCAGCACCACGGGCGTTGAATGCGGCCCCGACGCGCCGGGTGGGCCGACCGGCTCCAGCCATTGGCGCAGCGCGAACAGCGCCTGGCGCAGGCGGTTGCGGCCCACGTCGAGCGCCACGCCGGGCCAGATCAGGTCGATCAGCTCTTCGCGTGCATGGCTGCGCTGCGGGAACAGCGCGAGCCGTGCCAGCAGGGTGCCAACACTGCGGCTGCTGAAATTGGTGAGCGTCACGTCGCCGCGCTGCGCCCGCAAGCCGCCGAGCAACTGCACGCGCCACGCTCCGCCCGGCGGCGCGGGGGCGGGCGCGCTTCGTTGTGCTGTCTCGTGCGCTGTCTCGTGCGCTGACTCAGGCGACGGGTGCGTGTGCGGGTGCGGATGCATGTGCGGATGCATGGGGCGGGGGGCCGTGGCGCGTTGCCACGCCGAATGGTAGGGCGGCGCGGCGCCGGGATCACGGCGCCGGTGCCACCCAGGCCGGGGGGCCGCGCAGCCGTTCACACCAGCGGCGGCGGCACCTGAAGCTGTTCGCTGCACGCGATGATCTCCAGCCGCAGCCCCGGCTCGACCGGTATGCCGTGCGCCAGGCGCTCGCGCTGCACGGCCAGTTCGGGGTCGCCGGGCATCATCGGCGCGCCGGGCTCGGCGGCGAGCGCGCGGGCCATCTGCTCGACGATGCCTGCGAACGCCGGCCCGCCCGCGAAGCGCATCGGGTCGAGCGCGATCATGAACGCGCCGATGTGCCGGGGGCGCGTCAGCTCCGCATACATGGGCCCGATCTGCGGCCCCCACAGGTTGCCGTGCAACGGCCCGCACAGCAGCTCGACGACGAGTGCGAGCCCATACCCCTTGTGGCCGTAGTCGAGCCCGCCCAGCGGGCGCAAGGCGGCCGCGTCGGGTGCCGATTGCGTGGGTGCGCCCTGCGCATCCACCGCCACGTCCGGCGGCAAGCCGATGCCTTCACGCCGCGCGTTCATCACCCGGTTCCACGGGATCGAGGTCGTGGCCATGTCCAGGCAGACCGGCTCCGTGCCGCCATTGCCTGCGTCACCGCGCGGGAACGCCACCGAGATCGGGTTCGTGCCCAGGAACGGCACGTGCCCGCCGTGCGGTGCGGCAATGCGGTCGGCGTGCGTGAACGCCATGCCGATCAGGCCCGCGCGCGCCGCCACGCGGCTGTACAGGCCAACCGCGCCGCAATGCGACGAGTCGGCCACGCCCACCGCAGCAACGCCGCTCGTGCGCGCCAGCGCCATCGCCTCGTGCATGGCGCGCATGGCGACCACGATGCCCAGGCCCTGGTCGCCCGCCACCTGCGCGGTGGCCGTGCCGGTGGTGGTGACGGTGATGTTCGGCGCCGGTTTGATCGAGCCGTGGCGAATCCGGCTCAGGTAGTGCGGCAGGCGCGCGATGCCGTGCGAATCGATGCCCCAGAGGCTCGTCTGCACCAGGCTCTCGGCCACGCAATGGGCGTCGGCCTCGGGCACGCCGGCCTTCATCAGGCAGGCGCGGCCCCAGGCGGTCAGCGCGGGGGCGGGGCAGGGTTGGCTGTCGGGGTGTACGGGCTGGGCCATGGGCATTCCTTGCGGGCAAGAAGAGTGCGGGGATTGTGCGTGGCGCGGGCCTGCCGATACCGGCGTGACACGGGCTTGACCCTGGCCTGCGCAGGGCGCGCGGCATCCGCTACAACCTGCACTCAATCCCACGTTCAGGAACACCATGGCCGGCCAGAAACCCACCCGCACTGCGAGCGACTTCGACCCCGAGGTGCTGCGCCTGTTCGACAAGTACGTGCACGGCGGGCTCGACCGGCGCGGCTTCCTGGACGGCGCGGCGCGCTACGCGGTGGGCGGCGTCACGGCGCTCGGCCTGCTCGAAGCGCTGAGCCCGAAGTTCGCGCAGGCGCAGCAGGTGCCGCCGACCGACGCCCGGCTCAAGACCGAGGTGCTGACCTTCTCATCACCGCGCGGTCATGGCACCGCACGCGGCTACCTCGCCCGGCCGGCCGCTGCGGCCGGCCCGTTGCCGATGGTGCTGGTGGTGCACGAGAACCGCGGCCTGAACCCGCACATCGAAGACATCGCGCGGCGCCTGGCGCTGGCGAACTACATTGCCTTCGCGCCCGACGCGTTGTTCCCGCTCGGCGGCTACCCGGGCGACGAAGACAAGGCCCGCGAACTCTTCGGCAAGCTCGACCAGACGAAGACGCAGCAGGACTTCATCGCCGCCGCCGGCTTCATCAAGACGCTGCCCGGCAACAACGGCAAGCTCGGCGCGGTGGGCTTCTGCTACGGCGGCACCATGGTCAACGTCCTGGCCGCGAATGTGCCCGACATCGCCGCCGGCGCGCCCTTCTACGGCACCCCGCCGCCGGCCGACCAGATTGCCCGCATCAAGGCGAAGATGCTGCTCGTGTTCGCGGGCAACGACGACCGCGTGAACAGCACCTGGCCGGCGTTTGAAGCGGCGTTGAAGGCGAGCGGTGCGAGCTTCGAGGCCGTCAAGTACGAGGGCACGCAACACGGCTTCAACAACGACACGACGCCGCGTTATGACGAAGCGGCAGCGAAGCAGGCCTGGACGCGGACGATGGGCTTGTTCGAACGCACGCTGCGGGGGTGACGGCGGGCATGTTGGTTGATCGGTGCGCGAGCGCTGCGCCGGGCCGCTGTGTTGTGCTCATGTCCTCCGGGTCGGAGTACCGCCCCTCCTCCTTGACTTCGCTCCACACAACGGCCCGTCACAGCGCTCCAGACACGGTGTTGGCACTCGGTTCATCAATGCCGTCGTACGCCACGACGGTGCCTACGGGCAAGGGCGTCGGGTGACCGGCGCAGTGAAGTCAAGGGGAGGGCCGGTATTTCCGGTCCGGAGGACATGAACGGAGCCGGTCGCCCGATGGCCGTACCAGTACCGCGCGGCCAGCCATCAGATGAACGAGGTCCGGGTCCGTCACCCACGGCTCATTTCAAGTCAACGCCTTCGATCAAACGACAGTCGCCGGCCGGATGGAACTGTTCGAATGTGACTTCGTGTCACGCCTCGTCGGCACTGATCTTCAGGCTGACGCGCTGTGCGCCGACCACTTCGCTCGTGGCCGTCAGCCGCAGCGGCTGACCGAGCGGCACGGCGCGCGTGAGGCGCAGGTCGAGGGTGTCGCCTGGGCCGGGGTGCGTGGGCACGGTGCGCTGCCATTCGAGTGCGCCGTTCACCCGCACACGCAGGGCGTGGGTGGCGCCGGGGCGCTCGGCACGGTTGTGGACCGCGAGCGACACGAAGACCTCGAAGGTGCGGTCGCGGTGGGCGTCGGGCGGAATGTCGAGCCGGGCCACGTCGCGGGTGCCGGCGCTGGTGGACCAGTGCTCGGGCTGAGTGCCTGGCTTGGGCTTCGGTGGGGTGGAACTGCCGCGCGCCATCAATGCATCTTGTCGCGCGGGGGCTTGCGGAAGCTGCGCGGCTTGTAGACGTTGCCTTCCCAGGTGCCGCCCTTGGCGCGCCGAATGGCTTCTTCGGCGACGCGCTTCGAGGCCTCGCGCCGGGCGCGCCAATGCCACATCGCGAGCGCGTTGTGGCGCAGCGCGCGGGCTGCGCGGCGCAGGGCGGCGTCGAGCCGACAGCGCCGCCGCTCGCCGATCAGCAGGCGCACGAACAGCGCCGCGCACAGGGCGAGGGCGATGCCGGCGAAGACTTGGGCGATCACGGGGTTCGAGGGTTGAGCAGATGGAACGGGTGGAGGCGGTAGAGGCGCTGGTGGCGCGGCGCGGTCTGGCGCCGTGCTGCGACCCGAGTTTGGCAGAGTCGCCCGGCGGCTGTCAGGCGCTGTCCAGATTGGCCCGCATGCGGGCCAGCAAGCGCTTGAGTTGCGCCAGCTCCGGCGCGCTCAAGCCTTCGGTCAGCTTGACCGAAATGCGCTTGCGCTGCTGCTGCATGGCGCGGTGCATGGCGCGGCCGGTGTCGGTGGCGCGCAGGCGGATGTTCCGGCCATCGGCCGCGTCGGCCTCGCGCGCCAACAGGCCGGCGTCCAGCAGCGGCTTGATGAGCCGGGCGATCTGCGCCTTGTCGCGCCCGCTGTGCGCCACCAGCTCGGCGGCTGTGCTGCCGGGCTGGCGGTTGAAGAAGTTCAGCGCCTTCGCTTCCATCGGCGCCAGCGCCTGCTCGCGGCTGCGGCCGGCCTCGATCAGGTGCGAGCGGAACGCGTGCATCAGGGCGTGGAGTTGTTCGGCGATGTCGTCTTCGGCGCGAGCGGGTTCAGGCGCTGGCGGCACTGGCACTGGCAAACGGGGCTTGATGGTTGACATTATCAACGGATACTCCTATGCTAGGTTGATATTATCAACCAAGTAAACGGACTCATCATGACCGACTCGACCACCCCCGACCCGTTGGCCGTTCAACGCGTGCGCCATGAACTCGTGAGGCGCGCGCTGCACGTGCGGCGCGCCGAGCGCATCAGCCCGAATTTCATGCGCGTGACACTGGCGGGCGATGCGCTCGACGGCTTCACCAGCGTGTCGTTCGACGACCACCTCAAGCTCATGCTGCCGGCCCCCGGGCAAACCGAGCTGGTGCTGCCCGACTTCAACCCGGGCGGCCCGCGCGGCCCGCGCGTTGACGATGGCGCGCCGCGCCCGGTGATGCGCGACTACACGCCGCGCCACTACAACGCCGCCGCCGGCGAGCTCGACATCGAGTTCGCGCTGCATGGCGACGGCCCCGCCGCAACCTGGGCGGCGCAGGCGCAGCCCGGGCAACAGGTCGCCATCGGCGGGCCGCGCGGCAGCTTCGTCATTCCCACCGGCTTCGATTGGCACCTGTTCATCGCCGACGACACCGGCCTGCCCGCCATCGCGCGCCGGCTCGAAGAGTTGCCGGCCGGCTGCCGTGCCATCGTCATCGTGGCCATCGAAGAGGCCGACCGGCGTGGGCTCACCAGCGCCGCCACGCTCGATGTGACCTGGGTCGCGCCGCAACCTGCACCAGCCGATGCGTCGGCCGCCGACCAGAGCTCGCTTGCCACCGCCACGCGGTCGCTGAAGTTGCCTGCCGGCGAGGGCTACGCATGGGCCGCCGGCGAAGCGCACACCATCGCGGCGGTGCGCCGTGTGCTGGTGGCGCAGCATGGCCTGGACAAGTCGCGCATCCGCGCCGCGTCGTACTGGAAGCAAGGTGCAGAGGGGCACCACGAGAACCTGGCTGAATAGGATCGCGGGCGGTGAATATGCAATCCAGCAAGCACGCAAAGCCGCGCGCGGCGGCGTGGCTAAACTGCGCCTCCCGCGTCAACACATGAAAGCCCCGCCCATGAGAATCGAAACCATCGCCGTGCATGGCGGCCAGTCGCCCGACCCCACCACCAAGGCGGTGGCCACGCCGATCTACCAGACCGTGGCCTATGCGTTCGACAACACGCAGCACGGTGCCGACCTGTTCGACCTGAAGGTTGCGGGCAACATCTACACCCGCATCATGAACCCGACCAACGCCGTGCTCGAGCAGCGCATGGCCGAGCTGGAAGGCGGCCTCGCCTCGCTGGCAGTGGCCTCGGGCATGGCGGCCATCAGCTACGCGATCCAGACGATTGCCGAGACCGGCGACAACATCGTCTCGGCCTCCACGCTGTACGGCGGCACCTACAACCTGTTCGCACACACCTTCCCGCAGCTCGGCATCGAGGCGCGCTTCGCCGACCACCGTGTGCCGAACTCGTTCGAGCCGCTGATCGACGCGAAGACCAAGGCGATCTTCTGCGAATCGATCGGCAACCCGCTGGGCAACGTGACCGACCTGGCGGCGCTGGCCGAGATCGCGCATCGCCACGGCATCCCGCTGATCGTGGACAACACCGTGCCCAGCCCGTACCTGTGCCGGCCGTTCGAGCACGGTGCCGACATCGTCGTGCACTCGCTCACCAAGTACCTGGGCGGCCATGGCAACAGCGTTGGCGGCGTGATCGTCGACTCGGGCAAGTTCCCGTGGGCGCAGCACAAGGCGCGTTTCAAGCGGCTCAACGAACCCGACGTGTCGTACCACGGCGTGGTCTACACCGAAGCGCTGGGCCCGGCCGCCTACATCGGCCGCGCGCGCGTGGTGCCGCTGCGCAACATGGGCGCGGCACTCGCGCCGATGAACGCGTTCCTGATCCTGCAAGGCATCGAGACGCTGGCCCTGCGCATGGACCGCATCTGCGCCAACGCGCTCACCATTGCCGAGCACCTGCAAGGTCACACCAAGGTCGGCTGGGTCAACTACGCCGGCCTGCCCGACCACAAGGACCACGCGCTGGTGCAAAAGTACCTGGGTGGCAAGGCGTCGGGCATCCTGAGCTTCGGCGTGCAAGACGGCCAGGCCGGCGGCGCGCGCTTTCAGGATGCGCTGAAGCTGTTCACGCGGCTCGTCAACATCGGCGACGCGAAGTCGCTGGCCTGCCACCCCGCGTCGACCACGCACCGGCAACTCGCGCCGGACGAGATGGCCAAGGCCGGTGTCAGCGTGGACATGGTGCGGCTGTCGGTCGGCATCGAGCATGTGGACGACCTGATCGCCGACATCGACCAGGCGCTCGCGGCGGTCTGACGGGCGCTTTCAGGGCCGCCGTGCGCGCCAGCGGTCGAGGCGCGCCACGCCCTGGTTCGCGCTGAGGTAGCCAGGCACCACCGCCTCCATTGAGGCCGGCGTGATGCCCAGGGCGGCCAGCCCCGGCCAGCGCCCGCTGGCCACGTTGGGCACGCGCATCGAGGCCACGTTGTCGCGCGACATCAGCGGCTCGCCGGGCAGCAGTTCCATCATGCCCGCCTGCAGCCGCGCCAGCGCCTCGGGCAGGCCGATCACGCGCCGCGGGTGGCCCGACCAGCGGCCTGCGGCTTCGACGATCTGCTGCAGCGTCAGCACCTGCGGGCCGGCGCATTCATACGTCTGTCCGATCGATGAAGGCGTGTCGAGGCAAGCCACGATGGCCTGCGCCACGTCCTGCACCCACACCGGCTGGAAGCGCGAGCGCGCACCGGCCAGCGGCATGAACGGGAACACCGCTTGCAGTGTTGCGAACAGGTTCAGGAAGCGGTCGTGCTCGCCGAAGATCACCGACGGCCGCAGCACGGTCAGGTCGAGCGGTGCGGCGCGCAGCACGGCTTCGCCGGCGGTCTTGGAGCGCAGGTACAGGCTCGGCGCCGGGGCAGCACCCGGCTCGCTGACACCCAGCGCGCTCACGTGCACCACGCGGCGCACGCCGGCGGCAGCACACGCCGCCACCAGTGCGCGCGGCAGTGCCACGTGCGCGCGCTCGAACGCCGCTTCGCTGCCGTGCAGGATGGCAACGAGGTTGATCACCGCGTCGGCGCCCTGCACCAGCCGGCGCAGTTGCAGCGGGTCGTGCACGTCGGCCGCCACCAGCTGCACCGTCGGCAGCATCTGGATGTGCTTGGCACGCGCGGGCTTGCGGCTTGGCACGGTGATGCGCCCGCCCGCGCCGTTCGAACGCTCGACCAGCTTGTCGCAAACACTGCGGCCGACGAAGCCGCTGCCACCGAGCACGAGGATGTTGTTCATGAGCGAGATTCGAACACAGGGCGGGCGCCGGGCAGCAGCTTGATCATCTGCAGGCAGGGGTTGTGGGCATCCCAGAGCAGCGGGAACACTTCGAGCGGCATGAAGCCACGCCGGTCGTAGAAAGCGCGGGTTTCGGCGTAGGGCTCGGGCGGGCGGTTGCGGGCCGCCACGGTCTTGACCTGAAACAGCCACGCGCCCTGCGCCACCAGCCAGGCTTCGGCGTGCGCCAGCAGGGCACTGCCGTGGCCCTGGTTGCGCACCTGCGCGTGCACCGCCACGCAGTGCATTTCCCAAGCGTGCGGGAAGTGCCGCGCCAGGGTCATGAAACCCATCACGCGCGCACCGTCGCGCAGCAGGAAGGTCGGCTTCGTGGTGGTGTCTGTCGCATACATCAGCAAGGCATGCTCGATGCCGAACCATTGCGGCACGCTGCGCAGCACCGCTTCGCAGTCGTCTCGTGCACTGACGTTCGGGCCTTCGATGTGCATGGGGCTTCCCTCGGGTGATGGTGTGCGGCGGTGGCCTGAACCCGGGCTCGCCGCGTTTCGCAGGCTATTCTGTCGAGCCTGGTTCGCCAGCGTCAAGGAGCCCGGATGACTTCGCCGACATGCACCCGCGCCTGCATCCGCAGCCGCGCACGCCACCACGCCGCCGTCGGCGCCGCGTGGCTGGCTGCGTGTGCCGGGGCGGCGGCACAAGGCGTGCTCGATGCCGACAACCTGCGCCAGTTCGGCGGCAGCTACGCCACCGATTGCGCCGCCGCAAGTGCCGGCGCCGGCGTGCCCCGCCTGCGTGTGGCTGCTGATGCTTTGACCATCGACCAGGGCACGCAGCGCATGACCGGCCGCAGCGTGCAGGCCGCAACCACGACCTTCGGTGCGCAGCCGCCAGCCGGCTTCAAGGTGGCGCTGCTGAGCCTTGTCAAGGGCAGGCAGGAGCTGCAGTTCCATGTGCATGCCGACAAGGCCGGCACCTACGTCATGCTCGAAGGCGACGCCACGGTCAAGGCGGCTCTCGGCGACTTGCTCACGAAGCCGAAATACCGCCGCTGCGGCCCGCCTTCCCCGGCCGAAGCCGCAGCGCTTGCACCCCCACCGCCGGCCCGGCCGCCGGTGGGCGCGATCAAGGCCGGCGTCGTGCCCGACCTGGCCACGCTCACCGAAGACCCGAGCTTCAAGCGCGCATACCTGCGTGCGCTGGGGCAGAAGGTGGTCGAGCGCTGGCTCACCAGCTTCGACGGCCCGGCCGCCCCGCCACGCCTGCAGGCCGTGCTGGGCACGCGCTACGTGGTGGCCGCGTTCTGCAAGGCGCACGACTGTGCCGACAACAACGCGGTGGTGGTCTACGCGGTCGAGAAGCAGCAACTCTTCGGGTTGCTGCAGCAGCGTGGGCGCAAGACGCTGCTCGGCGCCCCGGCGGCCGACATGTCGGCGGAGCTGGAGCGGATCTGGGCGAAGGAATACCCGCGTAATTGACCGGGGCAGCTACATCACCGCGCCCAGCGCCCAGGGCACGAACTCGTTCTGGCCGTAGCCGTGCACTTCGCTCTTGGTCTTGTCACCCGACGCGGCGCGCAGCATCAGCTGGAAGATGCGTTCGCCCATCTCGTCGATGCTGGCGGTGCCGTCGATCACTTCCCCGCAGTTGATGTCGATGTCGTCTTCCTGCTTGACCCACAGCGCGGTGTTCGTGCTGAGCTTGAGCGACGGTGACGGCGCGCAGCCGTAGGCCGAACCCCGGCCCGTGGTGAAGCAGATCAGGTTCGCGCCGCCGGCCACCTGGCCGGTGGCGCTCACCGGGTCGTAGCCGGGCGTGTCCATGAACACGAGGCCTTTGCTCGTCACCGGCTGCGCGTACTCGAACACGTCGACGAGGTTGGTTGTGCCGCTCTTGGCGATGGCGCCCAGGCTCTTCTCGAGAATGGTCGTCAGGCCGCCGGCCTTGTTGCCGGCGGACGGGTTGTTGTCCATCTCCTGGTCGTTGCGTGCGGTGTACTGCTCCCACCACTTGATGCGCGCGATCAGCTTGTCCGCGATGGCCGGGTTCACGGCGCGGCGCGTCAGCAGGTGCTCGCCGCCGTAGATCTCGGGTGTTTCCGAAAGGATGGCCGTGCCACCGTTGCGCACCAGCCGGTCGACCGCCGCACCGAGCGCCGGGTTGGCGCTGATACCCGAGTAGCCGTCGGAGCCGCCGCACTGCAAACCCACCGTGATGTGCGCCGCGCTCAACCGCTCGCGCACCACCTTGTTCGCGGCTTCGAGCAGCCACTGCACGAGCTCGATGCCGTGCGCCACGGTCTTGCGCGTGCCGCCGGTGTCCTGGATGTTGAACGTGTGGAACTGCGTGCCGGTTGAGAGGCTTTCCTGTTCCAGCAAACCCGAGATCTGGTTCGTCTCGCAGCCCAGGCCCACGACCAGGATGGACGCGAAATTCGCATGCCGCGCATAGCCGCCGAGCGTGCGCCGCAGCACCTGCAGCGGCTCGCCGGCGCTGTCGGTCGCGCAGCCGGCGCCGTGCGTGAGCGCGATCACGCCGTCCACGTTCGGGTAGTTCGCCAGTGCCTCGGGGTGCACGTCGCGTTTGAAGTGATCGGCGATGGCGCGGGCGACTGTGGCCGAGCAGTTCACCGACGTCAGGATGCCGATGTAGTTGCGCGTTGCGATGCGCCCATCCGCGCGGCGGATGCCCATGAACGTGGCCGGCGAGTCGGCGTACTGGGTGGGCGTGGCGCCGCTTGCGGCCGCGTAGTCGCGCGCGAAGTGGCTGAAAGCGAGGTTGTGGCTGTGCACATGCGCGCCGGCCGCAATCGGCTGCGTGGCCGTTCCGATGATCTGGTTGTAGCGCCGCACCGGATCGCCCGTTGCCAGGGCGCGCACGGCGACCTTGTGGCCGGGCGGCACGAGGCCGACGACGGTGATGCCTTCGGTATCGAGCCGCAGGCCGCCGACGAGCTGCCGCCGCGCGATCACCACGTCGTCGGCCGGGTGGATGCGGATCACGGCGGGTTCGGTCATGAGTGCCTCTGCGTCGATGGGTTTGAAACGCCTACCCGTCGATCAACGCCGCGTCCCATGCATGCACCGTCTGCGTTTGCTCGCCCAGGCCGTCGATGCCCAGGCGCATCACGTCGCCGGGTTTCAGGAAGACGGGCGCGGGCTTCTTGCCCATGCCCACGCCGGGCGGCGTGCCGGTGCTGATCAGGTCGCCGGGCAGCAGCGTGCAGAAGCGGCTGATGTAGCTCACGAGCTGAGCCACCCCGAAGATCATGGTCTTCGTGTTGCCGGTCTGCATGCGCACGCCGTTCACGTCGAGCCACATGCCCAGGGCCTGCGGGTCGGCCACGTCGTCGGCGGTCACCATCCACGGGCCGACCGGGCCGAAGGTGTCGCAGCCCTTGCCCTTGTCCCAGGTGCCGCCGCGCTCGAGCTGGTATTCGCGCTCGGACACGTCGTTCACCAGGCAGTAGCCGGCCACGAACTTCAGCGCATCGGCTTCCGTGACGTAGCGGGCCTTGGTGCCGATCACGATGCCGAGCTCGACCTCCCAGTCGCCCTTGGTCGAGCCCTGCGGCAGCACCACCGGGTCGTTGCAGCCCACGAGTGCGCTGATGGCCTTGGTGAAGAGGATCGGCTCCTTCGGGATCGGCATGTTCGACTCGGCCGCGTGGTCGGCGTAGTTCAGGCCGACGCACACGAACTTGGACATGCCGCTCCACGGCACGGCCATGCGGCCGGGGTGGGCCACGATGGGCAGCGACGACGTGTCGAGCTCGCGCAGGCGCTGCAAGCTCTTCGGGCCGAGCGTGGCGGCGGTGATGTCGGGCAGCACGCCGGACAGGTCGCGCACCGCGCCCTGGGCATCGACGAGGGCGGGTTTCTCGGCGCCCTTGGCGCCGTATCGCATGAGCTTCATCGTTGAATTCCTTGGCTGTAGTTTGTGTCGGGTGAGATCGGAAGGAGCCCCTTCAATTCGACCACCCGCCGTCGATGATCTGCGCCGTGCCGGTCGTGAAGCCGGACTCGTCGGACGCCAGGTACACCGCGAGTGCGGCGATCTCTGTGGTGCGGCCGACGCGGCCCATCGGCTGGCGCGCGATGAACGCGGCCTCGACCTGCGCCAGCGTCTGCCCGCTGGCTGCGGCCTGCGAGGCGATGCGGTCGCGCAGCGAGGGCGACTCCACGGTGCCGGGGCAGATCGCGTTGCAGCGCACGCCGCGGGTGATGAAGTCGGCCGCGACCGATTTGGTGAGGCCGATCACCGCCGCCTTGGTGGTGCCGTAGACGAAGCGGTTCGGCGCGCCCTTGATGCTGCCGGCGACCGAGGCCACGTTGATGATCGACCCGTTGCCGCGGCCATGCTCGGCTGACGCGAGCATGCCCGGCAGGAAGGCGCGAATCATGCGGTACATCGCACGCACGTTCAGGTCGAACGAGAAGTCGAACGCGCGCTCGTCGCAATCGAGGATCGTGCCGGCATGCACATAGCCCGCGCCGTTGAACAGCACGTTGACCGCGCCGGCGGCCTGCGCGGCGGCGTTCACGGCGTTGGCGTCGGTCACGTCGAGCAGTCGGGTCTCGCAGCCGGTGGCGCGCTTCAGGTCGGCCAGCAACTCGGCGTTGATGTCGGTTGCGATCACGCGGGCACCCTCGCGCACGAAGGCTTCGGCGGTGGCGCGGCCAATGCCCTGGCCGGCGGCGGTGACGAAGGCGGTCTTGCCGGAAAGTCGTTCGGTCATGGGCGGTCTCCTGTGGGGCGGCCTGAATTTGAACATGGCGCGCGGGTAAAGAAACGTCTTCGCGGTTGGCGCCGGCGAGGCCCCACGATACGCTGGCAACGCCATCGCTGATGGCCCGTGATGGCCCGTGGTGGCCTGCGAACGGCCTGCCGTCCGACAGCCACGAGCCGATGCGACTGAAAGAATCAAAGAGGGCTCGTGCCCGCAGGTCAGCCCCTACCGCACCATGGATCCGACGCCCCCACCCGTTCCCCCCGCCCCCGCCCCGCGTTCGCGCCGCCGCTGGGTCGGCACGCTGGTCGCGCTGGCGAGCCTGGCCTTGCTCGGCGCGCTCGCGTGGTACCTGACGCACTCGCCGAGCCCGAGCGGTGGCGTGGCCGGCCGCGCGGGTGGCGCGGCTGGCGCCGGGCCGGGCGGGCCGGGTGGCCCAGGCGGTGGCCGGGGCGGCCCGGCCAGCACCGTGGGCACGGCGGCGGCGCGGCAGGCCGACATTCCGGTGTTGCTCGATGCCCTCGGCACCGTCACGCCACTCGCCAACGTCACGGTGCGCCCGCAGGTCGGCGGGGTGCTGACGCAGGTGCTGTTCAAGGAAGGGCAGATGGTTCGCAAGGGGGAACTGCTCGCGACGATCGCCCCCGAGCCCTACCAGCTGGCGCTGACGCAGGCGCACGGCGCACGCCAGCGCGACGAGGCCCAGCTCGAAGCCGCGCGTGTCACGCTGGCGCGCTTTCGCACGCTGCTCGGCCAGGATTCGATTGCCCGGCAAGACGTGGACACGCAGGCCGCACTCGTGAAGCAACTCGAAGGCAGCGTCGCGATCGACCGTGCCAGCGAAGGCACGGCACAGCTCAACCTGGGCTATGCGCGCATCACCGCGCCGGTGGCGGGCCGCGTCGGCTTGAGGCCCGTGGACGCCGGCAACACGGTCGCGGCCGGTGATGCGGGCGGCGTGGCGGTGATCACGCAAGTGGCACCCATCGACGTGGTGTTCTCGGTGCCGCAAGACCGCGTGCCCGAGATCCAGGCGCGGCTGGCCGAGGGCGCGCAGCTGCCGGTGACGGTACTCGACCGCAGCCGCACGCGCACGCTCGACGCAGGCCGCTTCTCGACGCTCGACAACCTGGTCGACACGACCACCGGCACCGTGAAGGCGAAGGCGCGCTTCGCGAACGCCGAGGGCGCGCTGTTCCCGAACCAGTTCGTCAACGTGCGCCTGCTGTTGCGCACGGTTCAAGCGGCGGTGGTGGTGCCGGTGACTGCGCTGCGGCACGGGCCGAACGGCGACTTCGTCTACGTCGTCAAGCCCGACCGCAGCGTGGCGTTGCGGGCCGTGACGCGCGGTGAAGCGAACGTCGACCTGGTCGCCATCAGCACCGGCCTGGCCGCCGGCGAGCAGGTGGTGACCGAAGGCGGCGACCGGCTGAAAGACGGCGCCCGCGTTCAGACGGCATCCGACCGGCCGGCCGGCGCAGCGTCGGGCGCATCGGCGCCGGGCATCGCTGCCTCGGGCTCGCACCGGCGGCGTGCGGCTTCCGAAGCGGGCGGTGGTGGGTGAATGAACTCAACCCACCCATGAGCCCCTCCCGCCCCTTCATCGAACGCCCGGTCGCCACATCGCTGTTGATGCTGGCCATCGTGTTGGCGGGGCTGGTCGGGTTCAAGTTCCTGCCGCTGTCGGCGCTCCCGCAGGTCGACTACCCGACGATCCAGGTGCAGACGCTCTACCCGGGCGCCAGCCCCGAGGTCATGAGCCACACCGTCACCGCGCCGCTGGAGCGGCAGTTCGGGCAAATGGCCGGGCTCGACCGCATGAGCTCGACGAGCGCCGCCGGTGTGTCGATCATCACCCTGCAGTTCACGCTCGGGCAAACGCTCGACGTGGCCGAGCAGGAGGTGCAGGCGGCCATCAACGCCGGGGGCTCACTGCTGCCAGCCGACCTGCCGGCGCCGCCGGTCTACGCCAAGGTCAACCCGGCCGATGCACCCGTGCTCACGTTGGCCATCACCTCGGCAACGCTGCCGCTCACGGAAGTTCAGAACCTGGTGAACACGCGCCTCGCGCAGAAGATCAGCCAGGTCTCGGGCGTGGGGCTGGTGTCGCTCTCGGGCGGGCAGCGGCCGGCGGTGCGCATCCAGGCGGACACGCAGTCGCTCGCGTCGTACGGCCTCGGGCTGGACACGCTGCGCACGGCGATCTCGGCCGCCAACTCGAACAGCGCGAAGGGCAGCTTCGACGGGCCGAAGCGCGCGTACACCATCAACGCCAACGATCAGCTGCTGACCGCTGCGGACTACAAGAACCTGATCGTCGCGTACAAGAACGGCGCGCCGGTGCGCATGACAGACGTGGCGAGCGTGATCGACGGCGCAGAGAACACCGCGCTCGGCGCGTGGGCGGGGATGGACTGCCCCGAGGTCGCTTCGCGCCCGCTCCCCGGGCGGGGCAACTGTCTCGGGGCGGCCCGTCGCCAGTTGCAGCCCGCCATCATCGTCAACGTGCAGCGCCAGCCGGGCGCGAACGTGATCGCGACCGTCAACGCCATCACGGCGCAGCTGCCCGAGCTGCAGAAGGCCTTGCCGGCAAGCGTGAACGTGGCCGTGCTGTCCGACCGCACGACAGGCATCCGCGCGTCGGTCGAGCATGTAGAGATCGAGCTGGTGCTGGCCGTCGTGATGGTGGTGCTGGTGATCTTCGCCTTCCTCGGCAGCCTGCGCGCCACGCTGATCGCGAGCATTGCGGTGCCGATCTCGCTGGTGGGCACCTGCGGCGTGATGTACCTGCTCGGCTACAGCCTGAACAACCTGAGCCTGATGGCGCTGACGATTGCAACGGGCTTTGTTGTCGACGACGCGATCGTGATGATCGAGAACATCAGCCGCCACATCGAAGAAGGCGAGGCGCCGATGCAGGCCGCATACAAGGGCGCTTCGCAGATCGGCTTCACCATCATCTCGCTCACCGTGTCGCTGATCGCGGTGCTGATCCCGCTGCTGTTCATGGGCGACGTGGTCGGGCGGCTGTTCCGTGAGTTCGCGATCACCCTTGCGATCACGATCCTGATCTCGGCGCTGGTCTCGCTCACGCTGGTGCCGATGATGTCGGCGCGGCTGCTCAAGCCGGTCGACGCGGCGGGTGAGCCGGCCCGTCAGCGCAGCGCCTTCGGTCGGCGCGCGCAGGCCTTCTTCGACGCCGTGATGGGCCGCTACGACCGGGGCCTGCACTGGGTGCTGGCCCACCAGGCCGCCACGCTGATCGTGGCGCTGGCCACGATGGCGCTGACCGTGCTGCTGTACCTCACCATCCCCAAGGGCCTGTTCCCCACGCAAGACACCGGGCAGTTGCAGGCCCGCATCGAGGCGGCGCGAGACGTGTCGTTCGCGCGCATGGCGGACCTGCAGCAAAGCGCCGCACGCGCCATCCAGCAAGACCCCGAGGTCGCGTCGCTCAGCTCGTTCGTGGGCGTTGATGCCGCCAACAACACCATGCTGCACACCGGCAGCATGCTCATCAACCTCAAGCCCAAGGGCGAGCGTGGCGACCCGCAGGCGCTGATGCAGCGCCTGCGGGAGCGCCTGGCCAGCGTGGCCGGCGTCACGCTGACCCTGCAGCCGACGCAAGACCTGACCATCGACGCCGAGACCGGCCCGACCCAATACCGGGTTTCACTCGAAGGAGCCGACTCGGCAACGGTCATCGAGTGGATGGGCAAGCTGGTGGCACAGCTGCAAACAGCCGATGCTTCGATGTCCGTTCGCAACGTCAGCAGCGATGCCGGCGCGCAAGGCCTGGCCGCGAACATTGCCGTCGACCGCGACACCGCCTCGCGCTTGGGCCTGACCGCCAGCGCCATCGACGACGCGCTCTACAGCGCGTTCGGCCAGCGCATCGTCTCGACCATCTTCACCGAGACCAACCAGTACCGCGTGATCCTGGAAGCGCGGCCCGGCGCGCTGGCCAGCGTGCAGCGCCTGGGCGACCTGAACCTCAAGACCGGCACCGGTGCCGCCACGCCGCTGTCGGCGATTGCGGCCATCACCGAAGTGCAGGCACCGCTGCAGGTGACGCACGTGGCGCAGTACCCTGCGAGCACGCTGAACTTCGACACCGCGCCCGGCGTGGCGCTCGGCGCGGCGGTCAACACCGTGCGCACAGCAGCCAGGCAGATCGGCCTGCCCAGCAGCGTGACGATGGTCTTCCTCGGTGCGTCGGGCGCCTACGAGCGGTCCCTCACGAACCAGCTGTGGCTGATTCTCGCGGCGGTGATCTGCGTGTACATCGTGCTCGGCGTGCTGTACGAAAGCTACGTGCACCCGCTGACGATTCTCTCGACGCTGCCGTCGGCCGGCGTGGGTGCGCTGCTCGCGCTGATGATCAGCGGCAACGACCTCGGGGTGATCGGCATCATCGGGATCATCCTGCTCATCGGCATCGTGAAGAAGAACGCGATCCTGATGATCGACTTCGCCATCGACGCCGAACGCCACCAGGGCCTGCCGGCGCAAGAGGCGATTCACCAGGCCGCGCTGCAGCGCTTCCGGCCGATCCTGATGACGACCATGGCTGCGCTGTTCGCGGCCCTGCCGCTGATGCTCGGCTGGGGCGACGGCTCCGAGCTGCGCCGCCCACTGGGCCTTGCGATCTTCGGCGGGCTGGTCGTGAGCCAGCTGCTGACGCTGTTCACCACGCCGGTGATCTACCTGGGGTTTGATCGATTGGGCCGGCGTTTGCGGCCCTCGAAGGCGCCAGCCGCGGTGAGCGCCGCGCCATGAACCTCTCCGCCCCGTTCGTCGGCCGCCCGATCGCGACCGTGCTGCTCACGGTCGGCGTCGCGCTTGCCGGCATCGCGGCGTTCTTCGTGCTGCCGGTGTCGCCGCTGCCGCAGGTCGACTTCCCGACCATCTCGGTCAGCGCCAGCCTGCCCGGTGGCAGCCCCGAGACCCTGGCCACGAGCGTGGCCACACCGCTGGAGCGCCACCTCGGCAGCATCGCCGGCGTGAACGAAATGACGTCGAGCAGCAGCACCGGCTCGGCCCGCGTGACCCTGCAGTTCGACCTGGCACGCAACATCGACGGTGCGGCGCGCGAGGTGCAGGCGGCCATCAACGCGTCGCGCATCGACCTGCCGGCCACGCTGCGCAGCAACCCGACCTACCGCAAGGCCAACCCGTCTGCGGCGCCGGTCATCATCCTCGCGCTCACCTCGAAAACGCGCACGCCGGGGCAGATCTTCGAGGCCGTGTCGAACATCGTGAGCCAGCGCCTGGCGCAGGTCGAGGGCGTGGGCGATGTCGAGATCGGCGGCGGCTCGCTGCCCGCGGTGCGGGTCGAGTTGCTACCGTTCGCGCTGAACCGTTTCGGCATCGGAGGCGAAGACGTTCGCGCCGCCATCCAGGCCAGCAACGCGAACCGGCCGAAGGGCGCGCTCGAAGAGCCGGGCTCGGGCGGGCGCCGCTGGCAGCTCTACACGCAGGCACCGGCGCGGCGTGCCGCCGAGTACGCGAACATGGTCGTCGCGTGGCGCGGCGGCGCAGCGGTGCGGCTGGGCGATGTGGCCGAGGTCGTCGATGGTGTCGAGAACACGCAGACGCTCGGGCTCTTCAACGGGCAGCCGGCCATCGTCATCCTGGTCACGCGCGAGCCCGGCGCCAACATCATCAAGACGGTCGATGGCGTGCGCGCGCTGTTGCCCGAGCTGCAGGCCCAGCTGCCGGCCGACGTGACGCTGCAGGTCGCCTCCGACAGCACGAATTCCATCCGCGCGTCGCTGCGCGAGATCGAGATCACGCTGGTCATCTCCGTGGTGCTGGTGGTGGTGGTGGTCGGCGCGTTCCTGCGCAACGTGCGCGCCACCTTGATCCCGGCGGTGGCCACGGTCGTTGCGCTGCTGGGCACCTTCGGCGTGATGTACCTGCTCGACTTCTCGCTCAACAACCTCAGCCTGATGGCGCTCACGGTCGCGACCGGCTTCGTCGTCGACGACGCCATCGTGGTGCTCGAGAACACCGCGCGCCACATCGAGGCCGGCATGCGCCGCATGGACGCCGCACTGCTCGGCGCGCGCGAGGTCGGCTTCACGGTGCTCTCGATCAGCGTGTCGCTGGTGGCGGTGTTCATCCCGCTGCTGTTCATGGCCGGGCAGCCCGGGCGGCTGTTCCGCGAGTTCGCGATCACGCTGTCGGCGGCGGTGATGATCTCGCTCGTGATCTCGCTCACCACCACGCCGATGATGTGCGCGTGGCTGCTGCCCGAGCCGAGCCGTGGCGACAAGCGCGGTGCGAACGCAGCGCAGGGTGGGTGGCTGGCGCGCATGGCCGAGCGCGGCTATGCGCGCGTGCTGCGCACCTACGAAGCCAGCCTCGACTGGGCGCTCGCGAGCCAGTGGCTCGTCATGCTGATCCTGCTCGCGGTGATCGGCTTGAACGTCTATCTTTTCACGCAGGTGCCCAAGGGTTTCTTTCCGCAGCAGGACAGCGGGCAACTGAACGGCGGCTTGCGCGCCGACCAGAGCATCTCGTCGACCGAGATCGGCAACAAGCTGCGCCAGGTGCTCGATATCATTCGCGCTGATTCGGCCGTGGACACGGTCGTCGGCTTCACCGGCGGCGGGCGTTCGGGCGGTGGGTTCATGTTCGTGAACCTCAAGCCGCACGGTGGCGGGCAAGGCCAGCGCAAGGACGGCGGGCAGGCCGTGATCGCGCGGCTGCGGCCGCAACTCGCAAAGGTCACCGGCCTGTCGGTGTTCCTGGCGCCGGTGCAAGACGTTCGTGCTGGCGGCCGCGCCAGCAACTCGACCTACCAGTACACGCTGAAGAGCGACAACATCAAGGACCTGAAGACCTGGGCGACAAGGCTGGCCGATGCCATGAGGGGCGCGGCGTCGATGACCGATGTCGACACCGACCAGGCCGATAACGGCGTCGAAACCATGGTGCAGGTGGACCGTGATTCGGCGGCCCGGCTCGGTGTGACTCCGGCAGCGGTCGATGCCGCCCTGTACGACGCCTTCGGCCAGCGCCAGGTGGCCACGATCTACGACGAGCTGAACCAGTACCACGTGGTGATGGAATGGCACCCGCGCTATGCGCAGAGCCCGAATGCGCTGCGCGATGTGAACGTGGCCGCGAAGACGCCGGCCGGCAGCTTGGCGCCGCGAGTGGCGTCCGCGACAGCCAGCACGACAGCCAGCACCACGGCCAGCACCACGGCCACGGCGGTGTCCGCCAACCCCGGCTCGCGCGACGCATCGACCGGCAACGCGCTGGCGAACAACGTGACCACCCTGGTGCCGCTCGCCGCCATCGCGCGCTTCAGCGAAGAGTCCACGCCCACCGCCATCAACCACCAGGACGGCGAGCTCGCGACCACCATCTCGTTCAACCTCGCGCCGGGTGCCAGCCTGGCCGACGCGGGCGCCGAGATCGCGCGGGCCGAGGCCGACATCGCGATGCCCACCAACGTGCGCGGCAGCTTCGCCGGCACGGCGCTGGCGGCGCAGCAGTCGCAGGGTCAGCAAACGCTGCTGATCGTGGCCGCGCTGGTGGTGATCTACCTCGTGCTGGGCATGCTGTACGAAAGCCTGGTGCACCCGATCACGGTGTTGTCCACGCTGCCCTCGGCGGGCGTTGGCGCGGTGATCGCGCTGATGCTGTTCAAGATGGAGTTCTCGCTGATCGCGTTGATCGGCGTGTTCCTGCTGATCGGCATCGTGAAAAAGAACGCCATCCTCATCATCGACTTCGCCCTGGAAGCCGAGCGCGCGCGCGGCCTGAGTGCGTTCGATGCGGTGCGCGAGGCCTGCCTGCTGCGCTTCCGCCCGATCCTGATGACCACGCTGGCGGCCGCGCTGGGGGCGCTGCCGCTGGCCATCGGCTTCGGTGAAGGCTCGGAGCTGCGCCAGCCGCTGGGCATCGCGATCATCGGCGGGCTCATCGCCAGCCAGTTGCTGACGCTGCTCACCACGCCGGTCGTCTACCTGCTGCTCGACAAGTTGCGCCGGCGCGGCGCCGGCGAGCGCAACCTGAGCCGCACCGGCGATGCGCCGCCCCTTCTGGACCACCCGACATGACGATCTCATCAGCACGCGTTGCGCGTCGCTCTGCGGCCCTGCTGGCCGCAGCCTTGCTCGGCGCGTGTGCCGTGGGCCCAGACTACCAGCGCCCGGCCGGCGCCGTGCCTGGCGCCTACAAGGAGGCCCCGCAGGCCGACGCAGGCTGGATGCCGGCGGTACCCGCCGACACGCTGGCGCGCGGCCCGTGGTGGCAGCTGTTCGGTGACGCCACGCTCGACACGCTGATGCCGCAGGTGGAGGTGTCGAACCAGAACGTGGCTGCGGCCGTGGCCGGGTACGCACAGGCCCGCGCGCTGGTGCGCGAGCAGCGCGCGGCACTGTTCCCGTCGCTCGCGCTCGACGGCAGCGCCAAGCGCTCGGGCGGCGGCGCGTCGGCCGGTGGGGCGACGGGCCTGCAACTCGGAGTCGATGCCGCCTGGGCACCCGACCTGTGGGGCCGCCTCGGCCGGACCGTGGCGGGTGCGCGTGCCAGTGCGCAGGCAAGCAATGCCGACCTCGCGGCGGCGCGCCTGTCGGCGCAGGGCGAACTCGCCACGAACTACTTTTCGCTGCGCGACGCCGACACCGAACTCGGCCTGTTGCGCAGCACCGTCGAAGCCTACGAGCGCGGCCTGCAGATCACCGGCAACCGCTACGCTGCGGGCATTGCGCCGCGCACCGACGTGTTGCAGGCGCAGACGCAACTGGCCAGTGCGCGCGCCGACCTCGTCACGCTCACCGCCCAGCGCGCGCAACTCGAACATGCCGTCGCGGTGCTCGTCGGCAAGGCGCCGGCCGAGTTCGCGCTCGCCCCTGCGCCGTGGACGATGACGGTGCCGGCCGTGCCGCTCGGCCTGCCGTCGGAATTGCTGCAGCGCCGGCCCGACATCGCCTCGGCCGAGCGCGCGGTGGCGGCGGCGAACGAGCAGATCGGCGTCCAGCGCGCGGCGTACTTCCCGAGCCTCACGCTGTCGGGCTCGATCGGCAATGCGGGCAGCCGTGTGGCCGACCTGTTCGGTGCATCGACGAGCCTGTGGGCACTGGGGCTGTCGGCCGCGCAGACGCTGTTCGATGCCGGTGCCACGCAGGCCCGCGTGGCCAGCGCCGAAGCCGCGCGCGACGCCGCCGTTGCACGCTACCGGCAGACCGTGCTGCAAGCGTTCCAGAGCGTCGAGAACCAGCTCTCGACAACGCGCTCGCTGGCCGAGCAGGCTGGCCTGCGCTTTGATGCGTCTGAGGCCGCCGACCTGACCGAGCAGCAGCTGCGCAACCGCTACCAGGCCGGCCAAGTCAGCTACACCGACGTGGTCACCGCACAGGCTTCGGCACTCAACGCGCGCCGCACGCTGGCGCAACTGGCGGCGAACCGGCAGGCGGCGGCCATCGCGCTGATCCAGGCGCTGGGTGGGGGCTGGCAGGCGCCGTAGCGGAGCACGCTGCGCTCGCTGCGGTGCAGCATGTATCGAAACACCCTAGGCAGGCGCCGCGCGCGCTCCGTCAGAATCCTCCGCAGTTTCCCGGAAGGTGCTTGATGGAAAAGACGTGGCTGAAGCAGTACCCCGCCGGCGTGCCGGCGACCATCGATGTCGAGCAGTACAGCTCGCTGGTGGCGCTGCTCGATGAAAGCTTCAAGAAGTACGGCCCGCGCACGGCCTATCGCTTCATGGGCAAGACGATCACGTTCGCGCAGGTCGACGAGGCCTCGCGTGCGCTCGGCGCCTACCTGCAGGCGCAAGGCCTGCAAAAGGGCGACCGCGTGGCCATCATGATGCCCAACGTGCCGCAGTACCCGGTGGCGGTGGCGGCCATCCTGCGGGCCGGCGGCGTGGTCGTGAACGTGAACCCGCTGTACACCCCGCGCGAACTCGAACACCAGCTCAAGGACTCGGGCGCCAAGATCATCATCATGGTCGAGAACTTCGCGACCACGCTGCAGCAGGTGCTCGCTGCAGTGCCCTCGAAGACGGTCATTCTCACGGCGCTCGGCGACATGCTCGGCTTCCCGAAGTCGCTGGTCGTCAACTACGTGGTGCGCAAGGTGAAGAAGATGGTGCCGCCGTTCAGCCTCCCCGGCGCGGTGACCTTCAACGATGCGATCTCGCAAGGCCGCGGCAAGAGCTTCAAGCCCGCGACCGTCGGGCCCGACGACATCGCGGTGCTGCAATACACCGGCGGCACCACCGGGGTGAGCAAGGGCGCCGTGCTGCTGCACCGCACCCTCGTTGCCAACATCCTGCAGGCCGAAGCCTGGTACCAGCCGGCGCTGAAGAAGATCCCCGCTGGCGAGCAGTTGGTGACGATCTGCGCGCTGCCGATTTATCACATCTTCGGCTTCAACACGAACATGATGCTGAGCATGCGCATGGGCGGAGCGAACATCCTGATCGCCAACCCGCGTGACTTGCCGAGCGTGTTCAAGGAGCTGCAGGGCCAGAAATTCCACAGCTTCCCGGCAGTCAACACCCTGTTCCAGGCGATGGCCAACCACCCCGACTTCGCAAGCGTCGACTGGAGCGGCCTGCTCATCTCGGTGGGCGGCGGCATGGCGGTGCAAAGTGCGACGGCGAAGCTGTGGCTCGAGAAGACCGGCTGCCCCATCGTCGAAGGCTACGGCCTGAGCGAAACGTCGCCGTCCGCCACCTGCAACCCGGTGGACAGCACGGCCTACAGCGGCAACATCGGCCTGCCGATGCCCAACACCGAACTGAAGCTGCTCGACGACGACGGCGCCGAGGTGCCGCAAGGCACGCCGGGCGAGATCGCGATCAAGGGCCCGCAGGTGATGGCCGGCTACTGGCAGCGCCCCGACGAGACCGAGAAGGTCATGACGGCCGACGGCTTCTTCCGCACCGGCGACATCGGCACCGTCGACGAGCGCGGCTACTTCAAGATCGTGGACCGCAAGAAAGACATGATCCTGGTGAGCGGCTTCAACGTCTACCCGAACGAGGTCGAAGACGTGGTCACACAGATGCCTGGCATCCTCGAATGCGCAGCCGTGGGCATCCCTGATGCGAAGGCGGGCGAGGCCGTCAAGCTCGTGATCGTGCGCAGCAACCCCGCCGTGACCGAGGCCGACGTGCGCGCGTATTGCGAAGCCAACCTGACCGGCTACAAGCGGCCGAAACTGGTTGAGTTCCGCACCGATCTGCCGAAAACGAACGTAGGCAAGATCCTGCGGCGCGAACTGCGCGACAAGACCTGATCGACCGCACTGCCGGTCCGTGCGGTATGCGGCAGACGCCGCGCACCGTGTGTCGTCTGCACCGACTTCGTGTGCGCAATCACACGAATCGTGGGGTGGCTTGCTGATACATTGCCCTCCTACAAAACGCGGCCCCACAAGGGCACAGCGGCAGGCGTCTACGGGAAATATTCGTGATCTGGATCAAGACCGACGCGGGGCGAGTTGAAATGCAGGCGCGCGCACTCGTGAAAGAGCGCGCCCAACGCAACCTGCTGCTGGTGATCGACGGCGTCAAGTCCGAAGAGATGCTGCTCGCGAACCTCGCCGGCATCACGGCCACCGACTTCCAGAGCTTGCGCTCGCTCGGGCTGATTGCGGTGCTGCCGCCCTCGTCGTCGCGCAGCTCCGCTGCCACGCAGCCCCCGTCACCGCGCCCTGCCGGCACCAGCCCGCCGACCCCTGCACCCGTGCCATCGCCGGTGCCATCGCCGGTGCAAGACGCACCGCTCGACTACGGCGCGTTCACCGCCACGCTCACGCAGATGATCTCGAAGGAGCTCGGCCTGCGGGGCTTCGTGCTCACGCTCGCGGTCGAGAAAGCCGGCACCATCGAAGAGTTGCAGGCGGTGGCGCAGCGCACCATTGCACAGATCGGGGACCGCAAGGGCGAGGCCGCTGCGGCTGCGGCACGGCGCGCGCTGTACGGCGCCTGACTTCGCCCGCCCGCTCGCCTGTCAGCGCGTCGGGCCGTCAGCCCGGCAGCAACGCGAGCCGAGCTCGCCTTGAATCAAACCAGGCCGTGAGGCTGGCATCGCCGAACGCGGCGGCCAAGGTGTTCGCTTGCGCCGTTGCGGCCGATGCCTCGTCGATCAGGCCCGACGCGAGGCACGCATGCGCGCGCTCCAGTTCGACGAATGCACGGTCCACGTTTTCGGCGTGGTGGGTGTCGTGCGCATCGAGCAGCGCGAGCGCCTTGAGGGCGTGTGTGCGGGCCGCAGCCGCATCGCCCAGTGCATTGCCGACCATCGCCAGCAGGTAGAGCGCGCGCTCTTCGTTCACCCATGTGCCGGCGCGTTGCCAGAAGCGGTGCGCCAGCTCGGCGCTGGCCTGCAGCGCGGCGCCCAGGCCGGGCACGCGCAGGTCGGCGAGTGCACGGTCTTGCAGGCCGCTTGCGATGTTGTTGAGGCAGGTGGCGGCTGCAGCGTCGATCGCACAGGCCTCGCCCCAGGCGGCTTCGCCGAAGGGCGCGATGGCTGCCGTCGTCAGGCGCGCGGCTTCAGCCGCGTTCGATGCGGGCACTTGGTACATCGCAGCGCTGAGTGCGATCACGTGGAGCGCCTGCGCGACTGGCACCGCATTGGCCTCGGCATACGCGGCGGCGGCGCGCTCGAGGCTCGCGGCATCACCGGCCGCCGCTGCGGCGGCGCCGGCCTGGCGCCACAGCACCGCAGGCGGCGATGGCAACGCCAGCAGCTGCTGCTGGCGTTGCAAGGCTTCCGGCCACGCGCCGAGCTTTTCGCCGAGCACGTGGTTCAGCAGGAAGGCGTAAGAGGGCAGCTTGTCGGCCGGCAGCGCGGCCGGCTCGATGCGCCGCAACAGCGTGGCGCCGCGCGGCACGTCGGCGTCGTGGCAGGCGTTGGCTTCGTCCAGCATGTCGACGGGCGTGCGGGGATCGGTGTCGGTGTCGGTGTCGGCGTCACTCATGGTCGGTCTCTCTGGCTGACCCGCATCAGGCCGACCACTCTACATCGGGCACACTCGCCGCATGCCTGCGCGCTTCTTCTTCGACCACCCTTTGCACGCAGACGCGGGGCTCGATTTGCCGCCCGGTGCAGCGCGTCATGTGCAGGTCCTGCGCTTGCAGCCCGGTGTGATCATCACGCTGTTCAACGGTGCCGGCGGCGAGTGGGCTGCGCGCATCGAGCGCATCGGCCGCAGCAGCGTGGCGGTGCGCATCGAGGCGCATTCGGCGGTCGACCGCGAGCTGCCGCTGGCGGTGACGCTGGCGCTCGGCATGCCAGCCAACGACCGCATGGACACGGTCGTCGAGAAGGCCACCGAACTCGGCGTGGCGGTGCTGCAGCCGCTGCACTGCGAGCGGTCGGTGCTGCGGCTGACCGGCGAACGCGCGCAGAAGAAGGTCGCGCACTGGCAGGCGGTGGCGGTGGCGGCGTGCGAACAAAGCGGGCGCACCCGGGTGCCGCGCGTCGAGCCGGTCCGCAGCCTCGGCGAATGGCTGGGCGGTCTGGGCGCAGTGGGTGTCACACGACGTGAACAACGGTGGGTGCTGAGCTTGCGCGAGGCTGCGGCAGGCGCAGCAGCGGGCGCTGGCCCGACGGCTCGACCCAGCGCGTGCGTGCCGGCCCTGCTGTGCCTCAGCGGCCCGGAAGGCGGCCTCGCGCCGGCCGAGGAAGACGCGGCTGTGGCCGCCGGCTTCAGCCCACTGTCGCTCGGCCCGCGCGTGCTGCGCGCCGACACAGCCCCGCTGGCCTTGCTGGCGCACCTGGCCCAACTTGCACAGCCCGAACCGCTCGCGCAGGGTGCTCTGCGCTCATCACACCCACCCGTCGAATGAACCTTCAGTTGCTCTTGCTCACGCTGTGCCAGGGCATGTTCCTGACCAACAACGTCGCGTTCATCGCGATCAACGGCCTCGTCGGCTTGAGCCTCGCGCCGAGCCCGTGGATGGCCACGCTGCCAGTCACCGGCTACGTGGCCGGTGGCGCGCTGTGCGCTGGCCTGGTGGCCCGGCACCAGCGCGCCTGGGGGCGCCGGCGCGCCTTCCAGGCCGGGCTGGTGATGGCGATGTTCACCACCGGCCTGTGCGCCTATGCGGCGGTGAACCATCACTTCTGGCTGCTCGTGGCGGCGACGATGCTCGCGGGCTACTACAACGCCAATGCCGGGCTGTACCGCTTTGCCGCGACCGAACTGGTGGCGCCGGCGTTCAAGGAACGCGCGATCTCATGGGTGCTGGCCGGCGGCATCATCGGCGCGGTGGCCGGGCCGAACCTGGCCAGCGCCACGCGCGACGCCCTGCCGGTGGCATTTGCCGGCGCCTACGCGGCGCTGGTCTTTGTGGCGCTGATGGCGCTCGTCGTGATCTCGTTCGTGCGCTTCCCGCCGTTGCCCAAGCCCACGCTGGCCCAGCCCGGCCGGCCGCTGCGCGAGATCGCGCGCCAGCCGGTGTTCATCGTCGCGGTCATCGGCTGTGCGCTTGGCTACGGCGTGATGAACCTGCTGATGGCGGCCACGCCGATCGCCATGTCGCAATGCGCACACCCGTTCAAGAGCACGGCGCTGGTGCTCGAATGGCACGTGCTGGGCATGTTCGTGCCGAGCTTCTTCACCGGCTCGCTCATCAAGCGCTTCGGCTGTCTGCCGGTGATGGGCGTTGGCGTGGTGCTGAACGCGGTGTGCATCGCGGTCGCGCTCTCGGGCGTCGAGTTGATGCAGTTCATCATCGCTTTGCTGGCACTCGGCGTGGGCTGGAACTTCCTCTTCATCGGCGGCACCACACTGTTCACGCAGGCTTACCGACCGGAAGAAAAGACCACCGCCCAGGCCGCGATGGACACCGTGATCTTCAGCACCATGACGCTCACCTCGTTCAGTTCGGGAGCGCTCGTCACGACCAGCGGCTGGACCTGGTTGAACCTTGGCTCCATCGTGCCGGTTCTTCTCACCGGCGCGGCCTTGCTGTGGCTTGCGCTACGACCCCGCGTTGCCCAGAATCGGGCGTCAACCTGAGGAGTCGTGACCATGAGCTTGCTTGATTCGGTGATCGGTGCGTTGGCCAACAGCCAGCCCGGTGTTCAACCTCCTGCGGCCGGTGCCACGCAGGGCACGGCCGGCTCGGTGTTGCTGGGCACGGTGATCTCGATGCTGGCCAACGGGCAGCACCCGCAAGGTGCAGGCGTGGGCGGCCTGGGCGACCTGATCGGGCGCTTCACGCAGGGCGGCATGGGCGATGTGATCGGCTCGTGGATCGGCCACGGCGAGAACGCGCCGATCTCGGGCGATCAGCTCTCCGGTGTGCTCGGGTCCGGCGTCATCGGCCAGATTGCCTCGCAGCTGGGCCTGACGCATGGTGAGGCAGCGGGGCAACTCTCGCAGATGCTGCCCGAGGTGATCAACAGGCTCACCCCCCATGGCGAGGCGCCGAGCGGTGGCCTGGGCGCGGTCGAAGACATCCTCGCGAAGCTGACGGCAGGCCGCTAGCGGGGCGCGGCGTCCGGCGGGGGCTTGCGTGCCGAGCCCGCGACCAGGTCGAAGCGGAACAGCCGGCATTCGATGGGCCCGTTCCACATCGGCACGCGCCTCGATTCCTTCAACCGCATTGCGCTCGGCAGCTTCATGTCGGGGCTCAGCACATAGGCTGTCCAGCCTGCAGTGTGCTGCGTGTAGGCGCGCTTCCAGTGCGTGGCCAGGCGCGCGAAGAAGTCGTCGGGCAGTTCGCGGTTGTCGCCGCCGCCGGGGCCGATGTGGCGCTCGCGTGTTGCACCCGGGCCGGCCTTGCCTGCCACGTCGATGCGCTCGCCGTAGGGCGGGTTCATCACGAGCGTGCCGGGCAAGCTGTCGGGCAGCGCGGGGGCCGGCCGTTCGAGCGCATCGCCGCCGTTGAACTGGATCGCCGCTTCCACGCCCGCGCGCTGCGCGTTGCGGCGCGCGAAGTCGACCATGCGGAATGACACGTCGCTGGCGTAGATCGGCACCGCGCTCGGGTGAATGCGCGATTGCGCGTGGCTGCGCAGGCGCTGCATCTCGGCGCGCAGCTCGTCGCTTGCGAAGGGCAGCAGGCGCTCGAACGCAAAGCGCCGGAGCAGCCCCGGCGCAATGCCGCAGGCGATCTGCGCCGCCTCGATGGCGATGGTGCCGGAGCCGCAGCACGGGTCGTGCAGCGCGCCGCCCGCCTCGGGCGTGCCGCGCCAGCCGGCCGCGGCCAGCATCGCCGCGGCGAGCGTTTCCTTCAGCGGCGCGTCGCCCTTGTCTTCACGCCATCCACGTTTGAAGAGCGACTCGCCGGAGCTGTCGACATACAGCGCTGCATCGTGTTCGCCGAGGTGCAGCACGAGCTGCAAGTCGGGCGAGCGCGTGTCCACGCTCGGGCGTTCGCCGGTGGCGTCGCGCAGCACGTCGCACACTGCGTCCTTGATGCGCAGCGCGGCGAAGTTCAGGCTTTTGAGCGGGCTGCGGTGGGCCGTGGTGTCCACGCGCAAGGTGTGCTGCGGCGTGATCCACTGGCCCCAGTCGACGGCACGTGCCAGCTCGTACAGGTCGTTCTCGACGCGGTACGACCCGTTCGTGACCTCGATGAGCACGCGCTGAGCGAGGCGGCTTTCCAGGTTCAGCGTCATCACCTCCAGCGGCTCGCCTTCCAGCGCCACGCCGCCGCGTTGCTGATGCACGCGAGCCTTCGGGAGGATGTGCTGCACCTCTTCGGCAAGAAGCTCTTCGACGCCGGCGGCGCAAGGCAGGAACAGGGGCAGCGGCATGCGGCGCATTCATGAAACAGGAGGGGCGATTGTCGGCGACGCACCGACCGTCCTGCGAGCCGAGTCGAGTTGTCGGCGATCGGCGGGTGGCGCGTCACAACGCGCGTAGGCAGTAAAGCATAATGCTGCATTGCAGTCGTCCCGGTTGACACCCCATGCGAACCACCCTCGATCTACCGGAAGACTTGTTGCGCCGCGCCAAGATTGCCGCCGTGCAGCGCCGATCCACGCTGCGCGATCTCGTCGCGAGTGGCTTGCGCCGCGAATTGGCCGCGACCGAAGCGCCAAAGGGCCGGCCGGGTCTGCCGTCGATCCGGCTACCGGCCGATGCGCCGTTGCTGCGCATGACCCCCGATGCGCTGAAGGCGGCGCTGGCCGATGCCGAAGCTGCCGATGACGCGCGCTTCTCTGGTTGACGTGAACGTGCTGCTGCCGGTGCTGTTGCCGCAGCACCCGGCGCACGAAGCGGCGCACGCCTGGTTGACGAGGCGCCCCATCGACGCGGTGGCCTGCTGGGCTTGGCCCACGCAACTCGGCATGCTGCGCCTGCTCAGCCAGCCGCGTGTCATGGGAAGCGCCGCGCTTGCACCTGCACGCGCGCTGCAGACCTGGGATCAGTTGGTTGCCGCGACCGACCTGCAACAGATTGCCGATACGCCGCCCGCGCACGCCGAGCACCTGCGCTCGCTGGTCGCCGGTCGGGCCACCAGCCCGAACCTGTGGACCGATGCATGGTTGGCAGCGCTGGCCTTGTCGCTGGATTGCGAGATGGTGAGTTTTGATCGCGGTTTCCGGTCCTTCGCGGGCTTGCAGTTGACCTTGCTGCAAGCCTGACGGCGCGACCGCCGCGCACCCCCGCGCCCTGCTTGGCTACATCGCCTTGCGAAGTTGCGTCGGCGCGATCTTCAGCGCGTCGCGGTACTTGGCCACCGTGCGCCGCGCGACCTGGATGCCTTGCTCGTCGAGCATCTGCGAAATCTGGCTGTCCGAGAGCGGCTTGGCCGGGTCTTCGGCGGCGACGATCTGCTTGATGAGCGCGCGCACGGCCGTGCTCGACGCGTTGCCGCCGGCCTCGGTGTTCAGCGACGAGCCGAAGAAGTACTTCAGCTCGAAGGTGCCGAACGGCGTGCTCATGTACTTGGCAGTCGTCACGCGCGAGATGGTCGATTCGTGCAGGCCGAGTTCATCGGCGATCTCGCGCAGCACCAGCGGCTTCATTGCGATGGCGCCGTGGCTGAAGAAGTTCTTCTGCCGCTCGACGATGGCCTGCGACACGCGCTGGATGGTGTCGAAGCGCTGCAAGATGTTCTTCATGAACCAGCGCGCTTCCTGCAGCCGCGAGTTCAGGCCCGGCCCCGCGCCGTTCAGGCTGTTCGAGCCGCGCTGCTGGCGGATCGCGTTCGCGTACAGGTCGTTGATGCGCAGCTTGGGCATCACATCGGGGTTGAGCACCACCTTCCAGCCGCGACCGGCCTTCTGCACGAACACGTCGGGGATGATGATGTTGGCCTCGGCCCGCGCGAACTGGCGGCCCGGCTTGGGCTCCAGCGCCTTGATGAGCGCCTGCGCCTCGCGCAGCAGGTCTTCATCGGCGCCGGTCGCGGCCATCAGCTTCTTCAGGTCGCGCCGTGCCAGCAGTTCGAGGTGCGACTTGCACACGATGATCGCGATCATCTGCGCCTCGCAACGCGGCTGGTTGCGCAGTTGCAGCGTCAGGCACTCGGCCAGGTCGCTCGCGCCCACGCCGGTGGGCTCCATGCTCTGCAGCCAGCGCAGGCCGCATTGCAGCCGCGCGAGCAGGTCTTCGCGGGCGTCTTCGCTGGCGTTGCCGGCAAGTTGATCGACGATCTCCTGCAGCGTCCCGTCGAGGTAGCCGTCGTCGTTCAGCGACTCGATCAGCACCATCACCGCCGCGGCGTCCGCTGCGGCCAGGCGCATGCTGGAGAGCTGCTCGCGCAAATGGTCCTGCAGGCTGATGACGGGCGTGTCGCGCTCCGAGCCGTCGAAGTCGTCGGAGTCGTTGTTCGTGCTGCTCTTGCCGGGGGATTCGCGAATGCCGTCGAAGTCTTCGCGCTCGGTGCCGTTCTCCCAGTCGTCGCGCTCGGTGGTACCGAACTCGGCGGCGCCATCGAGCGGGGCCGCGGCCTCGCCTTCGTCGCTGCCGGTGCTGGTGTTCTCGGAAGCGCGCTCGGTCTCGCGCTCACCGGCGCGCTCGGCCGGCGTCGAGCGGTCGGCGAGCGGCTCGAACGCCGAGCTCGCGTCTTCTTCGACGTCGAGGAACGGGTTCTGTTCCAGCATCTGCTCGACCTCCTGGTGGAGTTCGAGCGTGGAGAGCTGCAGCAGCCGGATCGACTGCTGAAGCTGCGGCGTCAGCGCCAGATGCTGGGACAGCCTGAATTGGAGCGTAGGTTTCATGGGCAGACCTACATTCGGAAGTTCTCGCCGAGGTAGACCTTGCGCACGTCGGCGTTGTCCACGATCTCGGTCGGCGTTCCTTCGGCGAGCACGCGGCCTTCGCTGATGATGTAGGCGCGGTCGCAGATGCCCAGCGTTTCGCGCACGTTGTGGTCGGTGATCAGCACGCCGATCCCGCGGCTCTTCAGGAAACCGATGATGCGCTGGATCTCGATCACGGCAATCGGGTCCACGCCCGCGAACGGCTCGTCGAGCAGGATGAAGCGCGGCTGCGTGGCCAGCGCGCGCGCGATCTCCACGCGCCTGCGCTCACCGCCCGACAACGCGGCTGCGGGCGAGCGCCGCAGCTTGTCGATCGACAGGTCGTGGAGCAGGCCGTCGAGCAGCTGCTCGATCTGCACTGAGGGCAACGCGCGGCCGTCTGGGCCGATCTGCAGCTCAAGCACCGCGCGGATGTTCTCTTCCACGTTGAGCTTGCGAAAGATCGATGCTTCCTGCGGCAGGTACGACAGGCCCAGGCGCGAGCGCTGGTGGATCGGCAGCCGCTCGGCGCGCCGGCCTTCGATGGTGATCTGCCCGGCGTCACAGCGCACCAGGCCGACGATCATGTAGAAGCTGGTCGTCTTGCCCGCACCGTTCGGCCCGAGCAGGCCCACCACCTCGCCGCCGCGGACCGCGAGGTGCACCTCTTTCACCACCATGCGCGCGCCAAACGACTTGCGCAGGCCGGTGGCTTCGAGCGCGTGCGTGGGGGCCGTCAGCGGTGCGCCGGCGGGGTCGGCTTCAAGGACGGCGTTCACCGCTTTTCGCCGGGTTTGTCGCCCGCCTTGTCACCCGATTTCGGCAAGGTTCCGAGCGCCGGGCTGGGCTTGAGCACCGGCGTGCCGGGCTGCCCCTGCTGCGCTGCCTCGGCGGCCGCTTCGGTGCCCTCGCGCGGCGTGAGCACGGCGCGCACGCGCCCGCCCGGGTTGGCGGCCGTCGAGGCCGCGCCGCCGGACACGCTGAAGACCTCGGTCGTGCTGTCGTACGTGACGAGGTTGCCGTTGATCTCGTCAGCCACGGTCGCACCTCGCAGGCGGCGCACCGCGGCATTGGTGATGAAGCGGATCTGGTCCGCGCGGCCGTCGTATTCCAGCCGGTCGGCCTCGCCGGTGATGAATTCGTCGACGCCGTCGCGCTTCTGGCGAAACGTGGCGGGCTTGCCCGGCGCGCCGAACGCGACGGCGGTGTCGTAGCCGCCGGTCGTCTGGCGCACCTCGATGCGCGAGGCGCGGATGACCATCGTGCCCTTGCTCACCACCACATTGCCGGTGAAGGTGACGACCTGGTTCTGCAGGTCGACCCGGCCGGTCTGGTCAGCCTCGACGTTCAGCGGCTTGAGCCGGTCACCGCGCTCGGCGTGGGCCGTGCCCCCGGCCGCCATGCAGGCGATGGCCGCCGTAAGAAGGGCGGCGGGAAGGCGGTGGGTGGTTGGCGGCATAGGGGCACGGAAATTGCATACGAGTCTAACCGCAGCGCCGTGCAGCGCGGCCGGCGTTGCGGCCCGGCCCGGCCCCCACCTTTCGGCCTTTCAGCCTCTCAACGCTTGGCCCGGGCGCTGCTCAGCGAGATCGCCAGCGCGATGGTCGCGCCCATGCTCGCGAACGCGATCCACGCATACGGCCGCAGCAACGGAATGCCGACCAGGATGAGCCCGTCGTTCGAGCCCGGGATCAGCAGGCTGCCCATTCCCATCAACGCGCCGCCGCCGAAGCAGCGCGCCACCGCGGCTGCCGTGGGCAGGGTGCGCTGCCAGCGGCCGGCGCTGAAGCCGCCGACCATCGCGCCGGCCAGCAGCGCGCCGAGCAACACGCCGCGCCCGCCGAGGCTCGCGGCCATGCCGCGCGCCAGGTCGGCGAGCACATCGGTGTAGGCCCAGCGGCCGGCGAGCAGCCATGTGGCCACGAACGTGATGCCGATGACGATGGTGGCGGCATGCGGCGCCCAGACCTTCGCGTGCAAGAGGCGCACCCCCGAGCGCGCGCCGCCACGATGAGCCGCGTGCAGGGGCGGCACGGTGCGCCACAGCGCATAGGCCACGAACAGCGGCGCGGCCAGGGCGGTCGCAGTGAACAAGGGTGATGCCGCTTCGAGCCGCGCCGGCGGCGTGATCGCGAACCACCGGTGCATCGCCACGAGGCAGCCCGCGAAGAAGCCGAGCGGCGTGAACACATAGGCCCACTCACCCGAGCCGAGCCGCGCGATGGCGCCGAAGACGCAGGCCCGGTTCAGCCACGCACCGGCGCCGAGCAAAGCGCCTCCGGCGAGCGTGCCGGCGTCGACCGCGAAACCTGCCGGCATGCTGCCAGCCACACCCAGAACGGCGGCCAGCACGAGCCCGCCGGCAACCCACAGCGAGGCCTCGGCCATTGCGAGCAGCCGGCGGGCGCTGCGCTGCGTCAGCAGCTCGTCGACGGCGGCCACGGTGCACGTGCCGCCGCGCTGGATCGCGAAGCCCATCGCGCCGACGCACAGCGCGCTGGCGGCCCACACCGGCCAGGGCATCGACGTCATGGCGCAGGCGTTGGCAGCAGCGGCCGCAGTTCGCCGAGCAGCGTCGGGATCAGTTCGCTGACGGTCGGGTGGATGTGCACCGCATGCTGCACGCTGCGGTACGACAAGCCGCCGGCCATCGCCGTGAGCAGCACGTGCACCGCTTCGTCGGCCTCGATGCCGAGCAGCGTGGCGCCGAGGATGCGTTCGGTCCCCGCATCGACCAGCACCTTCATGAAGCCCTGCGTTTCGCTGCGCTCGCGGGCGCGGCCGACGCGCGTCATCGGCATCACGGCCACCAGCGCCGGCCGGCCGCTGGCGCGCACCTCGGCTTCGCTCATGCCGACGCGGCCGAGCGGCGGGTCGGTGAACAAAGCATATGCGGGGATGCGGTCGCTCACGCGGCGCGTGCCGCCGTCGAGCAGGTTGGCGGCGACGATCTCGAAGTCGTTGTACGCCGTGTGAGTGAAAGCGCCTTTGCCGTTCACGTCGCCGAGCGCCCAGATTCCGGGCACGTTGGTGCGCAGCTCGTCGTCCACCGTGATGAAGCCGCGCGCGTCGGTGGCCACGCCTGCCAGGTCGAGGCCGAGGTCGCGTGTGTTCGGCCGCCGGCCCACGGCCGCGAGCAGGTGGCTTGCGCGCACCTGGTGCGCTGCGCCCTGCGCGGTGAACGTCACGCGAACGCCGTCACTTGCGTTGCCGCCATCCCGCGCAACCTGCGCGCCGCGCACGCCGAGCAGGCACTCGATGCCCTCGCGCTCCAGCATCGCCCGCACTTCGGCCGATACCTCCGGGTCTTCGCGTGCGATCAAGCGCTCTGCCACTTCGAGCACGGTCACGCGCGCGCCGAAGCGGCGGAACATCTGCGCGAACTCCAGGCCGATGTAGCTGCCGCCCGCGATCAACAGGTGCTCGGGCAACTCGTTCAAGCCCATGATCGACGTGTTCGTGAGCACGGGCACCGTGTCGATGCCCGGCCAGTCGGGCAACACGGCCTGGCCGCCGACGTTGACGAACACTTGCGGCGCGGTCAGCGTGCGGCCGTTCACGTCGACCGCATGGGGCGCGGTGAAGCGTGCCGGCCCGCGCACGAGTTCGAGCCCGGCCGTGCCTTGCAGCCAGCTCGTCAGGCCCTTGATCGATTGCGCCACGATGCGGTTCTTGCGTTCCATCACGGCTGCGAAGTCCACGCTGATGTCAGCGCCGCCCGTGCCACCGAGGTTCACGCCGAACTCGGCCGCGCGCCGCGCCATGTGCGCCACGCGCGCACTGGCGACCAGCGCCTTGGTCGGCGTGCAGCCGTCGTTCAGGCAGGTGCCGCCGAGGTGTTCTCGCTCGATCAGCGCCACGCGTTGGCCGGCCTTCGCCAGCCGTACCGCGAGGAAGGGGCCGGCCTGGCCGCTGCCGATGATCAGAGCGTCGTGGGTGGTGTTCATGAGGCTTCCCGTGGTCGAGGCGCGTCGAGCATGCCACTTCAAGCGGGTTCGTTCGCGGGCTGGATCACGTGTTCGATCACGCCTTCGATCGGGTCGGTGGGCGCCTGCCACGGCGCGCGTTCGATCATCCGCTGCGTGTCGGTGTAGCCGGCATGGCGCCGTGCGGCCACGCCGGCGGGCGTGAAGTCGATGTCCTTGGTGTGGTCTTCACCTTCGAGGCGCGGCGCGACCAGGTGCGCCACGTGCATCGTGGTGCCGCAGCCCCATGCAGCGAGCTCCCTCACATGCGCATCGGCCTGCTTGCTCGCGGGCAGTTGCTTCGCGAGTTCGCGGATCACGTGGCGCAGCCGGTGGATCTGCTTTTGCCGCACGATGTGGCTGTCGGCCCGGCTCGCGAATTGAATGTCTTTCTGCCGGCCCATCACCTGCCAGATCGACTCGGGTTCCGGCCCCGCCTGGTGCCACACGTTCACCGCGAAGATCAACGCGTTGCGGCGCGGGTTGTCGTCGAGCACGGCCTCGATGGGCGTGTTCGAGTAGATGCCGCCGTCCCAGTACGGCTCGCCGTCGATGCGCACGGCCGGGAACGCCGGCGGCAGCGCGCCGGAGGCCATCACGTGCTCGACGCAGAGCGTCTCGTCGCGGCTGTCGAAGTAGCGCATCTCGCCGCTGCACGCATTGACCGCGCCCACCGTCAGGCGTGTGGCGCTGGCTGCCAGCGAGCTGAAGTCGACCAGCTCGCCCAAGGTGCGGCGCAGCGGCTCGGTGCTGTAGTACGCGGCCGACTCCACGCCCACATTGGCACGTGCCCCGCGCAGGGCCGCCATGTTCGGCTCGAAGAACGCGGGAATGCCACGCAGCACCGTCGTCATGTTGACCATGAGGTTGCCCATGCCGAGCCAGTCGAGCGGGCCGGCACGGCTGGCGGGCTGCTCCACGTGGTGCCAGAACGCGTTCAGCCGCGCCATCCGCTCGCTCGGCGGGTTGCCGGCGATCAGCGCAGCGTTGATGGCGCCGATGGAGGTTCCGATGACCCAGTCGGGCTCGATGCCGGCGTCGTGCAACGCCTCATACACGCCCACTTGATACGCACCGAGCGCGCCGCCGCCCTGCAGCACCAGCACCACCTGGCCGGGCAGGCCGTGCGGGCCGCCCGTTGATGCAGTGGTGCGCGTTGGCTTGGCAGCAGTTCGTGGGGTGTGGGTGGGGGTCATGTCGGGTCGTCTCGTGAAGTGGGCCGCGCGCTGTGCGGCGGCAGAAGTCTTGTCGCGCAGTCGCGGCGCGGCATTACATGACCTTGTCTTTCATGGTCTCGGGCTTCTTGTCGTTGACGAGGTCGGCAATGGTGAGTTCCACCGGCTGCGAGCCCATGTTCTTCCACCAGTGCTGCGTGCCGAGGAACTCGCGCGCAATGTCGCCGGCCTTGTGCAGCACCGGCACGCTGCACTTGCTGTTGTGCTCGACGATCTCGCCGCTCGTGACCATGATGAGCGCCGGCCGGTCTTCGTGGCTGTGCAGCGGCACCACGCCGCCGGGTGCCACCGTCATGTGGCGCAGGCGCAGCCGGCGCTGGTCGAGCTTGACGTTCTCTTGCGCGAGATCGATCGACGCGAGTTCGGTGTCGGTCACGCCGGCCGGCGCCGACGGCGCATTGGCAAGCGTGTTGGCCGCCAGCTTGTCGGTCGGGCATTGGCCTGCGTGGGCGAGGGCTGCGCAGGTGAGCGCGGCAGCAGCAACGAGGCGCAGCGCGAGGCGGGGGGTGGTGTTCATGCAGGGTTCTCCAGTGGGGGTGGCGCGAGCGCCGGTTGATGAATGCAAGGGGAAGTCGCGTTGAAGCCGTCGAGAAGCGTGAAGCGCGGCGCGCTTCACTGCGCCGTCCAGCCGCCCTCGATGGGCAGCACGGCGCCGGTGATGGGGGCGGCATCGTCCGAGCACAGGAAGGCCGTCAGCGCGGCCACCTGCTCAACGGTCACGAACTTCTTCGTCGGCTGCGCGGCAAGCAACACGTCGCGCACCACGGCCTCGGGCGTGATGCCGCGGGCGCGCGCGGTGTCGGGGATCTGCTTCTCGACCAGCGGCGTCAGCACATAGCCGGGGCACACCGCGTTGACGGTGATGCCGCACTCCGCCACTTCGAGCGCCACCGTCTTCGTGAAGCCGGCCACGCCGTGCTTGGCCGTGACGTAGGCCGACTTGTAGGGGCTGGCCACCAGCGCATGGGCCGAGGCGATGTTGACGATGCGGCCGAAGCCGTTGCGCTTCATCGCCGGCAGCGCCAGGCGCACGGTGTGGAAGGTGGCCGACAGGTTGATCGCCAGGATCGCGTACCAGCGCTCGACCGGGAATTCGTCCACCGGCGCCACGTGCTGGATGCCGGCGTTGTTGACGAGCAGGTCGATGGCCCCGAACTCGGCGAGCGCCTTGCCCATCATCGCCTCGATGGTCTCGGGCTTGCTCATGTCGGCGCCGTCGAAGCGCACTTGTACGCCGTGCGCTTCCGCCAAGCCGGCGCGCAGGCGTTCGACCTCGTGCGCGTCGCCGAAGCCGTTCAGGATCACGTTCGCGCCCTGCGCTGCGAGCGTGGTCGCGATGCCCAGGCCGATGCCCGAGGTCGAGCCGGTGACGAGGGCGGTCTTGCCGATGAACATGGTGGCCTCCGGGGGCGTTGATGCGAGTGGATGAAAGCGAATGGCCGCAAGGTTATGCAGCCAGGTCGCCACGCGGAAATCGCATCAATTCATCGCACCATCGGTGCCGGTTATGGCTGCCTCTGTAAGGTTCCGAATGTGTAAGGTTCGGCCTTCGCCACCGACCGTGATGGATGGAGCTTTACCAGATCCGCTACTTCCTGGCCGTGGCCGACACGCTGAACTTCACGCGCGCGTCCGAGCGCTCGTTCGTGTCGCAGCCCGCGCTGACCAAGGCCATTCAGCGCCTCGAAGAAGCCATCGGCGGGCGCCTGTTCGACCGCACCAAGAACTCGGTGCAACTGACCGAACTGGGCCGCGCCATGCTGCCCAACTTCCGCCAGCTCTACGACGGCGCCAACCAGGCGCGCGAGCAGGCCCGGCGGCTCACCCGCGAATCGAACGACGCGGTCCGCGTGGGCGTGATGTGCACGATCGACTTCCACCAGGTGCTGCCCGGCTTCGTCGAAAGCCAGGAGGGGCGCAGCGAGGTGAGCCTGAGCTTTCGCGAAGGCAACCTCGAAGCCCTGACCGACGCGCTCGACCAGGGCGACGTGGACGTGGGCATCATGTGCTCGCCATACGACATCCCGAAGCGCTTTCGCGCCTTGCCGCTGTTCAGCGAGCACTACGTGGTGGCCATCGGCGACGACCACCGCTTCAACGGCCGCGCCCACATCGAGCTGGCCGAGTTGCACCGCGAGCGCTACTGCGAGCGCGTGATGTGCGAGTTCTCGGCGTACATCGAGCGCTTGCTGCGCTCGAAAGGCGTGGCGCTGGAAGTGGTGCAGCAGTCGGCGCGCGAAGATTGGATCCAGGCGCTGGTGCGGGCCAACTTCGGCGTCGCGTTCATGCCGGTGTCGATTGCCCGGGCGGCGGGCCTTGCCTACGTGCACACCGCCGACGTGCCCATCGTGCGCCAGGTCAACGTTCTGGTGCAGGCCGAGCGGCCCGCCACGCCAGCGCAGCAGGCGGTGATCGATTCGCTCGTCGGTCACGATTGGGGCCAGGCCGTCACACCGGTTGCATACACTGCTCCGGACGCAACTCCCGGCCCGACAGATGCCCGAATTCGCCACGCAGGTCGAGCAGCTTCGCCCGCAGCTGCTGCGCTTCGCACGGACCCAGCTGCGCAATGACGCCTGGGCCGAAGACGCCGTGTCCGAAAGCCTGCTCGCCGCACTTGAACGGCCACAGTCGTTCCACGGCCAGTCGCAACTCAAGACCTGGCTTGTCGGCATCCTCAAGCACAAGGTCGTGGACCAGCTGCGCCGCCACACGCGCGAGGCCACCATCCTTGTCGGCGACGACGGCGAAGACCTCGACGAAGCGCTGTTCCTGGCCGATGGTCACTGGCGCAACGCGCCGCACGATTGGGGCGACCCCGACGCCGCGTGCAGCCGGCGCCAGTTCTTCGACGTGCTGCAGGTCTGCTGCGAGCAACTGCCGCCGGTTCAGGCGCGCGTGTTCATGATGCGCGAGTGGCTCGAACTCGACTCGTCCGAGATCTGCGCCGAGCTGTCGATCACGAGCGCCAACCTGTGGGTGCTGCTGCACCGCGCCCGGCTGCGCCTGCGCGACTGCCTTCAACTGCGCTGGTTCGGCGAGGCGCCGGGCAACGCATGAAGAACACGCTCACCTGCCGCGAGGCCGCGCACCTGCTGCTGGAAGACGAAGACCACGACATCACCGCGGCCGAGCGTGTGGCCTTGCAGGTGCACGTGAAGATCTGCTTCGCCTGCGAGCGCTTCGTGGCGCAGCTGAACTTCATGCGCCGCGCGACCAGGGCGTGGCGCAAACACAGCGAGACCGACGCCGATGCCTCCGCTGGCCCCGACCCGGGCTCGCCGGGCTGAGAGCGTGAGAGTCTTTCGTTCATGCCCGCTCATCACGCCAAAACACGCCTGCTCGTCGTTGCAAATTCTCGCCATAGCCCGAGCTATGGCTGTGCTTTGCGCCTAGATCAGCCACGTTTTGACGCGCTGCTCGGGCACGCCCGAAAAACTCTCACGCTCTGAGGCCGCCCGCTCAGCGCTGCACGCGCACCAGTTGCGTTTCGACGCCGCTCGCGGCGAGCTTGTCTTTCGCGGCGTCGGCGTCGGTCTTCTGGCTGAAGGGCCCGAGGCGCACGCGGTACACAGTGCGGCCGGCCTGTTCGCGTTCGCTGACCTTGCCTTCCATGCCGAGCATGGCGAGGCGAGCCTTCTGCTGGTCGGCCTCTTCGGTGCGGCTGTACGCGCCGGCCTGCACGAAGTACATGAACGGGTCGGGGCCGCTGGCTGCGGGCGCCAGCGCCGGTATCGCCTCCGCCTTGGCGACCTTCGGTGCAGGCGCCGAAGCCGGCCGGTCGGCGAGGATGGCCGCCGGGTCGCGCGCGCTCTGCGTGGCCGATGCGCGCGTTGCCGGCGCGGCGGGCAGGGGGGTGGGCGCGGTGTTGGGCGCTGTCGCCACGGCGGGCGCGGTGACCGCGGCACTCCCCATTGCCGACGGCCGCGCCGGGTTCTTGCCGTACAGCGGGCTGTTCGGGTCCCAGTTCTTGTTCTTCTCGGCCTCGGCCGCGTCTTGCCCGGCGGTGCGCTGGGGCACCTTGTTGACGAAGGGCACCGGCACCTTGGTGACGTAGAGCGCCACGCCCAGTGCCAGCGCCAGGCCGATCAGCAGGCCGACGATCAGGCCGACCGCGAAGCCACCGCGTTGGCCGCCCTTGGAGTGCGTGTGGATCTCGGTCATGGTGTGGGCAAGGTTGCGGTGTCAGAGTCGGAAGGCGTGCTGCTCGATGCGCTGTCGCGCGCCATGTGTTCGGGCGCGCTCACGCCGAGCACGGTCAGCGCGTTGGCGATGACCTGGCGCGTGGCCAGCAGCAAGGCCAGGCGGGCGCGGCCCAATTCGGCGTCGTCGACCAGAAAGCGCTCGGCGCCGTAGTAGCTGTGAAACGCGCCGGCGAGGTCGCGGAGGTAGAACGTGACGTCGTGCGGCGACAGGCTCTCGCTGGCGCTGGCCAGCATGTCGGGGTAGTCGGCGATCCGGCGCATCAGCGCGGCCTCGCTCGAAGCGGTCAGGCGCTCGAGGTGAGCACCGGCCACCGAGACCGGGTCGATGCCGCGCTCGGCGAACTGGCGGATCACCGAGCAGATGCGTGCATGCGCGTATTGCACGTAGAAGACCGGGTTCTCGTCGTTCTGTTTCAGCGCCATGTCCACGTCGAAGGTGAACTCGGTGTCGGCCTTGCGGCTGAGCAGGAAGAAGCGCACGGCGTCGCGGCTGGTCCAGTCGATCAGGTCGCGCAGCGTCACGTACGAGCCGGCACGCTTGCTGATCTTCACTTCGGCGCCGCCGCGCATCACGGTGACCATCTTGTTCAGCACATAGTCGGGGTAGCCCGTGGGCACGCCCAGGCCGGCGGCCTGGATGCCGGCGCGCACGCGAGCGATCGTGCCGTGGTGGTCGCCCCCCTGCAGGTTGATGGCCTTCGTGAAGCCACGCTCGAACTTGGCCAGGTGGTAAGCCACGTCGGGCAGGAAGTAGGTGAACGTGCCGTCGGACTTGCGCATCACGCGGTTCTTGTCGTCACCGTAGTCGGTGGTGCGCAGCCACAGTGCGCCGCCGTCCTCGAAGGTCTTGCCCGATGCGACGAGCCGGGCCACGGTGTCCTCGACGCGGCCGCTGGTGTACAGGCTCGACTCGAGGTAGTAGTTGTCGAAGCGCACGCCGAACGCCTGCAGGTCGAGGTCTTGCTCGTGGCGCAGGTAGGCCACGGCGAACTGGCGGATGCCGTCGATATCGGCCACGTCGCCCGATGCGGTGAACGTGCGGTCGTCGGCGCGCACGGTTCGGCATGCCAGGAAGTCGGCCGCGATGTCGGCGATGTAGCTGCCGTTGTAGGCCGACTCGGGCCATGCCGCGTCGCCCGGCGCCAGGCCTTGCACGCGCGCCTGCACCGAGGCCGCGAGTGTCGCGATCTGCACGCCTGCGTCGTTGTAGTAGAACTCGCGCGTCACCTGCCAGCCCTGGGTGTCGAACAGGTTGCAGATGCCGTCGCCGAGGGCGGCCTGGCGTGCATGGCCCACGTGCAGCGGGCCGGTCGGGTTGGCCGAGACGAACTCGACCAGCACCTTGTCGGCACGCGCCGGCTGGCGGCCGAAGGTGGCCCCCGCCTGCAGCACCTCGCGCACCACGGCCTGCTTGGCGGCCGGCTTGAGCCGCAGGTTGATGAAGCCCGGGCCGGCGATCTCGAGGGAGTCGACCCATTGCTGCACGGCCGGCTGCCGGTTCAAGGCCTCGACCAGTGCGGCGGCCGCTTCGCGCGGGTTCTTCTTCAGCGCCTTGGCGAGTTGCATCGCGGCGGTGCACGCGTAGTCGCCATGTGCAGCCTGCTTTGGAAGCTCGAACGCCGCTGCCGGCGCGGCACCGGGGGCCACCTCTGCGAGCGCTGCGCCGAGTGCGGCCAGCAGCTCTTTCTTGACTTGGATCATCGGGCGATTCTACGGGCGCAGGCCTGCTTTCACCCCCTGTTCGGCCCATCGCAAGCGCAGGTCGCGCGCTATGCTGCACGTGCCGTCTCGGCGCTCACTGCCCATGTCCACCCCCCCCGCCACCGGCGCCGCGCCGGCCACCGACCTGCCGACGCACATCGGCAAGTACCGCGTTCTCAAACGGCTCGGTGAAGGCGCCACGGCCGAAGTGTTCCTGTGCCACGACGCCTTCCTCGACCGCGAAGTCGCCATCAAGCGCGTGCGCCCCAACACCACCGGCGACCCGATGGACGAGCGCTACTCCGAGCGCTTCTTCGCCGCCGAGGCCGCGCTGGTCGGCCAGCTCAACCACCCGAACGTGGTGCAGATCTTCGACGCGGTGGCCGACCCGTTGTCGCCCTACCTCGTGATGGAGTACGTGGCCGGCAGCACGCTGCGCCCGTTCTGCCGCGCCGACCAGTTGCTGGCGCTCGAACTCGTGGTCGAGATCGGCTTCAAGTGCGCCATGGCGCTGGGCTATGTGTACCGCCAGGGGCTGATCCACCGTGACGTGAAGCCCGCCAACCTGCTGGTGGTGCTGAACAACGGCCAGATCACCGACGTAAAGATCAGCGACTTCGGCAGCGTGCTGAACATGGCGTCGGATGTGACACAGATCTACCGCGTCGGCTCGCTCGCGTACATGTCGCCCGAACAGCTCGACGGCGGCGTGCTCGACTGCCGCGCCGACATGTACTCGCTCGGCGCTGTGCTGTACCACCTGATCGCCGGGCGCCCGCCGTTCGATGCGCAAGTGCAGTCGGCCATGATGCACCAGATCTACAACGTGGCACCCGGCCCGCTGGGTGCGCTGCGCACCGGCGTGAGCCCGGGGCTCGACGCCGTGATCCAGCGTGCGCTGGCCAAGAACCCGACGGACCGCTATGCCAATTGGGGTGAGTTCGCGCAGGCGCTCTCTGCCCTTATCACCAACCAGCAGGTGCCGCGCGGGCAACTGCAGGGCGTGCTCGACTCCGAGCGCTTCAACCTGTTGCGCTCGCTCGACTTCTTCGTGCGCTTCGGCGACGTGGAGTTGTGGGAGGTGGTGCACCGCGCAAAGTGGCAGCGCTTTCACTTCGGCCACGCGCTGTACCGCAAGGGCGAGGAAGGCAACAGTTTTCACATCATTGCGCAGGGCGATGTCGAGGTCTTCCGCGACGGCAAGAAGGTGGCGCAACTCGGCGCCGGCAGCTCGGTGGGCGAGATGGCCTACCTCGCACCGAGCTCCGACCTGAAGCGCCACAGCACCGACGTGATCGTGACCGAGCCGGCCACCACCATCTCGTTCACGCCCGAGACGCTGGTGCAGGTCAGCCCCGGCTGCAGGCACCACTTCGACGAGGCCTTCATTCGCGTGCTGGTGCGCCGCCTGCATGCCGCGCACGAGGCGCTGGCGCACCCGCGACGCATTCTTTGACGGTTGTTTGAGTGCAAGGGCGCAAAGCGCCACAGGAGTGTGTCCACCGAGACACATCCGGGTGCGTTGTGGGCTTGCTGGTGCAAAGGCTCGCATGCTTCAATCCACGCCGGCAATCACGCCCACCCTGCCCCGTTCCAAAGGACACCCGATGAAACACCTGATGACCGTTTTGACCCTGTCGCTCGCCGCCCTGTCGACCTCGGCCTTCGCCACCAGCCACAAGGAAGCACCGATGATGGCCAAGGGCGCCAGCGCTCCGATGGGCGCGCAGCAAAGCAAGATGGGCGCATGCAACGCCGACGCCGGCGACAAGAAGGGCGACGAGCGCAAGGCCTTCATGAAGACCTGCCTGTCGGCCAAGAAGGAAACCCAGCAAAGCAAGATGAAGTCGTGCAACGCCGACCCGAAGGCCAAGGCCACCAAGGGCGACGAGCGCAAGGCCTTCATGAAGGAATGCCTGAGCAAGTAAGCCACTGGCGGCTTGCCGCGAATGCGAGCCCGCCGCGGCTCGCCCCGAAGGCCCGCGAAAGCGGGCCTTCGTCATGGTGCACCCCGAGGGGAGCCAGGCTTCGCGGCGGCGATACTCGCCGCCCCACCCCACGGAGCCCGCTCATGTTTCGACGCCTTGCCCCGACCTGCGCAGCCCTTGCCCTGACGACCGTGGCCGCGCACGCCCAGCGCCTGCCCACCATCCCGCCCGCGCAATACAGCGACGAGCAGAAGGCGGCCGCCGCCGAGTTCGAGGCCGCGCGCAAGGTGCCGGTGTTCGGCCCGTTCGAGCCATTGATGCACAGCCCGCAGGTCATGAGCCTGGCGCGCTCGATGGGCGACTACCTGCGCTACAAGTCGGCCGTGGGCAACACGCTCAGCGAGCTCGCCATCCTGGTCACCGCGCGCGAGTGGACGCAGGACTACGAGTGGTACGTGCACTACCCCATCGCGATGAAGGCCGGCATCAAGCCTGAGGTGGCCGACAGCATCGCCGAAGGCCGCCGCCCCACCGGCATGAGCGACGACGAAGAGATCGTGGTCGAGTTCGCGACCGAGCTGCTGCGCAACAAGCAGGTCTCGGACCGCACCTTCGCGCGAGCCGAGAAGCGCTTCGGCAAGAAGGGCGTGGTCGACCTGACCGGCATCGTCAGCTACTACACGCTGTTGGCCATGCAGCTCAACGTGGCCCAGTACCAGATGCCCAAGGACGGCAAGCCGCTGGTGCGCTTCCCGCGCTAGTTCCGGAACAGTGCGCCCCGCGCTGAACCGTGGCGCGTGTCGATGGCGTTGCGGTCTTGCGGCGCGGCAAGGCAGGGCGTAGCGTTGCGCCGGTTGGAGGGTTCAGCATGGCAAGTGTTTTCATCAGCTACCGGCGCAGCGACGTGCCCGCGCAGGCCGGCCGCGTGGCCGACGCGCTGCGCCGCCATCCGAGCGAGCCGCAGGTGTTCCATGACACCGCCGACATCCGCCCGGGCGACCTGTGGCGCGAGCAGATCGACGCGGCCCTGGCCCAGTGCGACGCCATGGTCGTCGTGATCGGCCCGGGCTGGCTGGCGCCGGCGCCCGGCGGGCTGAAGCCGCGCCTGTTCGATGCCGACGACGTCGTGGCCTATGAACTTGCGGCGGGCCTGGCCGCAGCCCGGGCGCGGCGTGTTCGCATCGTGCCGCTGCGCGTCTCGGGCGCGGGGCTGCCCACGAAGGTGCAGTTGCCCGAAGCGCTGGCGCCCTTGCTGGCATCGAATGCACTGGAGATCCGCGACGACGCGTTCGAGCGCGACATGCGCGCGCTCGAAGCCGGCATCCTGCCTGCGGCGCGCAGCCGCGCGTTGGGGTGGGGCGGCGCGGCGGCGGCTGCGGTGCTGGTGGCGGCGGTGGTTGGCTGGCAGTTCAAGGGCAAGCCGCCTTCGCCGGCTCCGGCCGGCAACCTGGCCGGCATGCCCGCCGCCGGTGTCGACCTCGATGTCGATCTGAGCTTCGTCCCGAACAAGGCCATGGAGCAGTTGGGCCTGCCGGCGAGCAGCATGCAGCTCGTGCCCGAGAAGCCGAAGCGGCGTGGCGCGCTCAAGCTCGACCGTCAAGCCGGCGACACCGGTGTGCCGCAGCACTTCGTGCACGAGAAACTGGCGCTGCCGCGCGCCGGCGAGACCTTCGTCGGCCTGCTCGTGCGCAGCCTTGACGGCGCCGTGCAGGTGACCGCCGACACCGTCGACGTGATCCAGACCCAGGTGTGCTTCGACATGACCGCCGCCACGCCGCCGGCCGACGGCAAGCTGCGCCTGTCGTGCCGCGAGGGTCAGCGCTGCGTGCCCGAGGGCAGCGGTGGCATTGCCGTGCCGTGCGGCGCGGTGCCGGTGCGCACGTCGGCATGGCCGGTGCGCGGCTGGCACTTCGGCGACCTGCTGCCCAGCGCGCAGGCGCAGGTTGTGCCGGTGGCACCTTACGGCGGCGCCAGCGCCAGCGCGAGCGCGGGCACCGGCGTCCAGACCGGCGCGAGCCCCATCGCGAACAGTGGAGCGGGCGCGGCGCGCCCTGCGTTTGGCGACTGGATCGTTCCGCCACTCGCCGCCTTGCGCGCGCGGCGCGGCACGCCGCAGGCGGTGGCGTTCAGCGAAGTCACGCTGACGCTCGGCCTGCCGGCCAACGTGCCGGCGGCCGACGAGGTCAGCTACGACATCCGCGTCAACGGCCACCGCCTGTGGGTCAATGGCCTGCCGGCCTGGACGCATGCGCTGCCCTACCAACCGGGCGCACCTTGCCGCGTCGCGTTCGGCCTGGAGAACCTGGATTCAGCGGGCCGCCATGCCGGCCGCGAAAAGGTGCAGGTGCGCGTGCTGCTGCTGCGCGACAAGCAGGTGGTGTTCGAGGACAGCGTCGATGTCGACTTCCTCGCGCTGCGCGATCAGGCCGAACAGACCGCCACCAGCATCAAGGGCCAGCCGGTGACGTGGAAGGCGAGCTACCTGCCGGCTGCGGCCGACCGCTACCAGATCCTCCTTTACCGTGGCGGCCAGGCCGATACGCTGGCGGCGCGCGACAAGATGCAAACGGCACGCGTGCCGGCCGACACGCCCGCCACAGCAAGCGTTGCCGGGGCCATCGCGGCCCCATCGGGCATGCCACTCGTGGGCGTGGTGCGCCCGCCGACCGACACCGACCCTGCGTGGGGCCTTGTCGTCGGCGCGCCGCTGGCCAGCGGGCAGCTGCGCTTCAGCTTCGACCTGGCCAGCGCCAAGGCGCTGTGCGCGTGGATGGCTGACGACGCTCAGGCGCGCCGGTTCAAGGCGCACGGGTTCGGGCAGCCGCAGAACTTCCGCGTGCGTGAGATCGCCACCGAAGTGCGCGACGCGGCCACGCGCAAGCCGCTGGTGCCATGCGCCGTCTTTGGCAAGGCCTGAACGGCTGGCGCCGGCTGCTGCAGGAGGCGGCGGCGGCGTCGCGCCGGGCAGCGACTGCCGGCATCGTCGACGAGAGGCCAGCGCCGATCGGTGTTCAGTTGTACCCAATTCGATTGGGCGCAACTGAAATCTGCCTGAGTGTGCGTGCTTCGTCGGTCGCGTCAGCCGGCCACCCGGGCTTGCGCTACGTGAACCTTCACGAGAACGAGCAAACGTCCGTCGCGGCAGCGCGTGCCTTGCTGCAGCACCAGCCCGGAACGTTGATCGAATTGCGCGCCGGCGGGGGCAGGCTGGTCACGTTTCGCGCCGGGTGGCGGCCGTTCGCGTTCGACCCGAACCGCATCTTCACCGACGCGGGCCTGCGTGCCACGCTGCGCCGGCACGGCTCGGACACGCCGCTGGCGCGCGCTGCCGTGCAAGCCTTGCGCAAGGCGGTGCTCGCACTGCTGGCCGACCTGCCGCCGGCCAGCGGCGCGAGCCCAGCGGCCCACGCGGCCGACCATCCTGTGGTCGCTCTCCACAACAACGGTGCGGGCCGCTACTCGGTTCAGGCCTACGCGGTGGGCGGCGCCCACGCGGCCGATGCCCAGGCCGTGGCCATCAACCCGGCATGGTCGCCGCAAGACTTCTTGCTCGTCACAACGCGCGGTCTGTTCGATGGGCTGGATGCGCACGGATTCAATGTCGTGCTGCAAAGCGAACAACCGGTGGACGACGGCTCGCTCGCGGTGTGGTTTCAGTCGCAGGGCCGGGCCTACGTGAACGTCGAGGCGCTGTACGGGCATGTCCAGGAGCAGCAGCGCATGCTGGCAGCGGTGGCGGAACTGGCGAGGCTGAGAGTTTGATGTGCGGTGGGCGCGGGCCGGGCCCTCGCCCTAGCCCTCTCCCAGAGGGAGGTGGCAAGAGCGAGCAGGGACGCCGCAGCCCATCAACCCGCCACGCGCCGCCAATAGGCCGCGTCGCCGTAGCTGTGCTTCAGGAAGTCGATCCACAGCCGCACCCGCAGCGCCAGGTGCTTGGCGTGCGGGAACACCGCGTAGATGCCGTTCGGCGGCGCGGCGAACGCGTCGAGCACGCTCACGAGCAGCCCCGCCGCGACCTCTTGCTGCACCTCCCACGCCGAGCGCCAGGCCAGGCCGTGGCCGGCCGAGCACCACGCGTGCAGCACCTGCCCGTCGGTGCAGTCCAGGCGCCCGGTGGGGCGCAGGTAGTGCACGTCACCGTCGATGGTGAAGGCCCAGCCGCGTGTCTGGCTCGCGTCGCTGCTGAGCGCCAGGCACTCGTGGCGCGCCAGGTCGGCGGGGTGTTGCGGCGTGCCGGCGCGCTTCAGGTAGGCGGGTGTCGCCACGCACAGGCGCCGGTTGTCGGCCAGGCGCACGCTCACGAGGCCGCTGTCGGGCAAGTCGCCCACCCGCACGGCGCAATCGAAGCTTTCGTTGATGATGTCGACCACCCGGTCCGACAGGTTCAGCGACAGGCTCACCTCCGGGTGCAGCGCCAGGAAGCGCGGCACCAGAGGCGCCACGTGGCGCCGCCCGAAGCCGGCCGGCGAGGTGCTGCGCAAGTGCCCGCTCGCCTTCACGCCACCGGCGCTCACGCTGGCCTCGGCGTTGGCCCAGTCGGCCAGCAGGCGATGGCAGTCTTCGAGGAAGGCGCTGCCTTCGTGGGTGAGCGTGATGCGCCGCGTGGTGCGCACCAGCAGCTTCACGCCCAGCCGGTGTTCGAGCGCGTCGATGCGCCGGCCGATCACCGCAGGCGCCACCCCTTCGGCCTGTGCCGCCGCCGTGAGGCTGCCTTTGGTGGCCACCGCAGCGAACGAGGCAATCTGCTTGAGCTTGTCCATTCAATCCCGAAAAGTCACGAATCCAAGACTTTCATCGTACTTAATGCTGGCGCAGACATCGAATAAATTCTCGCCATGGACAAGCCCGCCGCCCCCATTCCCCCACCTGCCGCGCCCGCCCCACGCGCCGTGCTCTTCGACGCCTACGGCACGCTGTTCGACGTGTACAGCGTGGCACTGCTCGCGGAGCAGTTGTTCCCCGGCTTCGGCGAGCGCCTGAGTGTGTTGTGGCGCGACAAGCAGATCGACTACACGCGCATCACCTCGATGAGCCAGCAGTACCGCCCGTTCTGGGAGCTGACCCGCGCCGGCCTGCGCTTCGCCGCGCAGCGCCTCGGCCTGGAGCTCGCGCCGGTCGCGGAAGACCGGCTGATGAACCAGTACCGCCACCTCAGCAGCTTCCCCGAGAACCGCGAGGTGCTGGCCGAGCTGAAGGCGCGCGGCGTACCCGCCGGCATCCTGAGCAACGGCGATCCCGAGATGCTGGGCGTGGCGGTCAAGAGCGCCGGCTTTTCGGGGCTGCTGGCGCACGTGCTCAGCGTGCACTCGCTGCGCAAGTTCAAGACCGACCCGGCCGCGTACGCGCTCGGCCCGCAGGCATTGAACTTGCCAGCGAAAGACATCCTGTTCGTGTCCAGCAACGGCTGGGATGCGATCGGCGCCACCTGGGCCGGCTACACCACGCTGTGGGTCAACCGCGCCGGCCTGCCGCTCGAACAACTCGACACCGAACCCACGCGCACCGGCACCAGCCTGCGCGACGTGCTGGGGTTCTTCCCCGATTCCACACTCGCTTGATTCCCGTTTGATTCATCGCTCGATTCACCGCTTGATTCACCGCTCTGCTTCCCACCTGAAAAGCCCAAAGACCATGACCACCCGAACGACCGTCCACGGCCTGCAAGTCGCGACCTCGCTGCACACCTTCATCAATGACCAGGTGCTGCCCGGCACTGGCATCGACCCCGGCGTGTTCTGGCTGGGCGTCGATGCCATCGTCCACGACCTGGCGCCGAATAACGCGCATCTGCTGGCCGAGCGCGACCGCCTTCAAACCGAGCTCGACGCGTGGCACCGCGCCCACCCCGGCCCGATCAACAAGAAGGCCAAGTACCGCAAGTTCCTGAACCAGATCGGCTACCTCGTGCCGGTGCCCGCCGAGGTGAAGGTGAGCACCAAGAACGTCGACGCCGAACTGGCGCTGCAAGCCGGCCCGCAACTGGTGGTGCCGATCACCAACGCGCGCTACGCGCTGAACGCCGCGAACGCGCGCTGGGGCTCGCTGTACGACGCGCTGTACGGCACCGATGTGTTGTCGGAAGCGGGCGGTGCCGAAAAGGGTACGGGCTACAACCCGGTGCGCGGCGCCAAGGTGATCGACTACGCCCGCAACGTGCTCGACCGCGTGGCCCCGCTCAAGAAGGGCTCGCATGTGGGCTCCACCGGCTACCGCGTCGACGGCGGCGCGCTCGTCGTGACGCTGGCCGATGGCAAGACCACGGGCCTCGCGAAGGCCGTGCAGTTCATCGGCTACCAGGGCACGCCGGCGGCGCCCTCGGGCGTGCTGCTGGCCCACAACGGCCTGCACCTGGACATCCGCATCGACCGCAGCACGCCCATCGGCGCGTCTGATGCGGCGGGTGTGAGCGACCTGATCGTGGAAGCCGCGCTGTCGACCATCCTCGACCTGGAAGACTCGGTCGCCGTGGTCGATGCCGATGACAAGGTGCAGGCCTACGGCAACTGGCTCGGCATCCTGAAGGGAACGCTGACCGAGTCGATCACCAAGGGCGACAAGACCTTCACGCGCGGCCTGAACCCCGACCGCGTGTACACCGGCGCCAAGAGCGGCACCGTCACGTTGCACGGCCGCTCGCTGCTGTTCGTGCGCAACGTCGGCCACCTGATGACGAACCCGGCCGTGCTGTGGGGCGAGCACGGCAAGGAGATCCCGGAAGGCATCCTCGACGCGGTGGTGACCACCACCATCGCGCTGCACGACCTGAAGAAACAGGGGACGAGAAAAGAGGGTGCGAACGGCATCGTCAACTCGCGCAAGGGCTCGGTCTACATCGTCAAGCCGAAGATGCACGGCCCGGCCGAGGTGGCATTCGCCAGCGAGCTGTTCGGCCGCGTCGAGCAGTTGCTCGGGCTGCCGAAGGCGACCGTCAAGCTCGGCATCATGGACGAAGAGCGCCGCACCAGCGTGAACCTGAAGGCCTGCATCGCGGCGGCGGCCGACCGCGTGGCCTTCATCAACACCGGCTTCCTCGACCGCACCGGCGACGAGATGCACACCGCCATGCAGGCCGGCCCGATGCTGCGCAAGGGCGACATGAAAGCGAGCGCCTGGATCAGCGCCTACGAGCGCAACAACGTGCTCGTGGGCCTGGCCTGCGGCCTGCGCGGCAAGGCGCAGATCGGCAAGGGCATGTGGGCCATGCCCGACCTGATGGGCTTGATGATGGTGCAGAAGATCGGCCACCCGAAGGCCGGCGCCAACACCGCCTGGGTGCCCAGCCCCACGGCCGCCACGCTGCACGCGCTGCACTACCACCAGGTCGACGTGTTCGCGGTGCAGAAGGCGCTCGAGCAGTCGCTCGCGAGCCCCGCTGCGCCGTTCGAGGCCAATGACTTGCTGACCGGTCTGCTGACCGTCCCCGTCGTCAAGCACGACAAGTGGAGCGACGCCGACAAGCAGCAGGAGCTCGACAACAACGCGCAGGGCATCCTCGGCTACGTGGTGCGCTGGGTCGACCAGGGCGTGGGCTGCTCGAAGGTGCCCGACATCCACAACATCGGCCTGATGGAAGACCGCGCCACGCTGCGCATCAGCAGCCAGCACATGGCCAACTGGCTGCTCCACGGCGTGGTCAAGAAAGCGCAGGTCAAGAGCACGCTCAAGCGCATGGCCAAGGTCGTCGACAAGCAGAACGCCGGCGACCCGCTGTACCGGAAGATGGGCGGCCGCTTCAAGGAATCGGCTGCGTTCCAGGCTGCGAGCGACCTGGTCTTCAAGGGCCGGGCGCAGCCGAGTGGCTACACCGAGCCGCTGCTGCATGCATGGCGCCTGGAGGTGAAGGCGCAGGGCTGAACGCGGCCGGCGCGGGGCCTGCGCGCTGCATGCGCGCTGCGATCGCGCAGCGTGTGCGAACCCGCCGCCGGTCGCTGGTCAGGCTTCTTCTGCCGAGCCCCGCGGGCCTGGCTCAGGGGCTGCCCTGGGCCAGCGGCGGTCGGCGGTTTGCCACTGCACCTGCAGGTCGGCATAGGCGATGAGCACTGCTTGACTGGGCATGTCGGCGTGGGCCTGGATCTCGCTGTCGATGGTGTGTGCGGCGGCCGCGAAGTCTTCGCGCGACCCTTCGAACGACATGAGGTGGTTCTGCAATGCCGCGAGCCCTTCGCCGATGCGGCGGGTGTGTGGGTCGGCCGCCGGGTGCAGAAGTGTCGCGCGGCTGGTGGCGAGATCGTTCCAATGCGCCGCGCGCGGCGCGGTGGCCAGCGCCGCTCGCCACTGCGTTGCAGGCGACGGTGATCGGCGCAGCGGCTCGGGGGCATCGCCCGCCGCCACGCCGACCCGCTCTGGCAGGCGGCTCGCAGCGGGCGGAGCGCGGAAGGGCGTGGCCGATGGCGTTGTGCCCGGGGGGCACGGAGCCTGCTGCGACTGGCGGGCATTCGGAGCGCCCTGCGGGTTTCTGTTCGCGTCCGGACGAATCGGCGTCATGCTTGACTTATATGGACGCCTCCCGTGTGGCAAGCGAGTTTTCGAAGTTCTGACTGGGCGGTAATGACTGCGGTCTTATATCCGGCCTGTTGATGCAGATCGGACCGAAGTCCGCCGCTGGCCTTGATGGTCATTCGCAGGGCCGGG
>JANXWV010000079.1 GCA_025350965.1 Rhizobacter sp.
TGGCTCGGGTTCGACGACACGCGTCACCACGAAGTGTTTTTCCTTGTTGGTGGGTGCGACAGCCGTCCATTTGGTGAGCAAGAGTTTCTTCGGGCTCAGAGGGTTCTTCTCGGCAGCGTTGAAGCCTGCAGAGCGGGCTGAAGGGGCGTGCAGGTCTGTCATGTCGACCATGATGCACTCAGTGGCTCGCATTTCTTTCAACGCCGGCGCGAAAGTTGCCCGAAGGGCTGCCTCCAACTTCGAGTTGCAGTGGCCGTGCCGCACGCGAAGTAGGTGTTGCCTCCAACGCCGCAGCGGCAGGTCCGCGTGGAAACGAACATCCGGATGAACCCCGTGTGCGGGTGCCAGCCAAGCCGGCGCTGCACGCCACCGGACGCGCCGTTTCCGAAGACCCGCTGCCTCCGGCCTTCGACGTGCTGACTTCCGAGTTGCGCGACGACGTGCTGGCCGACACGGTCACCCCGATGAACCACAAGGTGCAGCTCTGATCGGCATGCGGGCGGTGCAGATCGACGCGGGTCGATGACAAGACTGCCATCGCCCGGGCGAAACAAGCCCGCCCCGACCGAGAACTGAAAGCCCCCCAATTGATGCCGGCCGAAATGCGGGGCCTGTTGATCGAAGACGAGGAGCGGGTCTCCGATCTCATACAAGCCGGGCTGGCGGCCCGCAGCATGGCCATTCACGTCTGCAATCATGGCAACGCCGGCTTCGCGAGCAAGCGCGCCGTGGCTCGTTCGATGCCATCGTGCTGGGCCATCGCGCCGCAGCGGTCGTTTGAAGAGTTCGCCCTCGCGAACGCCAACCTGCCGCCCGCTGCCTTGAGGGCCGTGCTCGTGCGGGCCGCGAGCCGGATGCGGGCAGAGATGCAGGTCATCGCGCAAAAAGGCCAGGCGCTGGCGTTCGAGCGCTGGGACTGGCCCGACGCCGCGCGCGTTCAGGCGGCCTTGCTCGAACGTTTGATGGAAACGGTGGTGGCGCGCGGTGGCCACCCGCATACCGTGCCTTGGGAAGTGCGTGCCGAACTGCATTCCCCTGTGCCCGTTGCTGCCTTGCGCGTGAAGTTCACGCCGGCGTTCGGGCGCGTCATGGTGGTGTCGTATCGGCCGAGGCAAGCGTGGGTCGACGCGAGCGCCCTGTCATCGGCCATCGTGTTCTAAAGAATCCGCTGCGCTGCCAACCGATTCCGACCAGCCGCGTTGAGTAACCGGCCCGTGCACTGCAAGCCCCGGCCGATGCCGCTAAGCTGTTCTCATTTCATCCACGGAGACCTGTCCATGTCCTCACGCCGCCAATTCATCTCGATGGTGCCTGCCGCCAGTGCCGTGCTCTTTGCCGGCCGAACCGCCTTTGCCGCCGATGCACCGATGGTGGACGAGAAAGACCCGCAAGCCGCCGCGCTGGGCTACGTGGCCGATGCCACCAAGGCCAACAAAGCCAAGTTCGCGACCTACGCCGCCGGCCAGATGTGCGGCACGTGTTCGCTGTACCAGGGCAAGACCGGTGCGGCCGCAGGCCCTTGCCCGCTGTACCCGGCCAAACAGGTCGCCGCGAAAGGCTGGTGCAGCGCCTACGCCAAGAAGGCAGCCTGATGCGGTAGCCGCAGCGCCGCCGCTGGCACGTCGCGGGGTTCACCGCAGTGTGCCGGCCCCCTGAGTTGGCTATGCTTGCGCTCGGGTCAGTCGGCCCGCCCGCCGGGCGCCATGCCGCCCGGCCGGAGCAACCGCTCGCAGAGGCAATTCGCGCATGGCTTTCCCGTTCCCGTTTTCGGCCATCGTCGGCCAGGCCGAGATGAAGCTGGCGATCCTGATCGCTGCCACCGATCCCACCGTCGGCGGAGTTCTGGTGTTCGGTGACCGCGGCACCGGCAAGTCCACCGCCGTTCGTGCGCTGGCGGCCCTGTTGCCGAAAATGCGTGTCGTTGCAGGCTGCCCGTACGGGTGCGACCCGGCCTCGGCCAGCCCCGGCTGTGAAGCCTGTCGCGCCTTGAAGGCCGACGCACACGGGCAGCGCATTGCCAAGACCGCGCTCGTGCCGGTGCCTGTGGTCGACCTGCCGCTCGGCGCCACCGAAGACCGCGTGGTCGGCGCGCTCGACCTGGAGCGCGCGCTGTCGCAGGGCGTCAAGGCCTTCGAACCCGGCCTGCTGGCGCGCGCGAACCGGGGCTTCCTGTACGTCGATGAAGTCAACCTGCTCGAAGACCACCTCGTCGACCTGCTGATCGATGTGGCCGCGTCGGGCGAGAACGTGGTCGAGCGCGAAGGCCTGAGCGTGCGCCACCCGGCGCGCTTCGTTCTGGTCGGCAGCGGCAACCCGGAAGAGGGCGAACTGCGCCCGCAACTGCTCGACCGCTTCGGCCTGTCGCTCGAAGTGAAGACGCCCGAAGACTTGCCTTCTCGCATCGAGGTCGTGCGCCGTCGCGACGCCTTCGAGCGCGGCCCCGAGGCCTTCACCGAAGCGTGGCGCAAGGAAGACGAGCGTGTGCGCAAACGCATCGTCAAGGCGCGCGCGCTGCTGCCCTCGGTGGTGGTGCCCGACGCGACGCTCGAGAACGCGGCCCGCTTGTGCATGCTGCTCGGCACCGACGGCCTGCGCGGCGAACTGACGCTGATGCGCGCCGCGCGTGCCCTGGCCGCGCTCGACGGCGACGAACTGGTGGCCGACGTGCACCTCAAAAAGGTGGCTGCGCCGGCGCTGCGCCACCGCTTGCGCCGCAGCCCGCTCGACGACTCGGGCTCGACCGTGCGCGTGGACCGCGCGGTGGCCGAACTGTTCGGAGAGTGACCGTGGCCGCAGTGCCGGCCGCACCGGCGGGCAATGCCGACGCCGCCGCCGGCGCCACACCATCGACCTGGGCCGCCGCCGTTGCCGCTGTCACCCTGATGGCCATCGATCCGGTCGGCCTGGGCGGCGTCAACCTGCGTGCATTGGCTGGCCCGGTTCGGGACCGTTGGCTCGAACTGCTGGCCGGCCTGCTGCCTGCTGGCACGCCGCTGCGGCGCGTGCCCTTGCACATCAACGACGAGCGCCTGCTCGGCGGGCTCGACCTTGCGGCCACGCTGCGCGCCGGCCGGCCGGTGGCGCAGCGTGGTGTGCTTGCCGAAGCCGATGGCGGCGTGCTGCTGATGGCGATGGCCGAGCGCCTGCCGGCAGCCACGGCGGCCCGGCTCGTGGCCGTTCTCGACGCGGGCGAGGTGCTGGTGGCGCGCGACGGCGTCTCGATGCAGCACCCGGCACGGCTCGGCGTGGTCGCGCTCGATGAAGGCGCGACGGTTGACGAGTGCGTGCCGCCAGGCCTGATGGACCGGCTCGCGTTCCACCTCGATCTGGCCGACGTGTCGTGGCGCGAGGTCACTGACGCTGGCTTCGCGGTCGATGCGCGGGCCGTCGCCGAGGCGCGGCTCGGCCTGGCGCGCGTGCGCATCGACGACGACCTGCTGCAGGCCTTGTGCAGTGCCGCACTGGCACTGGGCACGGGCTCGCTGCGTGCGTCGGTTCTGGCGCTGCGTGCGGCGAGCGCGGCTGCGGCGCTCGACGGGCGCGATGCCGTCAACGCCGACGACGCGGCTCTCGCGGCGCGGCTCGTGCTGGGCCCGCGCGCCACGTGCCTGCCGCCCGGCGATGCCGCGCCGCCGCCTGAGTCATCCGCGGAACCACCGCCCGAGCCCGATTCTTCCGACCCTCCCGAACCGCCATCGCCCGACGAGGGTTCGGACGACGCCGACCCGGGTGACGAGACGGGCAACGAAGACGAACAGAGTGAGAGCGACGCGCTCGACCCCACGAGCCACGAGCCGCTCGACGACGTGGTGCTGGCTGCTGCGAAGGCCGCCATCCCGGCCGGCTTGCTGGCCCTTCTGCAAGGGCAGGCAAGCGCGGCCCGCAGTGGCGGTGCGGGTGGCCGCGCCGGCCAGTTGCAGGCCAGCCGCCGGCGGGGCCGGCCGGCCGGGGCGCGGCGCGGCGAGCCGCGCAACGGCGCGCGCCTGAACGTGATCGAGACGCTGCGCGCAGCGGCGCCATGGCAACGTGTGCGGCGCGATGAACTCGCGGCGGCGGGTCGGGGCGGTGACACCGGCGCTGGCCGCATCCAGGTGCGCGCCGAAGACTTCCACGTCACGCGTTTCAAGCAGCGCAGCGAGACGACGACGATCTTCGCCATCGATGCTTCGGGCTCCGCCGCGCTGCACCGGCTGGCCGAAGCCAAAGGCGCGGTCGAGTTGCTGCTGGCCGACTGCTACGTGCGGCGCGACCGTGTTGCGGTGCTCGCGTTTCGGGGCAAGGTGGCCGAGGTGTTGCTGCCCCCCACGCGTTCGCTGGTGCGCGCGAAGCGCAGCCTGGCCGGCCTTCCAGGCGGCGGCGGCACGCCGCTTGCGGCCGGCATCGACGCGGCAGCGCGACTCGCCGACGCGATGCGCCGGCGCGGCGACACGCCGGTGATCGTGTTCCTGACCGACGGCCGCGCCAACATCGCCAGAGACGGCACGCCCGGCCGGGCTCTCGCCGATGCGCAGGCGATAGAGGCTGCCCGGCAGATGCGCGCTGCACGCTTCACCGCGCTGCTGGTCGACACCTCACAGCAGCCGCAGGCCGGCGCGCAGCGGCTCGCGCTCGAGATGGGTGCGCGCTACCTGCCGCTGCCGAACGCGGATGCGAACGCGCTGTCGCGCTCGGTGCGTGTGCTGGCGGCGAGTGCCGCCACGCCGGGTTGACGCGCGTGCCGGTGTCCACGCGGCTGCAGTGGCAGCGCGACGGCGCGGACTGGCCGCACCGCGAGCACAGCCGCTTCGTTGCGGCCGGTGGCGTGCACTGGCATGTGCAGCAACTCGGCCTCGCCCAGGGCGCCGGCCCGGTCGCGCTGCTGTTGCACGGCACCGGTGCCTCAACGCACTCGTGGCGCGACTTCGCACCGCTGCTGGCGCCGCAGTTCACCGTGCTGATGATCGACCTTCCGGGCCATGCGTTCAGCGGCCTGCCCGATGCTGCACAGATGAGCCTGCCCGGCATGGCGCGTGCAATCGGCGCGCTGATGCACGCGCTCGGCATGGCGCCGGCGCTCGTCGTCGGCCATTCGGCCGGGGCCGCCATCGCGGCGCAGATGGCGCTGGCCGGGCAGGCGCAGCAGCAGGTGCAACCGCGTGCCATCGCGAGCCTCAACGGCGCCTGGTTGCCGCTCGGCGGTGTTGCTGGCCGCGTGTTCTCGCCGGTCGCCAAGCTGATGGCGCTGAACCCGCTGGTGCCGCGCCTGTTCTCGTGGCGTGCGCAAGACGCCTCGGCGGTGGCGCGGCTGATCGACGGTACCGGCTCGAAGATCGACGCCGCCGGCATGCGCCAGTACGGCCGGCTGGTGGCCAACCCGGGGCACGTGGCGGGGGCGCTGTCGATGATGGCGAACTGGGACCTCGCCGCGCTGCAGGCGCAACTGCCTGCGCTCGCGGTCCCCGTGCTGCTGCTGACCGGCAGCAACGACCGCACCGTGCCGCCGGCGCAGGCTCTGCAGGTGGCCCATCTGCTGCCCGACGCACGCATGCAAAGGCTGGCGGGGCTGGGCCATCTTGCCCATGAAGAACAGCCGGCACTCGTGGCACGTGAGGTACTCGGCTTCGCCCGCGAGCAGGGCATTCCTGGCGCGTGAACCCGCCCTCGGCCGAGGGTGTTTCTTGCCCCGTTGCCGCCATCGCTGTGTTCCAATTCGAGGGATGCAAGACCGGCCTGAAAGCCGTGTCGACGTGAAGGATCCATCGTGATCGACACCCCCACCGACTTTTCCGAGCAGAACGCCGCACCTGCGGGGTCTTCGGCTGCGTGTTCTCCAGCGGATTCATCAGAGGTCTCGAACGCGTTTTCCAACGCGTTCTCCAACGCGTTTTCCAACCTCGCGCCCGAGCTCGCGGCCACCTTCGTCTCGGTGGCGAGCGACATCGCCCTGGTGATCGACGCCGATGGCGTGATCCGCAACGTGGCCACCGCGCAGGGTGTGCTGGGCTCGGACGTGCACGAATGGGTGGGCCGGCCGTGGGCCGACACCGTCACCCCCGACACGCGCAAGAAGGTCGAACAGTCGTTGAACGAGGCGGGCAGCACCGGCACGTCGCGTCGCTACGAAGTGAACCACCGCACGCAGCCGGGCGCCGACATTCCGATGGCCTACTCGACCATTCGCCTGGGCGAACATGGCCCGGTACTGGCCGTGGGCCGCGACCTGCGGGCCATCGCCGCGATCCAGCAGCGTTTCGTCGATTCGCAGCGCGAGATGGAACGCGACTACTGGAAGCTGCGGCAGGCCGAGTCACGCTACCGGCTGCTGTTCCAGGTTGCGACCGACGCCGTGCTCGTTGTTGACGGGCTGACGATGAAAGTGCAGGAGGCCAACGCCGCCTGCGCAGCGCTGTTCCACCGCCCCACCGCAGAGCTGATCGGCCAGGAGCTCACCGCCGCCATGGCGCGCCCGTCGCGCGCCGGGGTCGAGGCGCTGCTGGCGACCAGCCGGTCCAGCGGCCGCTCCGGCGAGATCCGCGCACAACTCGGTGGCACGGCCGCCAGCGTGCACGTGTCTGCCACGCCGTTCCGCGGCGAGACCGGGCTGCTGTTGCTGGTGCGTGCACGGGCGGTCGATGCGCGCGAGTCGTCGTCGGAATCGAGCGTGCGACTGGCTGACTTTGTCGAGCGCATGCCCGATGCGGTGGTGATCGTCGATTCGAGCGGCAGGGTGGTGATGGCCAACCCGGCCTTCCTGAACCTGTGTGGCCTGGCGCACGAGGCGCAGGCCAAGGGCCGCTCGCTGGCCGATTGGGCCGGCGATGGTCAGGCATCGGTTGCGGCGCTGCTGGATGCCGTGCGCCACGCGGGCATCGCAACCCATGTGGACACGGTGCTGCAAGCGGCGGGCGCAACGCCGCTGGCGGTGGAGGTCTCGGCCGTGCTGCTCGAAGACGGCGACCAGGAATGCATCGGCCTGACGCTTCGGCGGAAGAGCGCCACCGAAGAGCCGGGTGCGCACCCGTTGGCACCGCTCGCGCAATCCATCGAGCGGCTGGCCACGAAGATGGGCAGCGTGGCACTGCCCGAGCTGATGCGCGAGGCCATGCGCCTGGCCGAGCGCCACCTGCTCAGCGCAGCCCTGCACGCCGCCGATGGCAACGTGAACGCTGCGGCGAAAGTGCTGGCCATCGACCCGCAGGCCCTGCGCGCGCGCATGCTGCAACACAACCTCGCCGCCGATGGCGGTTCGGCCGCCACCGTGAACGCAAACGCGCCGACCCGCACGCACTTGCTCAATTGATGCAATACAGCCCGCCGTTCGGCACGGCTGACCTGACGAACTGCGAACGCGAGCTGATCCACCTGGCTGGCTCGACGCAGCCTCATGGGTTGCTGCTGGTGCTGCGCGCGTCGGACCTGCAGATCGTGCAGGCAACGGGCAATGTCGGTGTGCTGCTCGGCGTGCCGGTGCAGCACTTGCTGGAGCGCCCACTCTCGGTGCTGGGCGGTGACGTGGAAGCCTGCTTGCGCATGCTGCTGAGGGCTGGTGAGCTTGTCGAGCCGCTGCCCTTGAACTGCCTCAGCACTTGTGGCCCGCGAGCACGCGAACTCGAAGGCATGGTGCACCGCATCGAAGGCGGCGCGCTGGTGCTCGAACTCGAACCGGTCGACGGCCTGGACGACTCGACCAGCCGCCCCGAAATGGTGACCGCCGACTCGGCCGCGCTGATGGACCAGCTGGCGGTGGGCGTGCAGCGCTTCAATGACGCATCGACCGTGGGCCTGCTTGCCGATGCAGTGGTCAAGACCGTGCGCGACATGACCGGCTACGACCGTGTGATGGTCTACAAATTCGACCCCGACGGCCACGGCAAGATCATCGCCGAGGCGCGCCACCCGAGGCTCGATTCACTGCTCGGTCAACACTACCCGGCGTCCGATATTCCGCAGCGCGCGCGCGAGCTTTACCTGCGCACGCGGGTGCGGGTGCTGGTCGATGCGGCCTATGTGCCCGCGCCGCTGGTGCCGGCGCACCTGGCACTGACCGGCGGCGAGCTCGACATGTCGCTGTGCTACCTGCGCAGCATGTCGCCGCTGCACACCCAGTACCTGCGCAACATGGGTGTCACGGCCACGCTGGTGGTGTCCCTGGTGCGCGAAGGGCGCCTGTGGGGCCTGATCGCGGCCCACCATTACGCGCCGCGCAACCTGCGCCATGCGGTGCGTGCAGCAGCCGAACTGCTCGGCAGCGTGGCCTCCACGCGCATTGCCGCGATCGAGAACTACGCCCATGCCCAAGTCGCCGTTCTTGTGCGCCAGCTCGAGCAGCGGCTGATCGACGCTACCTCGACCGAAGGCGACTGGCGCCAGGCGCTGTTCCGCAACCCGCGCACCTTGTTGCAACCACTCGACGCCACCGGGGCGGCGCTGTTCCATGACGGCGAGGTGCTGACGACCGGCGAAGTGCCGTCCACGCCCGAGCTGCGTGCCTTGCTGCAATGGGTGGGCAACACCCATGCCGGCGTGCCCGGAGCGCCCTTCGCGTGCTCGGCGGTGGCGCGCACGAACCCGGCGCTCGCATCGCTCACGCCGGTCGCCAGCGGCGTGCTGGCCGTGAAGCTGTCGACCACGCGACCCGACTACCTGATGTGGTTCCGCAAGGAACAGCTGCTCACCGTCACCTGGGCCGGCGACCCCACCAAGCTGGTGATCGGCAACGACCCGCTGGAGCTGTCGCCGCGCCGCTCGTTCGCGGCCTGGTCCGAGATCGTGCGGGGCACCGGCGCGCCGTGGGTCGGCGCCGAGATTGCGCTCGCGCGTGCCGTCGGCGGCGCGCTGGTGGACATCATCGTGCAGGTGCAAGCGGTGCGGCTCTTGGTGGCCGAGCACCAGATCGCCCAAACTCGCGCCACGCTGCACAGCTCGGACGAGCCAGTCCTGATCTCGAATGCGCAAGGCGCGGCGCTGTTGTCGAACCAGGCCTTCGCCCGGCTGGCCGGGTGGCCGCCGGCTGGTCTCCACGACCTGCACAACCTCGACAGCCTGGCCACGCTGTTCGCCGAGCACGATTCGGTGGGCCGCATGCTGGCAACTCTGCGCGACTCGCGCCAACCGTGGCGAGGCGAATTGCAGTTGCTGCGGGCCGGCCAGGAGCCGTTGCCGGTGAGCGTGCGCGCCGAGCTGGTGTCGGGGCGTGATGGCGCGGTGCTCGGCTTCATTCTGATCTTCACCGACCTGAGCGAAGCCAAGCGAACCGAGGCGGCGCGCCAGCACCTGGAACAGTCCCTCTCGTTGGCCGCCATCACACAGGCCGGCCCGCGACCCGACCTGCGCCTACCGCGCGAACACGACGAAGTGATCGGCGCGATTCTTACCAACGCCAGCCTCGCGGCCATGGACATTGCCGACGCGGCGGTCGGCCCGTCGGTGGCGCCGCTGCTGCAAGAGCTGGAAGCCGCCACCGAGCGCGCGACCACCTTGTACGCGCAGATCCGCCGCTCGGTGGGAAGCGGCAACAGTCAGGGACGATGAGGGCCGATCACGGCAGTTCGGCTTGCAGTGCCTCCGGTGCCAGCTCGGTGAACAGCTCGGCGTGCAGGAGGAAGGCACGGCACGCTTCGTCGACGATGGCCTGCTGATCGCCGGGCCCGAGTGGCAGCGTATCGAGCCCGGCGCGGAACGCCTGAAGGTGCGCAGCCACTTCGGCGGGGGTGCCGAAGTCGTAGAAGCGGGTGCCTTGGCCCGGTTCGAGCTGCAGGCTTCGGGTGACGATCTTCCCCAGCATCTGGCCACCACTCAGGTCACCGAGCGTGCGCAGGTACGCGTGCGCGACAAGCAGTGCCGGCGAGTTTTCATCAATCGCGTGCAGGCGCGCCACGTAGCGTTCGGACGAACGCCGCAACGGGATCGCATCGGCCCAATCGGCACCGTGCAATTCGCGCAGGTCTTGCGCGATCGGCGCTGCTCGGAACAAGGTTTCGAACACGACTGGTCCCACTGCGAGGTGGCTGGCATGCCGCTGCAAAGCGGGTTCGAGCGCCGCGTAGATGGCATGCAGGTTGCGCAGCAAAGCGCAGTAGCCCGCGCGGTCTAGCTGGTCCCGCAGCAGCAGGCGCATCACCCCGGTGCGCTCGACCTCGGTGTGCAGCGCGCGCGTGTCGGTGCGCAGTTGCCGGGCCAGCGTCGGCACGAGCGCGGTCTCGGCCGGCGTCCGGGCCTCGTCCCCACTCACGGCTGCACGCTGTCGATCACCAGCGCCAGGCCGGCGCTGCCCGGCTTGAGCGGGCCGAGCTGGCCGCGCAGGTCGCCGGCCTGGGGCATGGCATTGCCCGACTTCGAGATGCGCGCCTCGACAAACACGCTGCCGAACTTCGACAGCTTCATCTCGGGGGCCATCGCCATGCTGTCGTCGAGCGTGAAGGTGATGGGCAACTCGCTCACCTTGCGGCGCTGAATGGCCAGCGGCATGCGCGGCCCCTCGGCAGCGCGGGCGTAGATGAACACCGTGTCGTCGGCCGCCGCACGCGCGGCCAGCGCCGGCGCCAGGCTGACGCGGCCTGCAAGCTGTTCGGCAACTGGTGAAGCGGCGGCTGCGGATGTGGCTGCGGGCGTCGTTGCTGCTGTCGCGGTCGCTGTCGTCGCTGGTGCGGTGGTGGGCGAGGCCGCAGCCGCCGAGCCCGGTGTTCCGGCCGCTGCACGCGCTTCGGCCAGGCTGCTGTCCAGCCCCTGCGCGAACTCGCTGCCGGCGGGTGCAGCGGTGCGTGCCTGCGTCCAGTAGGCGATGGCGCCGACGTAGTCCTTGCGCTCGAAGGCAGCGCTGCCGGCGAGTGCCAAGGCCTTCAGGTTACCGGGCTCGATCTGCAAGGCACGCGTGATCAGCTTCGTTGGCTCGCCGTCCGCGCTTTGCGCCACGGCCGCCAGCACATCGGCGTAGTCGACCAGCAACTGCGCATCGTTCGGCGTCAGCGCCACGGCGCGCGCGTATGCCTTGGCCGCGTCGGGAAAGCGCTGCAGCGCGGCATACGAGCGGCCGAGCATGACCCAGCCTTTCGCGTCGTCGGGCTGCGCCTGCATGCGCTGCGCGAGCTTCTCGACCATCGCGACCACGTCGGCTTCGGTGACGGGTGGCTGGGCAGCGGCTTGCGGCAACAGGCCGGCGGTGTTGCCGAGCCGCGCGTACAGGCCGACGGCGAGCAGCGGCACCGCCAGACCCAGCACCACGGCCAGCAGCGTGGCGCGGCTGCTGTTCGGTGCGGCTGCGTTGCCCGCGCCCTCTGCGCCCTCCGCGTTCTCTTCGAGCACGCGGCGTTCGAGTTCGGTGCGGGCCGCGAGGTGCTGTGCCGCGTCGATGCGGTCAGCGGCGAGGTCGGCGTCGAGCAGCACTTGCTGCTCGCGCAGAACCGCGAGGTTGGAGGCGCTGTTGCTGCCGACGGGCGCGGGGTGGCGGCCCGCTCGCAGCAGCGGCCAGAGTACGAAAGCACAGGCGGCGAGCAGCAGCGCTGCAGCACCGAGGTAGAAAGCGGTCATCGGTCGGAATGTCCTGCGGAGTCGGGCTTCAGCAATCGGCGGGCACGCGCCAGTTCAGCGTCGCTCGGGGCGGCGGCGGCGAGCCTCTGCGCGCGCTGGCGGATGGCGCGCCACAGTGCGAACGCAGCCAGCGCGAGCAACGCGAACGGGCCGACCCACAACAGCACCGTGGTCGCCTTCAACGGCGGGCGGTACAGCACGAAGTCACCATAGCGCTCGACCATGTAGGCCTTGATCTCGCGCTCCGATTCGCCGGCTTGCAACTTGGTTCGGATCTGGTTGCGCAGGTCGACCGCCAGGTCGGCGTGCGAATCGGCGATGGTCTGGTTCTGGCAGACGAGGCAACGCAGTTCCTCGGAGACGGCCATCACGCGCGCTTCAAGGGCCGGGTTGGCGGCGGCATCGGCCGCTTCCTTGGCGGTGGTTGCTGCGCTTCCCAGCAGCACGGGCACCCACACCAGTGCAAGCACCAGGCCCCACGCGAACGCGGCGAAACGCGCCGGCTGATACGCCCGCCTATGCACCGAGCTTCCTGACCAGCGGCAGGATGGTGTCGCGCAGCGACTCGGGTGTCAGCGGGCCGATCTGCTTGTAGCGGATCACGCCCTCGCGGTCGATCACGAAGGTTTCGGGCACGCCGTACACGCCGTAGTCGATGCCGACCCGGCCATCGGCGTCGGAAATCGACTGCAAGTACGGGTCACCACGCTCGCGCAGCCACTGCATCGCGTCGTCGCGCTTGTCCTTGTAGTTCAAGCCGTAGATCGGCACGGTGCCGGTCTTCGCCAGTTCCACCAGCAGCGGGTGCTCGACGCGGCACGACACGCACCACGACGCCCACACATTGAGCAGCCAGACCTTGCCGCGCAGATCGGCCGGCGTGAGCATGGCGTCGGGCTGCGCGAGCAGCGGCAGCTTGAACGCGGGCGCAGCCTTGTTGACCAGCGGCGAGGGCACCTCGCGTGGGTCGAGCTTCAGGCCGATGGCCAGGAACGCCACCAGCACCGCGAACACGATCACCGGCAGGAAGCGCTTCACGGGGCTTGCGTGCTCGTGCGCACCACGAGGGCGGGGTTGCCGCTGCCGGGCGCAGACGAGACAGGCGCCGCAACCTGAGCCGGCTTCGCTGGCTGCGGCGCGGTACTGCGCACACTGCGGTAGCGGCGGTCGAGCACGGCCATCAAACCGCCCAACGCCATCAGCAGGCAGCCGAACCAGATCCAGTCGATGAAAGGCTTGTGGTGAATGCGCACGCTCCACGCGGTGCGGCTCACTGGTTCGCCGAGCGAGGCGTACAGGTCGCGCGTGAAACCGGTGTCGATGGCGGCTTCGGTCATCGGTGTCTTGGTGGCGGTGTACAGGCGCTTCTCGGGGTGCATCACGGTGACGGGCTGGCCGTCGCGTGTGACGGTGAGCGTGCCTTGCGCGGCGTTGTAGTTCGGGCCGGCACGCTCCCGGATGGCGTCGAGGCGGAAGGTGTAGCCGGCAATCGTGGCCGTGTCACCGACCTCCATGCGCAGGTCTTTCTCCGTTTCGTAGCCCTTCACCAGCGTCACGCCGATGATGAACACCGCCATGCCGCAGTGCGCGAGCAGCATGCCGTAGTAGCTGCCCGGTTGCGCTGCGAGCTTCGCACGGAGGGTCGGAGCAGGGTGCTCGCGCAGGCGGCCGACGAGGTTGGTGATGGCGGTGGTGACGATCCATGCCGCCAGCAGCACGCCGAAGCCGATCATCGGCGTCCAGTGCCCGAGCAGCAGCGGCGCCACGATGGCCGAGACGAAGCTCACGCCGCCGGCCCAGCGCAGCCGGCGTGCGATGTCGATGGCGTTGGCCTGCTTCCAGCGGGTGATCGGGCCGATGCCCATCAGGAACAGCGCGGGCGCCATCAGCGGCACGAATACGGCCTCGAAGTAGGGCGGGCCGACCGAGAGCTTGCCCATGCCGAGCGCGTCGATCAGCAACGGGTACAGCGTGCCCAGCAGCACCGCAGCGGTGGCCACGAGCAGCAGCACGTTGTTGGCCAGCAGCGCCGACTCGCGCGACACCATCTCGAAGCTCCCCCCGGTGCCCACGCTCGGCGCGCGCCACGCAAAGAGCGCGAGCGAGCCGCCTATCACGATCACCAGGAAGCTCAGGATGAAGATGCCTCGCGCCGGGTCGGTCGCGAAGGCATGCACCGAGCTCAGCACCCCCGAACGAACCAGGAAGGTGCCGAGCAATGACAGCGAGAACGCGATAATCGCGAGCAACGCAGTCCACATCTTGAAGCCACCGCGCTTCTCGGTCACGGCGAGCGAATGGATCAGCGCGGTGCCGGCCAGCCACGGCATGAAAGACGCGTTCTCGACCGGGTCCCAGAACCACCAGCCGCCCCAGCCCAGTTCGTAATAGGCCCAGCCGCTGCCCAGCGCAATGCCCACCGTAAGGAAGCACCAGGCGGTCGTGACCCATGGGCGCGACCAGCGCGCCCAGGCCGCGTCCAAGCGGCCCGAGATCAACGCCGACAACGCGAAGGCGAACGCGACCGTCGAGCCCACGTAGCCCATGTAGAGCATCGGCGGGTGGATCACCATGCCCGGGTCTTGCAAGAGCGGGTTCAGGTCCTTGCCCTCGACGGCTCCGGGCAGCAGGCGCTCGAACGGGTTGGAGGTGAACAGCGTGAACAGCAGGAAGCCCACGCTGATCAGCCCCATGATGCCGATGATGCGCGCCACCATCGGCTCTGGCAGGTGGCGCGAGAACAGCGAGACCGCAACCGTCCAGAGCGCCAGGATCAGCGCCCACAACAGGATCGACCCTTCATGCCCACCCCACACGGCGGTGATGCGGTAGACCACCGGCAGCAGCGAATTGGAATGCTCGGCCACGTAGAGCACGCTGAAGTCGTTGTCGATGAAGGCGCGCGTCAGGCACGCGAACGCGATGGCGATGAACAGGAACTGACCGCGCGCCGCCGGCCGCGCCAACGCCATCCAGGCCGGCCTGTCGGTCGAGGCGCCGACCAGCGGCACGACCGCCTGAACGAGCGCCAGCACGAGCGCGAGAATGAGTGCGAAGTGGCCGAGTTCAGCTGTCATTTCGTCATGGCCTCGTTCGATTTCATCGGTGTGCCTTTGCCGGCCTGAGCGTTCTTCAGCGCTTCGGCCGCTTCGGGCGGCATGTAATTTTCGTCATGCTTGGCCAGCACCTGGTCGGCGCGGAACACGCCGTCGGCGCCGAGCTTGCCCTGCGCGACCACGCCCTTGCCTTCCTTGAACAGGTCGGGCAGCAGGCCGGTGTACGTCACGGGAATGGTCTTGGCCAGGTCGGTCACGACGAAGCTCACCGTCAGGCCCGACGTGTCGCGCTTCAGGCTGCCTTGCTCGACCAGCCCACCGAGGCGGAAGCTGCGCTCGCGCGGCGCCTCGTTCGCGGCGATCTGCGACGGGCTGAAGAAAAACACCAGGTTGCTCTGAAACGCGTTCAGCACCAGTGCGGCGGCGATGCCCAGCGCGCCCAGGCCCACGCCGATGGCCAGGCCGCGCTTGGTTCTAGGCTTCATGCGGTGCTCCGGTTGCCAAGCGAGTGGTTCGTTGCGGTGTTGCCGCCAGCGCCTTGCGCCGGGCAGCGAGTTGCAGCACTTCGGCAACGATCACGGCCAGCGCCATGCCGAACGAGCCCCACACGTACAGACCGTAGCCGCCCATCGCGAGGAAGTCTGCGAAGTTGTTCCAGTACATGCTCATCAGGCGGCTTCCAAGGTGTGGCGGGCCCAGACCGCCGAGCGCTCACGCTCCGAGATGATCACGCGCACGCGCACCAGCGCGACCGCGATGCAATAGGCCCAGAAGGCCAGCGCCATCACCGCCATGCCGAGCAGCATGGTCGCGGCCATGCTCGGCGACTTCGTCAGGCTCACCGATGCGCCCTGGTGCAAGGTGTTCCACCACTTCACCGAGAAGTAGATGATGGGCACGTTGACCACACCCACCAGGGCCAGCAGCGCGGCCGCGCGGTCGGCGCGGCGCGTGTCGTCGATGGCCGCGTGCAGCGCCATGTAGCCGATGTAGAGGAACAGCAGGATCAGCTCCGACGTGAGCCGCGCGTCCCACACCCACCACGCGCCCCAGGTCGGCTTGCCCCACAGCGCGCCGGACCACAGGGCCACGAAGGTCATCAGCGCGCCGGTCGGGGCCAGCGCGTTGGCCAGCATCGACGCGAGCCGTGCGTTGAACACCAGGCCGATGCCGGCCCAGAAGGCCATCGCGAGGTACACGACCATCGACATCCAGGCCGCAGGCACGTGCACGAAGATGATGCGGTAGGCGTCGCCCTGCTGCGCATCGGTGGGCGCGCGCAGCAGGCCGATGTACAGGCCGGCGAGCGCGAGCAGCACCGCAGCGCCGCTGAACCACGGCACCAGCGCGCCAGCGAGCGCGTGAAAGCGTTGCGGCGCGGCGTACTTGAACCAGTTGATGCGTTGGGTGACCATGGCGAATGTCGAGTGCGGCCGTATTGTCTTACGACGGGGCTATTCCAGACCGATGCGAAGGGCTGCCGCCGTCGCCCAGGGCGCCAGCACGAGCGACGCGAGGAGCAGCGCACCAAGCAGCGACAAATGCCCGCCCACGCCCAGGCCCGCGTTGAGGGCGTCGACCGCGCCGGCCCCGAAGATCAACACCGGGATCGTCAGCGGCAGCACGATCAGCGAGATCAGCACGCCCGCCCCGCGCACACCCACCGTCAACGCTGCGCCGATGGCGCCCACGAGGCTCAGCACCGGCGTGCCGAGCAGCAGCGTCAGCACCAGCACGCCGGTGGCTCCCGCCGACAGGCCGAACTGCAGCGCCAGCAACGGCGAGATCAGCGCCAGCAACAGCCCCGACACCAGCCAGTGCGCGGCGATCTTGGCGAGCAGCAGCAGCGGCAGCGGGTAGGCCGACAGCAGCAGCTGCTCCAGCGTGCCGTCTTGATGGTCGTCGGCGAACAAGCGGCCGAGCGACAGCATGGCCGCCAGCAGCGCCGCCACCCACACCACACCGGGCGCCATGGTGCGCAGCAACGCAGGCTCGGGCCCCACGCCGAGCGGGAACAGGCTGACGACGATGACGAAGAACACGAGTGCCGCGAGCGTGTCGGTGCGCCGGCGCAGCGACAGCCGCAACTCGCGTGCGAACAGGCTGCGCATGCCGGTCAGCACGCTCGCCGTTAGTGGTGTGGGCAAGTGCGCGGGCAAGGCCATCGATTGTGCGGCGCTCGTCAAAGCGCGAGCACCAACGGCGGGAGCGACGCGTCGAGCGTCACGCTCTGGTGGCTGGTCAGCACCGCCAGGCCGCCGCGCTTGAGGTGCTTGTTCAGCAGGCCGGTGAGCCACGCGCAGGCAGCAGTGTCGAGCGCGTTGAAGGGCTCGTCCAGCACCCACAGCGCGGCCGGCGCCGGCAGCGCCAACCGCGCCAATGCCACGCGCCGGCGCTGCCCCTGCGACAGCACGCGCGCCGGCAGGTCGAGCTGTGCGCCGAGGCCGGCTGCTTCGAGCGCCGAGGCGGCTTCGTCGGTGCCCGGCGTCCGCCCGCCGAGCCCACCGGCGGTTTGCAGGTTCTCGATGGCCGAGAGATCGTTCTTCAGTGCCGCCGCGTGGCCGAGGTAGAGCAGCTCGCGGCTGAATTCTTCGCGCAATCGGGTGATGGGCTCGCCGCGCCAGAGCACCGCGCCGCGTGCCGGCAGCATCAGGCCGCAAACCATGCGCAGCAGGCTGGTCTTGCCGGCGCCGTTGTTGCCCTGCACGCGCAGCCACTGCGATGGTGCGAGCCGCGCGCCGAGGCCGGCGAACAGCTCGCGGTCGCCGCGGGTGCAGCCCAGATCCTGGAGTTCAAGCAGCGCGTTCATGGGCCGATTCTGCCCAACTCGGGGGTCTGCTTCGCCTCTTGGCGGGTGGTTGGCAACATCTGATTGTCAAGTTTGCGTTACACACATAGTATTCGATCATGTTGACACTTTCGAGCGGCGATTCACCCCCCGATTTGCACCCGCCGGCGGTGGCCGCCCGCAGCGGGCCGCGCCCCTCGCCGCACGCCATTGTCATTGGCAGCGGCTTCGGCGGGCTGGCAGCGGCCATTCGCCTGGGGGCGCGCGGCTACCGCGTCACCGTGCTGGAAAAGCTCGACGCGCCGGGTGGCCGCGCCTATGTGTACCGGCAAGACGGCTTCACCTTCGACGCCGGCCCGACCGTCATCACCGCGCCCTTCCTGTTCGAGGAGTTGTGGGCGCTGTGCGGCAAACGCCTGTCGGACGACGTTGACCTGCGCCCGGTCAGCCCGTTCTACCGCATCCGCTTCGACGACGGCGCGGTGTTCGACTACACCGGCAACGCCGCCGCCATGCGCGCCGAGGTGGCACGGTTTGCGGCCAGCGACGTGCCCGGCTACGAGCGCTTTCTGAAGGCCAGCGAGGCCATCTTCAAGGTCGGCTTCGAGCAGTTGGGCGACAAGCCCTTCGACTCGTGGGCCGACATGGCCAAGGTCGTGCCCGACCTGCTCAAGCTCGAAGGCTACCGAACGGTCTACTCGCTCGCCTGCAAGTACGTGAAAGACGAACGCCTGCGCGTGGTGCTCACGTTCCAGTCGCTGCTGGTCGGTGGCAACCCGTTCGCAACGACCTCGGTGTATTGCCTGATCGCGTTCCTGGAACGGCGCTGGGGCGTGCACTTCGCGATGGGCGGCACCGGCAGCCTGGTGAAGGGCATGGTCGGCTTGATCGAGGGGCAGGGCGGTACAGTGCGCTGCAACACGGGCGTGGCCGAGATCACGGTGCGTGAACCTTCAACACGCGGTAAGAACCGCAGCGCCGCCAGCGGCGTGCTGCTCGCGTCGGGCGAGCGCATCGCCGCCGACGTGGTCGTCTCGAACGCCGATTCGGCCACCACCTACAAGAACCTGTTGCCAGCGAAGTACCGCAAGCGCTGGACCGACAAGCGCATCGAGCGCTCGCGTTACTCGATGAGCTTGTTCGTCTGGTACTTCGGCACGAAGCGCCAGTACACCGACGTGGCGCACCACACCATCCTGCTCGGGCCGCGCTACCGCGAACTGCTGGCCGACATCTTCGACCGCAAGCTGCTCGCCGACGACTTCAGCCTCTACCTGCACCGGCCCACCGCCACCGATCCGGCGCTGGCGCCCGAAGGTTGCGATGCGTTCTACGTGCTGTCGCCGGTGCCGCACCTGCAAAGCGGCACCGACTGGCGGGCTGCTGCCGAGCCGTACCGGCTGGCCATTCAAAAGCGCCTGAGCGAGACGCTGCTGCCCGACCTGGCGAACCAGATCGTCACGTCCCACCTGCTCACGCCGCAAGACTTCCAGGACCGGCTGTCGTCGTTCCGCGGTGCCGCGTTCGGCATGGAGCCGGTGCTCACGCAGAGCGCGTGGTTCCGGCCGCACAACCGCAGCGAAGAGGTCGACCGCCTCTACCTCGTCGGCGCGGGCACCCACCCAGGTGCGGGCCTGCCCGGTGTGTTGTCGTCCGCCCGCGTGCTCGACGCGGTCGTTCCCCATGCAGATGCAGTTGGCGTACTCCATGCAGCTTGAAATGATGGCGCCGCCGGCGCGTGCCCGAGTCTCGGAACTGTCTGCAGGCTTTGAGGCGTCGCCAGCTTCTGCAACGTCCGCAGCGTCCGACGCAGCCGACCTGGCCGCCTGCCGCGCACTGCTCGCGAACGGCTCGCGCACCTTCCTCGCCGCATCGCTGCTGCTGCCCCGCGCAGTACGCGAACCCGCCTGTGCGCTCTACGCGTTCTGCCGCATGGCCGACGACGCCGTCGACGACGTCGGGCGCGACCAGCACGCAGTAGCGCGCTTGCGCGAGCGGCTCGACCGCGTCTACCGCGGCCGCCCCGACAACATCGCCGCCGACCGCGCGCTGGCGGTGGTCGTCACGCGCTTCGCGATCCCGCGCGCCATCCCCGAAGCCCTGCTCGACGGCTTTGAATGGGACGCGCTCGGCGCCCGCTACGACACGCTCGAAGCCCTCTACGGCTACGCCGCGCGCGTGGCCGGCACGGTGGGCGCGATGATGTCGCTGCTAATGGGCGTGCGCTCGGCCCCGGCCTTGGCGCGCGCGTGCGACCTGGGCGTGGCAATGCAACTCTCCAACATCGCCCGCGACGTCGGCGAAGACGCGCGCATGGGGCGGCTGTACCTGCCGCGCGAATGGCTGATCCAGGCCGGCATCGACCCCGACGCGTGGCTGCGCAAGCCGGTGTTCGACGCCGCGCTCGGCAGCGTCGTGCGCCGGCTTCTGGATGCGGCCGACGCGTTGTATGAGCGCGTCGATGCCGGCGTGGCTGAGCTGCCGGCGGCGTGCCGGCCGGGCATCAATGCAGCGCGGCTGCTGTATGCCGACATCGGCCATGAAGTGGCAAGGCGCGGCTTCAACTCGGTCGACTCGCGCGCCGTGGTCAGCGCATCGCGCAAGGCGCAGTTGCTGGCACGCGCGCTGCTCAAGCCGACACGCCGCAGCAGCGGGCCGCCGCCGCCGCCGCTGGAGGCGAACAGGTTCCTCGTCGAGGCGGCGAGCGCGCCGGTACGTTGGCCTTGCTCGCAACTCATGTCGCAGCCTCTGTCTCATCCCACTCAGCCGCACGACACGCTGCCGCCGTGGTGGAACCTGCATGGCCGCGCCGTGTCGTTCGTCGGCCTGCTGGAGCGCCTGGAGCGCCGCGACCGCATGCGCCAGCCGGCTGGCGTGCCTTATCGCTGAGGAGCGCGGAGGCCATGTCGCTGATCTGGCTCGAAGTGGTGCTCGGGTTCGGCGTGCCCGTGGGGTGGGCGGTATGGCAACTGGTCTCGCTGCGACGCGAGCAGCAGCGCGATCGCGAGGCGGCCGACGGCCGTGAGGCTGGCGAGCCGCCGAAGACTGGTTAGACGTCTCAAGCACATGCCGACACAACACTCGCCACGTCGCCTGCCGCATCAACCGTCGCGTCGATTTGCGTGCCGTGCTCGCACGGGACATAGTGGCCGCGGCTGGCTGTACGGCGCACCCAATTCACAGTCGTCGGAAACTGCAATTACCCGTCACGCTTGTGCGCGCTTCGGTAAGCAATCGGCGTAGTGCCGAGCATGCGTCGCATCGCGTTGCACAGGTGCTGCTGGTTCGCGAAGCCGCAATCATGTGCCACCTCGGCGACGTTGATGCTGGAGCCGCGTAGCAACTGCATGGCTCGTTCGAGCCGCAGTTCGAGCACGAACTGGTGGGGCGTTTGGCGCGCGTGCTCGCTGAAGGCCTGCGCGAAACGATTCGTCGACAAGCTTGCCTCGCGCGCCAGGTCGGCCACCAGAATGCGCTCGGACAAGTTCGCGGCGATGTAGTCGCGCAGGCTCTTCATGGTCTTCTGCGTCAGCGGGTTCGTTGATGTGCCCGGCTGGCGCAGGTGCCGGGCAAACCGCACCAGCAGCAGCCGCGCAAGGCTGTCGGCGGCCTCTGCGTTCCATGGCCCGGGGGTGTCGAGTTCCTGCGCGAGCTGGTCCGTCAGTTGCCTGATGCCGACCACCTGAACGTTGCAGACCGGCCCGTGCGCTTCGCAGAGCGCACCGCCGTCGCTGCCGTTGTCCAGCGCCTCCGGGTGAAAGTAGATGTTGACGTGCCTGCTGGGGGCTTCCTTTTGCCACTTGGTGGGCACCCCGGCCGGCACGAGAAACGTCGAATAGCGGGGTGCCTCGTAGAAGCGCTGCCGCTCGCCTTCGACGCCGCCGCTTACACGCGCCCGAGTCAGGTTGACGGACAAGCGCGCCACCGCCAGCGGCGGCACGGTCAAGTTGTACGGCGGCGATGCGTAGATGGCGGCGCAGACCGCCGTTCGAGCCCCTTGCCGCATCTGCGTTTCAAGTTGCTTGCCGCCGGCCGTGGCCAGTGCCTGCGCGTAAGCGTCGGCACCGTGGCGCAAGAGCGTGCGCGGTTCGGCATCGGCTTCGGATTTCATCGTTCCCTTCCTCGCCTCTTCGTTGATCGTTGCAAGAACCTGTGGCCGCCTGCGCGCTGCGCAGGTGTTCTGTGCAAGACGCTTCGCGTTCCCGCATGCCCCAATGCGCCACGACCGGTCTCGTGCTGTTCTTGGCAGCGCGGGGCACAGGCAAATAGTCGCTGCGGCGGGCGAGATATTTCATCGCGCCCGTCGGTCGTGAGCTGTCACGCAGACAGAAATGAAGCGTACGGGCGCAGCGTCACCCAAGCCAGAACCCAACTTGCCGGAGGCAACATGAATTCCGAGAAGACAAGAACCTCAACCGAAACCGCGCGCCGGCTTGAAGCGTGGCGCATTGATCGGCTCGTACGGCGGCTGCCTCGCGCTGGCGCTGTGTTGGCCACATCGGTCGGCTTGCTGTGCGCTGCATCGGTCGCGCTGTCGCACGACCACGACCACGACCACGGCGGCAGCGCGGCTCAGTTGCGCAGCTTCATCGATCAGCAGGTTGGGGGCATCGACAAGCTCAAGGTGCCGGCGACGAACGCCGACATCCCCGTGCCGCCTGGGAAGGCCAATGAACCCGACCGCTACAAGACCACCGAGGCCAAACGCTTCCTCGGGAAGATGCTTTTCCACGATCCGGTGCGCACGGCGCGCATCAACATCAACGAGAACGTCCCGGTGAACCTGCCCGCAGGTTCCGCATTCGGCGGCACTTTGGCCGCCTCTGACGCAAGAGTGCAGGCGGTCGTCAACGCAACGAAGCAGACCGGCTCGTGCGGCACCTGCCACTTCGGCGAAGCGGCGACCAAAGCCGGCCAGCAGATCAACCTGCATGTCGGTGCCGAGGGCCGCGGCTACACCGACGAGAACGGCAAGTTCATCGTCCGCCGGCGCACCCAGTCGATCCTGGTTCAGAAGCGCACCACGCCGATCTTCGCGGGCGACACTTTGGTCGATGCGTTGCCGACCTTGACCGACATCGACACCATTCTCGGCAAGCGCGTGGTGACCACGCCGGCCGCCTTCCGCCACGCTCCGATGCCGAGCGGCTTGCTCGCCACCGGCCGGCTCGACGAGTTGGACAGCGTGGCGCGCATGTCCATGTCGGTGCTCGGGTTCGCCTTCAACAACCGGCTGCTCTTCGGCGGCTTCGCGGGGGAGCCCGAGACGACGATCGGCGCGCTCAACCCGTTCGATGATCCGGCCGGCGAGAACATCACGCTGCTTCTGCTGGACGCCCACCGGATGATCGGCGAACAATCTGCAGAACTTATCAAAATCCAGCCCTTCGTGAAGCTGTTTCAAGACGCATTCCCGAAGGAGGCCGCCGAGGCGACGGCTGCCGCAGACATGACAAAGCTCGTGAACGACGTGACCGTGCTTCGGGCTACCGCGACCTTCCTGCGCACCGTCGTCACGCGCAACACGCCTTTCGACCGTTTTGCCTCCGGCGATGATCGCGCGTTGACGGCCAGCCAGCAGCGCGGCGCGAGGCTCTTTTTCACCAAGGCCACGGACGGCGGTGCGGGCTGCGCGGCGTGCCACAGCGGGCCCATGTTCAACAAGCAGGCGAACGACCCGGACGTTGCGGGCATCGGCAGGTTCGTCGAAGAGAACTTCATCAACGTCGGCATCGGCGACCACCCGGTGCAGGCCCTGAACGCCCAGGCCCGGGGGCGGCTCGACCCGACCCGGCTTGGCAAGGACGGCTTCCCGTACCACGCAGAAGACACTGGCCGCCAGGAGATCACGGGCAACCCAGAACACGCCTTCAAGTTCCGCAGCCTGACCTTGCGACAGCTCAAGGATGGCGGCAACTTCTTCCACAACGCATCGTTCACGAAGCTGCGTGACGTGGTCGAGTATTTCAACGCGGGTGTGCCGCAAGACCCAACGGCGGGCGCAGCCGCCACGCTGTCCAGCCGCTTCACGAACCCGCGCGGGGCCGGCTCGGCACGAGGTCTGGGCCTGTCGGCACGGCAGGTCGACGACCTCACCGATTTCATCGAGAACGGGCTCTACGACCCGGCCTTCGTCAAGCACGATCCCAAGTCATCGACCGATGCGTTCCAACCGCACGAGCGCGACTTGACGTACTCGAAGTACCGGCCCGATCTCAGTGCCTTGGGGGCCGTGGACGGCATGATGCTCAGCAAGCTGGCGATCAACAACAACGATCCGTTGTCTCGCCGTGATCAAGGGCTCGAGTTCCTCGACGTGACCGCGCAGGCGCACATCGCGCTGATTGATCGGGATCAAGGCCGTGATCGCGAGCGTGACCGTGACGGTGGCCTGCATCGGGACGTGTATCGAATCACGAACAACAGCCTGTCAGTGATCGACACGCACCTGCTGCTGGTGGCGAGGGGCCTGCCACGCCAGATCGAACTCGCGAACGGCAGCGGCAAGACGCAGGGCGGCGACCCGTACCTTCGCGTCTTCCTGAAGGACGGCGTGATCAAGCCCGGCCAGAGCATCGTCGTTTCAATGGACTTCAAGCGCGACAAGAAAGACCCGCGAGTGAACTACAGCCTCGGGCTGCTCTCGGGGCAAGGGCGGCCATAGCCAGCGCCGCCGCTGCAGAAGCTCGAAGGTTCGATGCCGTCGTCAGCCCGCTGCCCGGTGGGCGCGGCGCGGCATGCGAAACGGCAGCATGCACTGCACGATCGGCTGCGTGAAGCGTTCGAGCGACAGGCTCTCGTGCACCGCCGTCACCGCCTGCCCGCAAAGGGTGGCCTGCACCAGCGAGCGCGCGTAGAAGGGCGCGTCTTCGAGCGTCTGGAGGACGCGCGCTGCGCCCTCGCTTCGCGTGTTGCGCGCCATGCGCCAGCCGGTGCGCGGCAGGGGCAACATGGGCTGCGGCGGCAGGTGTTCCACCGCGCCGCTTGCATCGAACCGGAGCGCCAGCGAGCGCGACTCGCCGGCCTGCGGCACGGTGTCGTACAGCACCACCGAGTGGTCGCCGCCGAGGTCGGCGCGTGACCATTGCCAGCTGTTGAAGTCTTGTTCGAGCGGCACGCTGCCGTCGTTCGAATCGAGGTAGCCGTTGCCGTGCCATTCGAGCCCTGCCAACGCCACGTCGACCCGCGCACTCGGTGCGAGCGGGTGCCAGTGGTGGTGGCCATGCGCATCGAGCGCATAGCTTTGATCTGTGAAGGCAGCCGGCCGCAGCCGCACCGTTCCGCGCAGGCGTGACGGCCACGGCACGGTGACTTCATCGAGCGTAACGACGAGCGTGTCGCCTTCCCAGGCCATGCCGCTCGGCCCGATCTGCAGGTGCGTGGCATCGCGGTGGAGGCTGCTGCGGCCGCGCTCGGTCATCGCCCAGCGGTGGCCGCCTTCGCCGTACAGCGCCACGTTCATCGCGCAGTGGTCGTGCGGGTCGGCGGCATTTGGCGCGCGGCGGCGGGCGAGGGCGTAGTACGGTGAGAACACGCTGCCGATGAAAGCGATGACGGTCAGGCCGTGGCGGCCATCGTTGCTCAGCGCATCGAGGTACCACCAGCGGTAGCCACCGGGTGGAACCGGGGTGTCGAAGCGCGGTCGGCCATCACGCTGGCGGCTGCCTGCCGGCCCGACAACGCCGCCATCGGCACGCCCGGCCCCGGGTGCGTGCTGCCACCCGCCAGGTACAAGCCCGGCAGCCGGCTGCGCGCGCCCGGCCGGCTGAACGACGCCATCCACCCGTGCGATGCCCGGCCATACAGCGCCCCGCCCGTCGCCGGGAACGCTCGCTCGAAGTCCTGCGGTGTCGTGCGGACCGTGTGCTGTGGCTCCGGCGCCACCTGCAGGCCGCAGCGCGCCAGCATCTGGAAGGTTCGTGCTTCGCATTCGGCAAGCTCCATCGGGGTGGGCGGCGTGGTGTCGCCGGTGGCGGGCGCGTTGACGAGGCACAGCAGGCGCTCGGGCGCGCCAGCGGCGGGCGCGGCGCCTGCGTCTTCGCGGTCTTGCGCGCACACGTAGACGGTCGGCTCGACCGGCAGGCGGCCCTGCTTGAAGATGCTGGCGAACTCGGCGCGGTAGTCGCCGCCGAAGAACACGTTGTGGCGCAGCAGCGGGAAGCCGCCGGTCGGTGCGGCCAGGGCCCAGGTCACGGCCGAGAGCGAGCGCTGGTGCGCATACACGGGCGGGCTGGCGTGCCTTGCGCCGGTGCCCAGCGCGCCCGCCGCCAGCGCCCCGGCGTCGCCATTGAAGACGACCGTGCCGGCCGCAACGTGCTCGCCGCTCGCGAGCCGCACGCCGCTCGCACGGCCTGCGGCAACGGTCACCTCGGCCACGTGCGCGCCGTAGCGGATGCGTGCGCCGTGCGCGCTGGCCAGGCCCGCCAGCGTGGTGGCCAGGCGGTGCATTCCGCCCTCGACCGCCCACACGCCTTGCTGCTCGACATGCGCCACCAGCATCAGCGTGGCGGGCGCCTGCCATGGCGACGAGCCGCAGTAGGTGGCGTAGCGGCCGAACAGCTGCTGCAGGCGCGGGTCGGTGAAGTAGCGGCCGAGCTCGGCCCACATCGACGCGAACGGTGCAATGGCCAGCAGGTCGGGCAGGCGGCGCAGGCCGACGCGTTGTGCCAGGGTGACGGGCGAAGGTTTGGAGCCGCGCAGGAAGGGCTGCTCCAGCGTGCGGTAGATGCGCTGGGCGCGTTCGCAGAAGGCGCGGTAGCCCTCGGCCTGGGTTGCGCCTGCGAAGGCCGCAATCGCCGCCACCGAAGCGTCGATGTCGGCGAACAGGTCGAGCCGTGAACCATCGCCCCACGCATGGCGCGCCAGCGTCGCCAGCGGGCTGAGCGTCAGGTGCTGCTCGACGCTGGTGCCGACCGACGCGAACAGCTCGTCGAAGACCCAGCGCATCGTGAACACGGTCGGCCCGGCGTCGATGGCGCAGCCACCGGCGTGCACCTGGCGAATCTTGCCGCCCGGGGTGGCCGCGCGCTCCAGAACGAGCACATCACGCCCGGCGGCGGCGAGTTCGAGCGCCGCCACCAGTGCGCCGATGCCAGCACCGACAACCACCACGCGCTCGGAAGCAGCGGTAGTCATTGAGGGGGCCTTCGTTGACGAGAAGGCGATTGACTCATCAAGGTCATGTGTCTATCCTAATTGACAGTTAGCAATGACAAGATATGTTTACACCACCCCACACGATCTCGAGGAGGCCGCATTGGAGTCCATGACCAGAATCGAGCAGGCGTTGAACGCCGCTGTCGCCCGAGGCGAGGTGGCCGGTTGCCCGCCCAAGCTGGCCGCCGCCGTGCGCCATGCGGTGTTCCCCGGCGGGGCGCGCATTCGCCCGCAACTGTGTGTTGCGGTGGCACGCGCCTGTGGCGACGACGACGCGGCGCTCACCGATGCGGCGGCCGCGTCGATCGAGCTGCTGCACTGCGCATCGCTGGTTCACGACGACCTGCCGTGCTTCGACGCGGCGAGCACGCGGCGCGGCAAACCGTCGGTGCACGTGGCGTTCGGCGAACGCCTGGCGGTGCTGGCTGGCGATGCGCTCATCGTGCTCGCGTTCCAGAGCCTGGCACCGGCGGCGGCGCGCTCGCCGCAGCGCCTGGTCGGGCTGTTCGACATCATTGGCCAGGGGGTCGGCATGCCGCTGGGCATCGTCGCCGGGCAGGCCTGGGAATGCGAGCCGCGCGTGGCGCTGGCCGACTATCAACGCGCCAAGACCGGCGCGCTGTTCGCCGCAGCGACCGCCGCCGGTGCCGCCGCTGCGGGCGTGCCGCACGCACCCTGGCGTGCTTTCGGCGCGTGGCTGGGCGAGGCCTATCAGGTGGCCGACGACATTCGCGACGTGGTGGCCGACCCGCAAGTCATCGGCAAGCCCACCGGGCGCGACGTGGCACTGGGCCGGCCCAGTGCGGCCACCGCGCAAGGGCTGACCGGTGCCATCGCGCACTTCGAGCAGCTGGTGGCGAATGCGGCCGACGCCATCCCACCGTGCCGTGGCGTGGCGGCGCTGCGCGCGCTGGTGCGCGCAGAGGCCGAGCGCCTGGTGCCCAAGGCCATGTGCGACGACCTGGCGCGGCTCGTCGCCTGACCCGGGCTGCGGGGCTCACCGGCATGAAGCCCGCCCCGCTCGCGATGACCCCCCCTGATGCTGAGCCGCCCGCAGGCGGCACCGCATGGGCCGACCGCTGGCACGCCTGGCGCGACCGCACGCTGGCGTCGAGCGCGTTCCAGCGCTGGGCGGCAGCGTTCCCGCTCACCCGAAGCACCGCGCGGCGCCGTGCGCAGGCGCTGTTCGATCTGGTGGCCGGCTTCGTCTACTCGCAGGTGCTCTGTGCCTGCGTTCGATTGCACCTGTTCGACACGCTGGCGCGCGGCCCGCAGACGCTGGCTGTGCTCGCGTTGCAGCTCGATTTGTCCGAGGAGGCCGCCGAGCGCCTGCTGACCGCCGCCGTCGCGTTGAAGCTTGCCGAGAAGCGCAGCGGTGGCCGCTACGGCCTGGGCCCGCTCGGCGCGCCGATGGTGGGCAACACGGCCATCGCCGCGATGGTCGAGCACCACGCCGCGCTCTATGCCGACCTGCGCGACCCGGTGGCCCTGCTCAAGGGTGATACCGGCGCAGGCGGCGCGCTCGCCGGTTACTGGCCCTACGCCGGCGCCGCTGCGCCGGGCGCGCTGGAAGGCGCCAACGTGGCGACGTACAGCGCATTGATGTCCGCATCGCAGCCGCTGGTGGCTGACCTGATCCTCGACGCCTACCCGCTCGGGCGCCACCAGACGCTGCTCGACGTGGGCGGCGGCGAGGGCACGTTCCTGTGCCGCGCGGCCGAGCGAACCCCGGCGTTGAACGTGGTGTTGTTCGACTTGCCGGCCGTGGCGCAGCGCGCCCGCATCCGCTTCGCCGAGAAGGGTTTCGCCGAGCGCAGCACGGCTGTCGGCGGCGATTTCCTCATCGATGCGCTGCCACGTGGGGCCGACATCGCCTCGCTCGTCCGCGTGGTTCATGACCACGACGATGCGCGCGTCATGCACCTGCTGCGCGCGGTTCACCGTGCCTTGCCCGCGCACGGCAAGCTGCTGCTGGCCGAGCCGATGGCCGACACGCGCGGCGCTGAGGCAATGGGCAATGCGTACTTCGGTTTCTACCTGCTGGCCATGGGCCGGGGCCGGCCGCGCTCGGCCGCCGAGCTGACCTCGATGCTGCTGGCTGCGGGGTTCAAGGCGGTGCGCGTCCTCCCCACCCACATGCCCTTGCAAACCGGCGTGCTGCTGGCGTCGGCGGCCTGACGTGCCGCGCTTCGCGTAAACCCCATTCGGTTTGTTGTAAATGCAGCTTGACACTCAAAACCGTAAAGCTAAGATGACACATACCGAATGAAAGCAACGCAGTGAACCCAGACAACTTCCCCTTCGTCAGCGCGGCTTCATTGCCCGCGCCGCGAGGTGAATTGAGGGGCCAGGCATGAACACGCAAGCTGTCGTGTTCGAGCGGCCCGAGCATCTGGCGTTGACCCAGCTCGAACTCACCGCTCCTGGCGCCGACGACGTGGTCGTCGACATCGACTACAGCGGCATCAGCACCGGCACCGAGAAGCTTCTGTGGACCGGCAAGATGCCGATGTTCCCCGGCATGGGCTACCCGCTGGTGCCGGGCTATGAATCGGTCGGCCGTGTGGTTCAGGCCGGCCCTGATTCCGGCATCGCCGAAGGCACGCAGGTGTTCGTTCCAGGTGCGCGCTGCTTCGGTGAAGTGCGCGGGCTGTTCGGCGGTGCGGCGTCCAAGCTCGTGGTGCAGGGTTCGCGCGTGGTGCCTGTCAGCCAGGCGCTCGGTGAGCAGGCCGTGTTGCTGGCCCTGGCCGCCACGGCGTACCACGCCGTCAGCGGTGCCGGCAAACGCCAGCCCATCACGCCCCCCGATCTGATCGTCGGCCATGGCGTGCTCGGCCGCTTGCTGGCGCGCATGACGGTCGTTGCCGGTTTTGCGCCGCCCACCGTGTGGGAGCTGAACCCGCAACGCTCACAGGGCGCTGAAGGCTATGCCGTGATTCACCCCGACGCCGACCCGAAGCGCGACTACCACGCGGTCTACGACGTGAGCGGCGACGCGAACCTGCTCGACACCTTGATCGGCCGCCTCGCACCCGGCGGCGAAGTGGTGCTGGCCGGCTTCTACAGCGACCGCCTGTCGTTCGCCTTTGCGCCGGCCTTCATGCGCGAAGCCACGATCCGCGCCGCCGCCGAATGGCAGCGCCCCGACCTGCTGGCGGTGACCGAGCTGGCCGAGTCCGGCCGCCTGTCGCTCGACGGCCTGATTACCCACCGCGACGTGGCCGAGCATGCGCCCGACGCCTACCGCACTGCCTTCGGCGATGCAGCCTGTTTGAAGATGGTTCTCGACTGGAGAGCATGCGCATGACGACCCTCGCCGCCACCCCGCAATCGGCCACGATGCCGAAAGAATCGCCGCTCAAGTTCGTTGAGCGCCTGCGGTCCGAGGCCGCCATCGAACCCGATGCTGCGGTGCCCACCATGGCCACCAAAGAGACGCAGATCATCGCGATCTACGGCAAGGGCGGCATCGGCAAGAGCTTCACGCTCGCCAACCTCAGCTACATGATGGCGCAGCAAGGCAAGAAGGTCCTGCTGATCGGCTGCGACCCGAAGAGCGACACCACCTCGCTGCTGTTCGGCGGGCGGGCTTGCCCCACGATCATCGAAACCTCGTCGAAGAAGAAGCTCGCCGGTGAAGCGGTCGCCATCGGCGATGTCTGCTTCAAGCGCGACGGTGTCTACGCCATGGAACTCGGCGGCCCCGAGGTCGGCCGCGGGTGCGGCGGGCGCGGCATCATTCACGGCTTCGAGCTGCTCGAAAAACTCGGCTTCCACGAGTGGGGCTTCGACTACGTTCTGCTCGACTTCCTGGGTGATGTGGTCTGTGGTGGTTTTGGCCTGCCGATTGCCCGCGACATGTGCCAGAAGGTCATCGTCGTGGCCAGCAACGACCTGCAATCGCTCTACGTCGCCAACAACGTGTGCAGCGCGGTCGAGTACTTCCGCAAGCTCGGCGGCAACGTCGGCGTGGCCGGCATGGTGATCAACCGCGACGACGGCACCGGCGAGGCCGCAGCCTTCGCCGACAAGGTCGGCATCCCGGTGCTGTCCACGATCCCCGCCAACGACGACATCCGCCGCAAGAGCGCCAGCTACGAAATCATCGGCCGGCCCGATTCCGTGTGGGGCCCGATGTTCGCCGAACTGGCCGAGAAC
>JANXWV010000087.1 GCA_025350965.1 Rhizobacter sp.
TCGAACTTGCCGTCGTAGTTCTTCGGCTCCCACGGCTGGCTGCCGGTGGCGCCGGCATCGAAGAACAGGGGCGCGTCATTGATGATCGTGGCCGGTGTGAAACCCTTCTCCAGCGCAGCCGAATAGATGAACGGCTTGAAGCTCGACCCGGGTTGGCGCCATGCCTGCGTGACGTGATTGAACTTGCTCTTGGAGTAGTCGAAGCCGCCCACCATCGCCCGGACGGCGCCGCTGCGCGGATCGAGTGCGATGAACGCGCCTTCCACCTCCGGCAACTGCGTGATGCCCCACTCGCCCTTGCTGCTGCGGCTGACCCGCACCACAGCGCCGGCGCGGATCTGCGTCTTCGGGTTGCCCTTGGCTGCGAGACCCGATGCGGCCGGCCTCAGGCCATCGCCGGTGATGGTCACACTCTCCCCGTTCTGCAGCGCTGCAACCACTTTCTTCGGGCTGGCTTCGAGCACGACCGCCGCCTTCAACTCATCGTTGTCGGGGTGGTCTTGCAGTGCGTCGGCCACGCGCGCGTCGGTGTCTGTCGCGTTCGCGGGCAGGTCGACGTAGTCCTCGGGGCCTCGGTAGACCTGCCGTCGCTCGAAGTCCATGATGCCTTTGCGCAGCGCGCGGTAAGCCACCATCTGCTCGTCCGAACGAAGCGTCAGGTACACGTTCAGGCCACGCACGTAAGAGTCGTCACCGTATTGCGCGAAGATCAACTGGCGCGCGGCTTCGGCCACATACTCGGCATGTACCGCCACCTCTGAAGGCGCCCGATAGCGCAGCGGTTCAACCCGCGCAACGTCGCGCTGCGGGGCGGTGATGAAGCCGTTGTCGACCATGCGGTCGAGGATACGCAGCTGCCCGTCCTTGGCGCGCTTCGGGTTCGTGATCGGGTTGAAGAGCGACGGCGCCTGCGGCAGGCCGGCCAGAATCGCGGCCTCGGCCACCGAAATTTCCTGCAACGGCTTGCCGAAGTAAATGTCGCTGGCAGAAGCGAAGCCATAGGCGCGTTGGCCGAGGAAGATCTGGTTCATGTAGACCTCCAGGATCTGGTCCTTCGTGAGCAGGCTCTCCATCTTGAACGCCAGCAGCATCTCGTAGATCTTGCGGGTGTAGGTCTTCTCGGTCGACAGGTAGAAGTTGCGCGCTACCTGCATGGTGATTGTTGAGGCGCCCTGGCTGCGCGAACGGCTGAACTGCGCCAGACCCGCGCGCAGCACGCCCTTGAGGTCGACGCCGCTGTGTTCGTAGAACCGCGCATCTTCCGAGGCCAGCACAGCCTGCTGCATCACCTTCGGGATCTGCGCGAGCGGCGTGAAGTTGCGGCGCTCCTCACCGTACTCGCCCAGCAGCACGCCGTCGGCCGAGAAGATGCGCATGGGCAACTTGGGCCGGTAGTCGAGCAAGCCGTCGATCTCCGGCAGGTTCGGGTACGCCACGGCGAGGGCGAGTGCGACGAGCATCAGTGCGGTACCGACCCCGGCCGCAGCCAAGCCGAGCAACCACAGCGCACTGCGGCTCAGCCAGCGGGTCCACAAGGGCAGGCGTGGTCCGGAAGAACGCATCGATGGTGCATCGGCGGGGCGAGGTGCCTCGCGCTCGGATTCGCTCATGGGACTCCAACGTTGGTCACCCGATTATAGAAACCGACCCGCACGCCCCAGGTGCGCGCCAACCGCTCTGCCGGGAAGGCTGAAAGCAGGCGTAACGGGAGCATCAGGGTTGACCCGCTGAGCCTGGATTGAGGGCCGTTCTGCGTGTGAGATTTGCAACGCGCAGCGTGGTGCGAATCCGGATTTTTCTTTGTGCCACATAGGCTTTACTGCTAGCATTCAAGTAACTTATTAACAATCCAGCACCGAATCTTTACGGCTGGTGGAAAGGCGTCGTGAGCTTTCTGGACACCTTGTTGGGCCGCAAGCACCCGCCGATGATCGGGCTGGACATCAGTTCGTCCAGCGTCAAATTGGTCGAGTTGGGGCAAACCGCCTCCGGCGAGTACGTGTTGGAACGTTTCGGTGTCGAAAGCTTCGAAAAGGGCTGGATCGCCGACGGCCAGATCGAAAAGTTCGACGAAGTGGCTGAGGCGGTGAAGCGTGTGGTCTCCAAGAGCGGCACCAAGACGCGGCATGTCGTCATGGCCATGCCCCAATCGGCCGTGATCACCAAGAAGATCATGCTGCCGGCTGGTCTTCGCGAGGAAGAGCTCGAACTCCAGGTCGAGGCCGAGGCCAATCAATACATCCCATTCTCACTCGATGAAGTGAGCCTCGACTTCTGCGTCATCGGCCCGAGCCCCACGTCGGTGGGTGACGTGGAAGTGCTGATCGCGGCGTCGCGCAAAGACCGCGTCCAGGACCGGCAAGGCCTTGCCGAAGCGGCCGGCCTGAAGCCTGCGGTGCTCGACATCGAATCGCACGCGTCGCGCCTGGCGATGAGCCGTGTCGTTTCCGCCTTGCCGAACGAAGGCCATGACGCGCTGGTGGCGTTGTTCGAGATTGGCGCAGACACGACGAGCCTCAAGGTGTTGCGCGACGACGAGATGCTCTACGACCGCGATCAGGCATTCGGTGGCTCACAACTTACCCAGTTGATCTCGCGCCAGTACGGCTTTTCATACGAAGAGGCAGAGCAGAAAAAGTTGGCCGGTGATTTGCCGGACGACTACGAATCGTCGTTGCTCGCGCCTTTCGTCGACAGCCTGTCGCAGGAGATCGGCCGTGCGCTGCAGTACTTCTTCACCAGCACACCGCACCACAAAGTGCACTACGTGATGCTTGCGGGCGGCACGGCCACCCTGCCGGGCCTGAAAGACCGAGTGACTGAACTCACGGGCTTTGCATCGATGGTGGTCAACCCGTTCGAGAACATGAAGCTGGGCTCGGCTGTGCGCGAAAGCAAGCTTCGCCGCGAGGCGCCGTCTTACCTCACCGCCTGCGGCCTGGCGATGCGGAGGTTCGTGCAGTGATTCTGATCAACCTGCTGCCGCACCGGGAAGAGCGGCGCAAGCGCAAGAAAATTGCATTCTTCGTGGGCCTGGGGCTGGCGGCGGTTGCCGGGCTCTTGGTTGTGGGCGCGTGGTACTTGATCGTTCAGCAAATGACGTCGTCGCAGCAGGAGCGCAACCAGTTCCTCGCCACCGAGATTGCGAAGCTCGAAAAAGAGATCAAGGACATCGCCAACCTGAAAGCCGAGATTGCTTCGCTGACCGCGCGCCAGAAGGCCGTGGAAGACCTGCAAATTGACCGCAATTTGCCGGTGCATCTGCTCAACGAACTTGTCAAGCAAACACCGGAAGGCATGTACTTCACGTCGATTAAGCAAGACGGCACGGTGCTCATGGTCACCGGCATCGCACAGACGCAAGAGCGCATCTCCGAATTCCTTCGCAACACGGCGTACAACTCCGAATGGCTTGTCACGCCGGACCTGGTGGAGAGCAAGGCCACCACCGTCACGGCGGCGAACAAGGAGCAAAAGCGATTGTTCGATTTCTCGGTGCGCGTTACGGTAAAACGCCCGCAGGACAAGGCTGCTGCGGCAGCTGACGCAGCATCGGCAGTTCCCGCTGCTGCGCGCCCTGCCAGTGCGGCAGTCGCCAAGAAGGCTTGAGACCGGCATGGCCACCAACACCAAACCGATGAATCTCGACTTGAACTCCGTGTTCGAGGGAGCGGCGTCGCAATTCCGCGCCCTGAACCCGAACGAGCCGGGCCAATGGCCGATTCTGCCGAAGGTGCTCACGTGGGCTGCAGTGGCCACGGTGATGATCGTCCTCGGCTGGTTCATGCTGCTCTCGCCGGCACACGATGAACTCGACTCCGAGCGCGCCAAGGAGCCTGCACTCAAGCTCGACTACCGTGCCAAGCTTGGGCAAGCTGTGAACCTCGCCGAGTTGCGCAAGCAGAAGCTTCAGGTCGAGGAGTACGTGACACAACTCGAAAAGCAGTTGCCTGGCAAAGCCGAGATGGACGCGCTGTTGTCCGACATCAATCAAGCAGGCCTCGGGCGCGGTCTGCAGTTCGAGCTCTTCAAGCCAGGGCAGGTCGTCGTCAAGGACTACTACGCAGAATTGCCGATCTCCATCAAGGTGTCGGGTCGCTATCACGACATGGGAGCGTTCGCAAGCGACATCGCGAACCTGTCGCGCATCGTGACTCTGCACAACCTAAATATCGCCGGCGCGGTGCGCGATACATCGGGCTTGTTGGCCATGGAAGCCACTGCCCGAACCTACCGGTACCTCGACTCGGCCGAGCTTGACGAGATCAAACGCGCCGCTGCCGCGAAAGCCAAGTCGGCGGGGGCCAAGAAATGAAGCCCGATCGCGACCACGTTGGCCGGTTCGGGCCTCTTGCGCTGGTGGCACTTTGCCTGGCCGCATGCAGCGGCGAGCAGGAAGAGTTGTCGCAGTGGATGGAGCAGCAAAAGCGCGAGGTAAAGCCGAGCGTCGAACCGCTTTCGGCGCCCAAGAAGTTCAACCCCCAGCCTTACGTCGCGCTCGGCTCGGTCGAGCCATTCAGCACGCAAAAGCTCGCCGTCGCCCTCAAGCAGGAAGCGCGGCAGCCGAATTCACTGCTGGCCGCCGAGATCAACCGGCGCAAGGAG
>JANXWV010000088.1 GCA_025350965.1 Rhizobacter sp.
GCGCAGACGCGGCCATCAGCCGCTTGAACTCCGGCAGGATCAGGTCGAGGATCTGCGTGCTCTTCACTTCGAGCGCGCGCTTCTGGAAGAAGAAGCCGAGTGGGTCGGCCTCCTTGTAGCGCGCCACCTGCAGGATGCCTTCGTCGACGGCGAACACCACCGCGCGCGTCGGCGCCTCGGCGGTAAGCTTGATCTTCATCACCTCGCCCGGCTTCGTCAGCTCGGGCACGCTGAGCTTGAGCACATTCGTGCGCTGCGCCAGGCTGGTCGCGAACGGCGCCACGCCGAAGCTGAGCGGGCTCATGAAGATCTCGTCCGAGCCCGGGTCGCGGATGAACTGCACGTTCACGTAACCGTTGCCCTCGAAGTCCTTCGGCAAGGTGATCTTCTGCACCGAGGCCGTCGTCGTCGTCTTGAACCACGTCTGCGTGAACACCTTGTCGCGCTCGATCGTGATGAGCCCGGCGCCCACGTACGGCGCGCGGATGCTGACCTCGATCTCTTCGCCCGGTTGATAGTCCTTCTTGTTCAAGGTGAGCTGCAGTTCGGCATTGCGTTCGAGCGAACGCGTCACGTTGCCCTGGCCGGCCACCGCGTAGTCGATGCGGTTCAGCTCCACGCCGCCGGCGTCGCGCACCACATAGCTGAAGTTGCCGGCGTTGCGCGTGTCGAGCGGCAGCGCGTAGCCGGCCGCGGCAATCGCCATCGGCTGCTCGCTCACCAGCGCGTCCTTCTTGCGCGACTCGTACTTGTAGGTGTCGTTCGCTTGCCGCATCAGCACCGAGACCACCTTGCGCTCAACGAGTTGCAGCGTGAGGCCGCTGGTCGCGAGCGGCTTCGCCCGCGGGTCGATCGCGATGATCTGGCTGATGCGCTTGCTGCCCCGCGAGACGAAGCCGAGATCACCATCGTTCTTCACGCCGACGAGGAACGGCAGCTCCGACACGAGCACGCTCGCCTCGGCCGCCACGCTGCGCCCGCCCTCGGGCTCGAACACCTTGCCGAGCAGGCTCAGGCGGTAGGTGGCACGGGCGTAGCGGGCGAGATCGAGGTTCACCGTCGCGTCCCCGTTGTCATCGGTCTTCGCCTCGGGCAGGTTGTCGCTGAAGCCTTCTTTCGCGCGCTGCGGGTCGTAGAAGGCGTAGTCGGGGTAGGCGCGGAACGCGGGGTAGGCCGGGCTCAGCGTCATCGCCACTTCCACGCGGCGGTTCGTGGCCGGCGTGCCGAACAGGTTCTGCGCGTTGATGCGGCCCTTCAGGTCCTTCGGGCTGACCCAGCCGTCGCTCATCGCGGCGGCCGGCTTGCCGTCGGCCGTGACGAGCTGTGCGGTGACCTTCATGCGGTCGGGCAGGAACTCCTGCACCTTCACGGTGGTCGAGCCGATCTGGCGCAGCACCGCGCCGTCCTTGAGGATGTTCAGGTTGACGGTGTAGTTGCCGGTCGGCGAGGTCTCCTGCGTGGTGTGCGCGATCTCGATGAAGCCACCCGCCGCCACGCGCACGCGTTCGCGTTTCACGACGAGGCCGCGCGCATCGAGCACTTCTGCTTCGAGCGGCACGCCGGCGAGCGGCCTGGCCCAGTCGGCAGCCTTCACGACGATGCCGATGTGAAGCGTCTCGCCCGGGCGGTAGATGCCGCGGTCGGAGAACAGGTACGCACTCAGCTGGTCGGTGGAGCGCGCGTTCTGCAGGCCGCCCACGTCGAAGCGTGAGAAGTCGAGTTGCCGGTCGCTGCGGTTCAGCGGCATGAAGCTCATGTCGCCGGCCTTCTTCGCGATAACCAGCAGCGGCGCGCGCTCGCGCACCATGCCTTCGAGCTTGTCGAAGTGCACGCGGCCGGCGGCGTCGGTGGTCTGGGTGAAGAGCGTGCTGCCGTTCTTCGCCAGCACCTCGACCTGCACCCCGGCGACAGGCGTTCCGTTGAAGATCGACTGCACGAACACGTCGCGCGAGCCGTCGGTGCTTTGCTTCACGAGCAGGCCCAGGTCGGTCACGAGCACGAGCCGGCGCTCCTCCAGCGACGCGGGGTCGACGCGCTCCGGGTCGCTCACCTCGGGTTCGTTGTTCTCTTCCGCAGGCTCGGCCTGCGCCGGTGCGTTCGGGTCGAGTGCGGCCGGCTTCTTCTCGTCCTGCGCCGGGTCGTAGCCCTGCACCTTCAGCAGGAACAGGCCGCGCTTCGGCTCCTTGTCGCCGTCTTTCGCGAGGTACTGCGCGAGGTCGATCGCCTCGTAGTGCGGCTTGCCGCGCGCCAGGCCCGGCAGCGGAACCTTGCGCTCGAAGCGGTCGGTCATGTTGTCGGGCCCGAAGCTGCCCAGGAACTCGGGGTTCGCGAAGTTGCCCTGCGTCTGCGACACCAAGTGCTGCAACTGCGAGGGCTGCACGCGCGCGATCTCGACGCGCAGGCCCGGCAGGTCGCGCACCAGCACCGCCACCTTCTTCTCGCCGCTCATCGGCAGCAGCGCGCCCTGGCTCAGGATGCGCAGCTCCGGCGGGTAGGGCGGCACGGCGGCGATGAGTTGCGCGTTCTTGCGCATCAGGTGGCCGCCGAAGCTCTTGGTCTTGGCATCGACCTGCACGTAGAGCCGGCGGCCCACGTCGGCGCGCAGCTTGAACGAGTGCACCTGCGTCTGCTCCTCCTCGGCCGGCACGGGGAAGAGGTCGAGCTTCGTCGCAGCCTTCAGCACATTGGCGCTGACTTCGCTCGCGTCCGACCACGGGTAGGGTTCCTCGCCCTGGTCTTCCTTCTTCTGGTCGGGGTTGCGCAGCGGCAGCACCCACACCGTGAGGTTGCGGGCCAGGTCGCGCTCGTGCACCCGCTGCGAGGTGTTGACCACCAGCACCTGCTCGGGCTCGAAGCGCTCGTTGGTGACGACAGCAACGCTCGCGCCTTCGACGCTCAGGCTGTACAGCCCCGGCACCTCGACACCGCCAGCGAGCGCCGCTTTGCTCGGCACGCCACCGGCTTGCGCCGGCACGCCCTTGTCGAGCGCGAAGGCGAGCGATGTGGCCTCCTTCGGGATCGGCAGCACGGCCGAGTGCACGTAGGCCGAAAGCTTGAGCTTGTCGTAGCTCACCGTGAACGCCGTCTTCTCGCGGCCCACGCCGAGCACGCCCTCGGCCTGGCCCGCCAGGCGCAACTCGACGCGCTTCTCGAACTCGGCGGTGTTCACCGGGTGGGTGAAGCCGATCTCGAACACGGCCTTCTTGATGGTCGGATTGATCGGGTCTTGGTAGAACTCGGCCTTGCGCAAGGTGGGCACGAACGCGGCGCTGGCGAACGAGAACTCCCACGCGTCGAGCTTCACCTGCGGTGCGATGGCCGCGCGGTCGATCACCACCTTGTACTCGGCCCCCACCGGCCAATCGGCCTTCGGTGTGAAGGTGAGCTGCCGGTCGCTCGCCCAGCGCCACACGCCTTCGACGGGCGGTGTGGTGGTGAGGCCCGAAGGCACGTCCTTGCCGACGAGCGCGAGCGGTGCGACCGAGTTCGAGAAATTCACGATCAGCGCGTTCGGTGCGCCTGCGTTCACGAAGTCGGTGATCGGCGGGTTCACCACCGCGAGGCTCACCGTCACGGGCTGCGGCCGCGCCTTCCACCAAGCATGCCCGTAGTAGCCGCCCACGGCCAACGCGATCACCGCCAGCGCCCCGGCACCGAAGGCTCGTGGCCGCGCACGCGCCGCCACGGCCGTCGCGGTGCCGGCGCGTTGCAACTGCGTCCCGCTCCATCGCATCCACACCGGCGCTCGCCATGTACCGAAGACGGCGGCAAGCAGCGCCCCGAAGAGAGAGCCGAGCCTGGCGATTGCGTTCATGTTCTGTTCCTGCCTCGAAACGTTTCAACGATTATTGGCGCGCTTGCCAGGTGGCGGATGTGCGGCTCGCGCTTTAGCGGCTCCCGTTTTAGCGGCTCCCGTTTTACCGGCTCACGTTTTAGCGAGCTCGCGGCGGGCGGTGCCCGGCGGGGGCTCCGACGGGGCGGTCGGCTGCGCCGACTGCACGGCGCTGCTCGGCTCGGAGGTCGTGCCGTCCAACTCCCTGCGCTCGCTTCGCTCTCTCCGGTCAAACAGTAGCCGGCGAGTCAGATGTTGATGCGCGCTGCGCGCGCCGCCAGAAGCCTTCCGCTCCTCGGCACCTCACAGGCGCGCTGCCACCTGCCCGGCCGCGCCTTTGCGGAACCGTGGGTGCCCTTTCGTGGAACCGCAAACACCGCCCGCCGCGAGCCGCTCAATCGCGAGTCGCTCCGCCGAGAGCCGCACATCCGCCACCTGGCCAGCGCGCCAATAATCGTTGAAACGCTTTGAGGCAGGAACAGAA
>JANXWV010000119.1 GCA_025350965.1 Rhizobacter sp.
ATCCACCGCGGCATGGGTACGACGGGCGTCGTGGGCATCGTCAAGGCAGGCACCTCCAGCCGTGCCATTGGTCTGCGCGCCGACATGGACGCCTTGCCGATGCAAGAGTTCAACACCTTTGACCACGCCAGCCAACATGCCGGCAAGATGCACGCCTGCGGCCACGACGGCCACACCGCGATGCTGCTGGCCGCGGCCAAGCACCTCGCCAAGCACCGCAACTACGACGGCACCGTGTACCTCGTGTTCCAGCCGGCCGAAGAAGGCGGCGGCGGTGCGCGCGAGATGATCAAGGACGGCCTGTTCGACAAGTTCCCGATGGAGGCGATGTTCGGCGCGCACAACTGGCCCGGCATGGCGGTCGGCCAATTCGCGCTGAAGAGCGGGCCGGCCTTTGCCAGCAGCAACGAATTCAAGATCACGATCCACGGCAAGGGCTCGCATGCCGCGATGCCGCACAACGGCGTCGACCCGGTGCCGGTGGCCTGCCAGCTGGTGCAGGCGTTCCAGACCATCATCACGCGCAACAAGCGGCCGATCGACGCCGGCGTGATCTCGGTGACGATGATCCACACCGGCGAGGCGACCAACGTCGTGCCCGACAGCTGCGAGATCCAGGGCACGGTGCGCACCTTCACGCTCGAGGTGCTGGACCTGATCGAAAAGCGCATGAAGGAGATCACCGAGCACACCTGCGCGGCCTTCGACACCAGCTGCGAGTTCGCGTTCAAGCGCAACTACCCGCCCACCATCAACCACCCGGCCGAGACCGCGTTCGCCGCGCAGGTGATGACCGAACTCGTCGGCGCCGAGAACGTGCAGGAGTTCGAGCCGACGATGGGCGCCGAAGACTTCAGCTACTTCCTGCAGGCCAAGCCCGGCTGCTACTTCCTGATCGGCAACGGCGACGGCAGCCACCGCATCGGCGGCCACGGCATGGGCCCGTGCATGCTGCACAACCCGAGCTACGACTTCAACGACGAGCTGATTCCGCTGGGCGCCACGTTGTGGGTGAACATCGCCGAGAAGTGGCTGGCCCAGCCACGCTGAAACCTGCTGAACCCGACACGATCCATGAGCATCATCAGCCACTTTTCTCAAACCTACGGCGAGGCCCGGGCCAAGTTCCTCACCGCCGCCGAGGCTTCGCGGCTCGACGTTGAAAGCCACCCGCATCCGCTGCTCGGCCGCGACGGCGAAGCACTGGCCATGGACGTGGTGCGTGACGGCCCGAACGACGCGCGCTCGCTGCTCGTCATCAGCAGCGCCTGCCATGGCGTCGAAGGCTTCTGCGGCTCGGGCGTGCAGACGCTCCTGCTGCGCGACGCGGCCTGGCGCGATGCCGTGCGCGCAAGCGGCGTGGCCGTGCTCTACATCCACGCGCTCAACCCGTACGGCTTTTCATGGTGGCGGCGCACCACGCACGAGAACGTCGACCTGAACCGCAACTTCCACGACTTCAGCCAGCCGCTGCCCGCGAACCCGGGCTACGACGAACTGGCTGCCGTGCTCGTGCCGGCCACCTGGCCGCCTTCTGCCGAGGCCGACGCGGTGGTGCAGCGCTTTGTGCAGGCGCACGGCGTGGCGGCGCTGCAGGCCGCCATTTCCGGCGGGCAGTACAGCCACCCGCAAGGCCTGTTCTACGGCGGCCGCAACCCGACGTGGAGCCAGGTCACGCTGCGCCACGTGCTGCAAGAGCACGGCACGCATTGCGCGCGTCTGGGCTGGGTCGACCTGCACACCGGCCTCGGCCCGAGCGGCGTGGGCGAACGCATCTTCGCCTGTCGCGACGAAGCCGAGGCCCTTCAACGCGCCCGCGCGTGGTGGGGCGAACACGTCACGAGCATCTATGACGGCAGTTCGACCTCCGCACCGCTCAAGGGCCTGATGTGGGAGAGCGCTTACCAGGAATGTCCGCAGGCCGAGTACACCGCCATCGCGCTCGAATACGGCACGCTGCCGATCATGGACATGATGAACGCACTGCGCGCCGACCAATGGGCCGAAATGCACCCCGAGGCGCCGGCCGCGCAACTCGCCGCCATCAAGCGCCAGACGCGCGACGCGTTCTACACCGACACCGACGTGTGGAAGCAGCGCATCGCCGAGCAGGCGCTCGACGCCGGGCTGGGCGCGTTGCGCGGGCTTTCTGTGCCGTAGGCGCCGCGCCTATGCCAACGGTTCGGCGGCCTGCGCTGCCGCCAGCGCGGCGTCTTTCTCGCGTGCACGCAGCACGGCCGGGCGGCAGCCCACGCGCTCGATGTAGGCGGTGATCACCGGCAGCTCGGGCACGAGCTTGAACATCGTTGTCCAGCGCAGCGCGGTGCCCCACAGAACATCGGCCGCGGTGAATCGCCCCCCCAGCAGGTACGGCCCTTTTTCGAGCTGCGCAACGAGCGTGGCGAGCATCGTGTCGTAGTCGCCGTACGGGGCCATCGACGCGGGCGGCGCACTGTTGCGCGACTTGTCGATCAGCGCCGGCTCGAAGCTCGACCCGTAGCAGGCCATCCAGCGCAGGTACGGGCCGCGCAGCGCATCACCAATGGCCGGCGTGAGGCCCGCCTGCGGGAACAGATCGGCCAGGTACAGGAACACCGCCACCTGCTCGGTCACGAGCGCGCCGCGGTCGGTGATGGCCGGCACCTTGCCCATCGGGTTGACGGCCAGGTAGGCGCTCTGGCGCTGCTCGCCCACCTTCATGTTGAGCACGTGCAGTCGGTACGGCGCACCCAGCTCTTCGAGCAGGATCAGCGCGCCGGTGGAGCGCGTGTTGGGCGAGTGGTAGAGGGTGACATCGGGATCACTCATGGCGGTTGCACTCCGGGCTGATGGGTGGGGTGAAGGCAGTGGTCCAGGGTCGATCAAAGAAGGCCGCGCTGGTGCAGTGCAGCTTCGCACTGCGCCGGGCTTTCGAAATGCACGGCCTGCCAGCCGGCGGCCCGTGCGGCGGCGGCGTTGTGGGCCACGTCGTCGATGAACAGCGTGTTCGCGGGGTCGATGCCGAAGGCGGCCTGCGCATGCGCATAGATCGCCGGCTCGGGCTTGACGAGCTTCACGCGTGCCGAGTAGACGCCGGCCTTGAACACGCCGAGAAACGCGTGCGTTGCATCCAGGTGGTCGGCATAGGGCGCGGGCATGTTCGACAGGAAGTACAGCGCGTGGCCGCGCTCGTCGAGCCGCCGCAGCAAGGCCACGGTGGCGGGAATCGGCTGCAGTTCGTGGGGCACGCTCGCGATGACGAGCGCCGCCTCGTCCACGTGCAGCCCGGTGCGCTCGGCAATGCGCTGCGCCAGCGGGCCGGGGGCGATGGTGCCCCGATCAAACTCGCTCCATGCGCCGCCGTAGCCCTGGAATACCGCACCCACCAGCGCGTGGGCCGAGGCTTCGTCGGGCGCGTGCGCCGGCAGCAGCCGGGCCATGAACTCGTGCGGCCGCCAGTCGAACAGCACGCCACCGAAGTCGAAGACGATGTTCATGCGGGCCGGCTCGGGGAGGGAAAGGGATCGGGTCGTTGCCACCACCGCGCCTCAACCCCGCAGCCGCGCCATCAACCCCGCCGTGGACCCATCGAGCCCGCTCGCGTCCCCCGAGCCCAGGCGCGGCAGCAGGTCGTTGCACAGCGCCTTGCCCAGCTCCACGCCCCACTGGTCGAAGCTGTTGATGCCCCACACCGCGCCGCTGGTGAACACGCGGTGCTCGTACACCGCGATCAGCGCGCCGAGCGAGCGCGGCGTGAGCTGGTCGAGCATCAGCGTGGTGCTCGGCCGGTTGCCGGGGAAGGTGCGGTGCTTTGCGAGCGTCGACGCGTCGAGCGACTTCGATGCCGTCGGCGCCTTGTCGGTCATCGCGGCATCGGTGGTCTTGCCGAGCATCAAGGCCTGCGATTGCGCCAGGCCGTTGGCGAGCAGCATGGTGTGCTGGCGCTCCAGTTGCGCGAGCAGCGGGCCATGCAGGTTGGCGAGCGCGTGGGTCGGGTTCTTGACGAGGATGAACTCGACCGGGATCACGTCGCTCCCCTGGTGCAACATCTGGAAGTACGCATGCTGGCCGTTCGTGCCGGGCTCGCCCCACACCACCGGGCTGGTGGCATACGGCAGCGGCTCGCCGCTCCGATCAACGCGCTTGCCGTTGCTCTCCATCTCCAGCTGCTGCAGGTACGCCGGCAGCCGCTTCAGGCCCTGGTGGTAGGGCGCGACGCTGCGGCTCGTGAAGCCGTGGAAGTTGCGGTACCACACGTCGACGAGGCCGAGCAGCATCGGCAGGTTCTGCGCCACCGGCGCGGTGGCGAAGTGCTGATCCATCGCATGCGCGCCGGCGAGCAGCGCGCGGAAGTGGTCGGCGCCGATGGCCAGCGCAATCGGCAAGCCGATGGCCGACCAGAGCGAGTAGCGCCCGCCCACCCAGTCCCAGAAGCCGAACGTGGTGGTGACGCCGAAGGCGGCGGCGGCCTCGATGTTGGTGGTGGTGGCGACAAAGTGCTTCGCGGTGTCCGTGCCGCCGTTCGCAGTGAACCAGGCCTTCGCGGCATGCGCGTTGGCCATCGTCTCCTGCGTGGTGAAGGTCTTGCTGGCGATGATGAACAGCGTCTCGGCGGGTTTCAACTTGCGCAGCACTGGCGCAATGTCGTGGCCGTCGACGTTCGAGACGAAGTGCAGCGTGAGGCCCGGGTGCGCGAAGGCGTCGAGCGCCGGCACCACCATCTGCGGCCCGAGGTCGCTGCCGCCGATGCCGATGTTGACGATGTGCCTGATGCCGCTCGCCGCCGTGTCGCGCACCGTCTCGACATACGCGAGCATGTTGCCGAGCACCTGCTGCACCTGGGCCACCGCGGCCGCCGTGCCGAAGTTCGAGCCGGCCGGCGAGCGCAGCGCAGCGTGCAGCACGGCGCGGTCTTCGGTGGTGTTGATCGGCGCGCCGTCGAACATGGCGTCGCGCAGCGCCGGAACAAAGCACTCGTTCGCCAGGTCGGCGAGGAAGTGCAGCGTCGCGGCGTCGATCAGGTTCTTCGACAGGTCGGCGAACACCTCGGGCGCCTGCACCTGCAGATGCGTGAAGCGCGCGGCATCGCGTGCGAACGCATCGCGCAGATCGAAGGCGCGGCCGTGGGCTTCGAAGTGGCCTTGCAGGGAGGCCCAAGCGGGGGTTTTGTCACAGCGTGTCATGTGAGGTTGCCTTGAGTCGAACGTGAAATGTGGGAGCGCGAATCAGGCCGCCGGGTCGGACGCTCGACAGTTGAGAGCGGTTCCCAGATGCCCCGCGAACCGAAACGCTGACGCCGGCCCAGGCATGCCTTTGCCGCACCACCTCATCGCAGTCCCTCCATCAAACCGTCGAGCTTGACCGCATCCGCAGCAAACGCGCGTATGCCTTCGGCGAGCTTGTCGTTCGCCATCGCATCGGCGTTCAGCGCATAGCGGAAGCTCGCCTCGTTGAACGTGGTGGCGTGAATGTCCGCCGCCTGCGCCGCAGCCGGGTCGAGCGCGCGCGCAAGCGGCGCGTCGCTTGCCTGGAGTGCGGCAAGAAGGTCGGGGCTGATCGTCAGCAGGTCGCAGCCGGCCAGCGCGGCGATCTGGCCGACGTTGCGGAAGCTCGCGCCCATCACCTCGGTCGCGACGCCGAACTTCTTGTAGTAAGCGTAGATCTGCGCCACCGACTGCACGCCCGGGTCGGCCGCGCCCGCGTGGTCGGCCTCGACCCACGCGCTGCCAGCCGACTTCTTGTACCAGTCATAGATGCGGCCGACGAACGGCGAGATCAGCGTCACGCCCGCATCGCCGCAAGCCACCGCCTGGCAGAACGCGAACAGCAGCGTCAGGTTGCAGTGGATGCCTTCGCGCTCGAGAGTGCGCGCCGCCTGGATGCCTTCCCATGTGGATGCCACCTTGATCAGCACCCGCTCGCGGCCGATGCCCGCCGCCTCGTACAGCGCGATGACGCGGTGCGCACGCGCCACCATCGCCGCCGTGTCGAAGCTCAGCCGCGCATCGACCTCGGTGGACACGCGGCCCGGCACGACCTTCAATATTTCCAGCCCGAAGCGCACCAGCACCTGGTCAACGACGGCATCGAGCGGCTTGCGCTGGTGTGCGGCCACCGTCTCGGCCAGCAGCGGTGCGTAGGCCGGTTGCTGCACCGCCTTCAGGATGAGCGAGGGGTTGGTCGTGGCGTCGCGCGGCGCGAACTGCGCCAGCTCGCGGAAGTTGCCGGTGTCGGCGACGACGGTGGTGTACTGCTTGAGTTGATCGAGCTGGTTCATGGTCGTGCTTCGGAGTTCGAAGAGTGACATTAGAACCCGCGCCGGTGAGCCTTTGCGCGCCGCTGCGGCACAACGTTTCGCGAAAGTAACCGTCAGGCCGCGCGGCCGAAACGGGCTTCGGTCTGGCGCCGGAACTCCTTCGGCGTCATGCCCTTGACCTGCAGGAAGCGGCGGTTGAAGTTGGCCACGTTGTTGAAGCCCACGTCATAGCAGACGTTGGTGATGTAACGGTCGGTTTCCATCAGCAACTGGCAGGCCTTGTTGATGCGCAGGCGATTCACGAAGTCGGTGAACGTGTTGCCGGTGGCGCGCCGGAAGTAGCGCGAGAAGCTGCTCTCGGTCATACCGACGCGGGCACACACCTCGGCCATCGAGAACTGGCTGCTGCAGTGCTCGGTGAGGTAGTCGATGATGCCGCTGAGGCGGGCGAGCGCGGCGTCGTCGTCGAAGCTTTGCAACTGCACGGTCGACAGCAACCGGTAGTCCGGCCACGCCGCCAGCTCGCCCAGCCAGGCCACGAACTGAGCCAGGCGCTGCGGCCCGTGCGACTGCTTGATGCGCTGGTGGCGCTCGCACGCCTGTTCGCTCAGGCCGAAAAACTCGATGCCATGGCGCGCGCGCTCCAGCAGCGGCAACACCTCGGCCAGCTCGGAGATCAGCGCCGCCGAACCGCGCAGCGGCGCATCAGCGAACTGCAGCACCACGTCGCGCAGCGGCACGCCTGCGTCGGGCACGCCGTCGGTCGAGATCCAGTTGTGCGGCAGGCGCGGGCCGGTCAACACCAGGTGGCCGGGCTCGAACTGGCCGATGTAGTCGCCCACGAACACCTTGCCGCGCGAGGCCACGATCAGGTGCAGCTCGTATTCCTCGTGGTAGTGCCAACGCACCAGCGGGTTCGGGTAGCCGTGCTCCAAGCAGCGCACGCAGCCGTAGCTCCCCGGCGGCTCGTAGCCCAGGCTCGGGTTGCGCCCGGCGTCGTGCTCGAGCTCGGGGCCGCGTACGCGTTGGCTGGCCATGGGTCGTCGGGCGCTTCGGGGTGTTGAGCGGTGTGGATCAGCTCATCACGTTACCGCCATCCACGTTCAGTGTCTGTGCGGTGATGTACGAGGCTTCGGCGCTCGCCAGAAACACGGCTGCACCGGCCACGTCCTGCGGCACGCCCATGCGGCCCAGTGGCACGGCCTTGCCGACCGCCACCTTCTTCTCGCCCGGCTGCAAGCCCTCGAAGCGGGCGAAGAGCGCATCGACTTGCCCCCACATCGGCGTGTCGATCACACCCGGCGAGATGGCGTTGACGCGGATGCCGTGCGGCGCCATCGCCAGCGCCGCCGACTGCGTGTAGCTGATCACCGCCGCCTTGCTGGCGCAGTAGTGCGCCACCAGCGCCTCGCCGCGCCGCCCGGCCTGCGAGGCGAGGTTGACCACGCTGCCCTGCACACCAGCGGCCACCATCTGCGCCAGCACCGCCTGCATCATGAAGAACATGCCTTTCACGTTCACGTCGAACAGGCGGTCGTACATGGCCACGTCGGCTTCGAGCAGCGGCGCCAGGTCGAACACGGCGGCGTTGTTGAAGAGCACGCCGATCGGGCCGAAGCGCTTCGCCGCTTCATCGACGAGCGCCGGCAGGCGGTCCACCCGCGCCACGTCGCAGGCCAGGTAGGCCGCATGCTGCGGGTGCGCGGCCAGAAGCGCAGCCACGGCCGGTGGCGGTGCGGGCGCCAGATCGACCACCGTGCACTGCGCGCCTTCGGCAATGAAGGCCGTGGCCACCGCCAGGCCGATGCCGCCGCCGGCACCGGTGAGCAGCGCGTGGCGGCCGTTCAGGCGGCCGGTGCGTGAACCATCATCCATGAGCGTGTCCTTCGATGAATGCATCGACGCGAATCGACGCCGCACGCAAGGCCGCGAGCAGTCGCGTGTCGCCGGCGAGCGGGCCCCACAACAGTGGGTCGTTCGCGAATGCGGCCAGTGGGTCGGAGGCGGCGAAGAAGGCGTGCGCGACCGCCGGGTCCATCACGCCGTCGAGGTAGGGCTGCGCCAACTCGCCGCGCTGCCAACGGCCGAGGAAGGCGAAGAACAACGCCGGCAGCATCGCCGTGCTGGCAATCGACGCGCCACGCGCCAGGCACTCGCGCAGCGTGGGCACGATGAAGCCGGGGATCTTCGAGAAGCCGTCCATCGCGACGCGCTGGTTGGTGTCTTGCAGGTGTGGGTTGCTGAAACGGTCGAGCACCACGTCGCGGTAGGCCGGCAGGTCGATGGGGCACGGGTGTGCCGGGGAATCGAGACACGGGATCACGTCGTCCGTGACGTAGTCGAACGCCATGCGGCGAATCGCAGGCACCGCCACGCCTTCGTGGATGTAGTGCAGCCCGCACAGCGTGCCGGCCCAGGCGATACAGCTGTGCGTGGCGTTGAGCAGGCGGATCTTGGCCTCCTCGAATGCATGCACCGATGCCACCATCTCGGCGCCCGCGTTCTCCCAGGCCGGGCGGCCGGCGATGAAGCGGTCTTCGATGACCCACTGGATGAAGCGCTCGGCCATCACGGGGGCCTGGTCGGCCCAGCCGGTGGCAGCGAGCACGCGGGCCGCCACGTCGGCCGGCGGGCGCGGCGTGATGCGGTCGACCATGTCGTTCGGGCACGTGGTGTGCGCCTCGACCCACGCGCGCAGCGGTATCTCGCCGCGCCGTTCGAGGAAGTCGAGCAGCCCGGCGCGGAAACGGTCACCATTGCTGCGCAGGTTGTCGCAGTTCAGCAGCGTCACCGGCCCCGCGCCACGGCGCATGCGCTCGGCGAGGACCGCCGCCAGCGCGCCGTAGATGGTGCTGCGGCTGGTGCCGGCGAGGTCGCTGCACAGGTCGGCGTGGCGGGTGTCGAGCCGGTTCTTCGCGTCGAGGTAGTAGCCGGCCTCGGTCACGGTGAACGAGATGATGCGCGTGGCGGGCTGCGCGCCCACGTCGATCAACCCGCCCAACGTGGGCTCGAACGGGATCACCCGCGCTATCGAGCGGATGCGCTCGTAGTGGCGCTCTCCGGCCGGCGACACCGTCTCGACCGTGTACTCGCCGTCTTGCGCGATCAGCGCAGCCACGGTGTCGGCCATCTCGGCGCGCAGGTTGCCGGCAGTGATGGACCAGCCGTCACCCAAGCCCTGCTCGATCAGCCGGTGCAGGTAGACGGCCTGGTGCGCGCGGTGGAACGAGCCCAGGCCGAGGTGCAGGATGACGCTCACGCCCACGCCCTCACGCCATGCGCGCGACGGTGTGGCCGGCACGGTCGAACAGGTGGAACGACGCGGGCACGATGTCCAGGCCGACCGCGTCGCCCACGCGGAGCGACGTGCGTGTGTTCTGCCGCGCGACAAGCTGCACGCCGGCGGCGGCGCTGGTGTGGGAATTGGCCAGGCGGGTGTAGACCAGCGTGTCGGCACCGAGCGATTCGACCAGCTCGACCGTGCCGCGCAGCCGCCCTGCGTCAGCGTTGCGCAGCAGCACGTTCTCGGGCCGCACGCCGATGAAGCCGTCGAGCGACGCGTCCGAGCCCAGCGTGGCGCCCACGGCGTCGCGCAGCGCGGGCATCTGCGCGGTGTCGATCACGTTCATCTGCGGCATGCCGATGAACTGCGCGACGAAGCGGTTCGCCGGCCGGTCGTACAGCTCGAGCGGGGAGCCGACCTGCTCGATCGCGCCTTCGCGCAGCACGACCACGCGGTCGGCCATCGTCATGGCCTCGACCTGGTCGTGCGTGACGTAGATGGTCGTCGCTCCCAGGTCGCGGTGCAGCTTGGCGATCTCCACGCGCGTTTGCCCGCGCAGCGCGGCGTCGAGGTTGGACAGCGGCTCGTCGAACAGGAACACCTTGGGCGCGCGCACGATGGCGCGGCCGATCGCCACGCGCTGGCGTTGCCCGCCCGACAGCTCCTTCGGCGTGCGCGCCAGGTAGTCGCCGAGGTTCAGGATCTTCGCGGCGCGCGCCACCTTCTCGGTGATGACGCTCTTGGCCTCGTTCGCCAGGCGCAGCGCGAACGACATGTTGTCGGCCACGGTCATGTGCGGGTACAGGGCATAGCTCTGGAACACCATCGCCAGGTCGCGCTTGCTCGACGCAAGCTTCGTGATGTCGCGGCCGTCGAGCTGCATGCTGCCGCCGTCGATCGGCTCCAGGCCGGCGATGAGCCGCAGCAAGGTCGACTTGCCGCAACCCGACGGGCCGACGAAGACGACGAACTCTCCTTTCTCGATGGCGAGGTCGATGCCTTTGATCGCGCGCACGGTGCCGAAGCGCTTCTCGATGCCCTTGAGTTCGAGGAATGACATGGTGCTGCTCCTGTTCCTGGCCTACTTCACCGCACCGAAAGTCAGCCCCTGCACGAGCTGCTTCTGGCTGAACCAGCCGAACACCACGATGGGCGCAATCGCCATCAACGAGGCGGCCGACAACTTGGCCCAGAACAGGCCTTCGGGGCTGGAGTACGACGCGATCAGACCGGCCAGCGTGCCAGCCTTGGCCGAGCTGAGGTTGAGCGACCAGAACGCCTCGTTCCAGCTCAGCACCAGACACAGCAGGCCGGTCGATGCGAGCGTGCCCATCGCGAGCGGCCTGATCACGTGCACGAACTCGCTCCACACGTTTGCGCCGTCCATGCGCGCGGCTTCCAGAATGTCGGGCGGGATGTCCTTGAAGCCGGAATACAGCATCCACACCATGATGGGAAGGTTCGACAGCGTGAACAGGAAGATCAGGCCTGTCAACGTGTCCAGCATGCCGGCGCTTTGCGCGAGCACGTATACCGGCACGAGCGCGCCGACCGCCGGCATCATCTTCGTGCTGAGCATCCACATCAGGATGTCCTTGGTTCGCTTCGTGCGGAAGAACGCCATCGAGTACGCAGCCGGCGCGGCAATGGCCAGGCCGAGCAGCGTGGACACGACGCTCGTGATGACCGAGTTCCTGGCATACAGCCAGTAGTCGCTGCGCACGTTGACCTCGGTGAAGTTGGCGAGCGTGGGGGCAAAGAAGAGTTCGGGCGGCACCGCAATCGCCTGCAGCTCGGTCTTGAACGCGGTGAGAAAGAGCCAGATCAGCGGGAAGCTGAGCAGCAACGTGATGCCCCAGGCGAACACGGTGCGAACGATGAGACCGAGGTGGTTCATGGTGGTGCCTCAGCGATCCAGGTTCTTGCCGATCAGGCGGATCAGGAATGCCGCGGCGATGTTCGCCAGCAGCACCGCGAACAGCGCGCCGGCCGAGGCCACGCCCACGTCGAAGTTCATCAGCGCCTGCTTGAAGATCAGGAAGGCGACATTCGTGCTTTCGTTGCCGGGGCCGCCGCCGGTGGTGGTGAAGATCTCGGCGAACACGCTCATCAGGAAGATCATCTCGATCATCACGACCACCGCGATCGGCCGCGCCAGGTGCGGTAGCGTGAGGAACCAGAACTTCTGGAACGGGTTGGCACCGTCCATGCCCGCCGCTTCCATCTGGTCGCGGTCGAGCGACTGCAGCGACGTGATGAAGATCAGGCACGCGAACGGCAGCCACTGCCAGGCCACCATGATGATGACCGACAGCAACGGAAAGTCGGTCAGCCAGTCCACCGGCGTGGCGCCGAAGAAGATGGCCACCTGTGCCAGAACGCCGTAGATCGGGTTCATCATCATGTGCTTCCACAGCAGCGCATTGGCGGTGGGCATCACGAAGAACGGCGAGATCAGCAGCACCCGCACGATGCCGCGGCCGGGGAACGGCTCGTTCACCAAAAGCGCCAGCGCCACGCCGCCGATCACCGTGATGGCGATGACCGATCCAAGCAGCACGAGCGTGTTGACGATGGACGCGCCGAAGTCGGGGTCGGTGATGAAGTACTTGAAGTTCGCCAGGCCGACGAACTCCTTCTCGCCCGGCTGCATCAGGTTGTAGTGGATGAGCGAGAAGTAAATCGTCATCGCGAGCGGCACGATCATCCACAGCAACAGCGTGGCAACGGCCGGCGCGAGCAGCAGGCGGGGCAGGGTGCGGTTCATGGGCGTTTTCCTGCGCCCCCTGCCGCATGCGGCAGGGGGCGCGTTGGCCTTCCTCGGCTCACATCACTTGTAGTAGCCGCCCTTGCGCATCTCGCGGTCGGCGGCCGCCTGCGCGGCCTTCAGTGCAGCGTCGACCGTCACCTTGCCGGCGAGCGCCGAACTCATCTGCTGGCCCACCGCGATGCCGATGGCCTGGAACTCAGGGATCGCCGCGAACTGCACGCCGACGTACGGGCTCTTCGGCAACGTGCTGTCGTTCGGGTTGGCGCTGTCGATCGCCTTCTTCTCGGCTTCGGCGAAGCGCGCGGCCTTCAGGAACTCGGGCGTGGCGTAGGTCGACTTGCGCGTCCCGGTGGGCACCGTGCCCCAGCCGTTCTCTTTGGCCACCAATTGGATGTACGCCTTCGACGTGCTCCAGTTGATGAACTTCTGCGCCGCGTCGGCGTTCTTGGTACCGGCCGGAATGGCCAGCGCCCAGGCCCAGAGCCAGTTCGCGCCCTTGGTCGTGGCGCTGTACGGCCCTTGCGCAAAGGCCACCTGGTCGGCCACCTTGCTCTGCTTCGGGTCGGTGATGAACGAGGCGGCAATCGTCGCATCGATCCACATGCCGCACTTGCCGGCGTTGTAGAGCGCCAGGATCTCGTTGAAGCTGTTCGCACTCGAGCCGGGCGGGCCGTACTTCTTCAGCAGGTCGACATAAAACGTGACGGCGTCGTGCCACGGCTTCGATTCGAGTTGCGGCTTCCAGGCCATGTCGAACCACTGGCCGCCGAAGCTGTTGACCATGGTCGTGATGAACGCCATGTTGTCGCCCCAACCCGGCTTGCCGCGCAGGCAGATGCCGTACACGCCGTTCTTCGGGTCGTGGATCTTGGCTGCGGCGTCGCGCACCTCGGTCCACGTGGGCCGCTCCGAGAACTTGACGCCGGCCTTGTCGGTCAGGTCCTTGCGGTACATGAGCATCGAACTCTCGCCGTAGAACGGCGCGGCGTACAGCTTGCCGCCTTCGGACAGGCCGCCTCGCATGGCCGGCAGCAGGTCGTCCACGTCGTACGCGGCATCGGGCTTGATCTCGTTGAGCCAGCCCTTCTTGGCCCAGATCGGCGTCTCGTACATGCCGATGGTCATCACGTCGAACTGGCCGCCCTTGGTGGCGATGTCGGTGGTGACGCGCTGGCGCAGCACGCCTTCTTCGAGCGTGACCCACTTCAGCTTGATGTCGGGGTTGGCCTGCTCGAAGAACTTGCCGAGCTTCTGCATCTCGATCATGTGGCCGTTGTTCACGGTCGCGATCACGAGGTCGGTGGCCGACGCGGCGAACGCCGCAGCCAGGCCGGCAATCAATGTGAGTTGTGCCTTCAGGCGCATGGGGTGTCTCCTGCTTGTGGTGGTACTCGTTCGTGACCCAGGCCACGACGGCAGGAGGAATTTAGCGGCGCCTGATTCGCGCTTTGATACTGCGGGCGCAAGCCTCTGTACTTTGTTGCGCACAGGGATAGTGTTTTCCCGGGCCGCGCGCAAGCAAGCGTTGTTCGACGGCCGGCGGCACCGGGAAGCCGCCTATTTGACCGACGGTGTGTTCGCCTGCATGAACTTGTCGAAGCGCGTGTAGAGCTCGATGACGTTGGCCGGGTTGCGGTAGCCGTGCGCCTCGTCGCTCGCGAACATCCACTCGTACGGCTTCTTCGCGCTGTCGAAGGCCGAGCGGATGGCGCGGCCGTTGGCGAAATCGACGTTGCGGTCCTGCCCGGCATAGACGTGGAACACGGGCGCATTGATGCGGTCCACGAAGCGCGCCGGTGACTGCGCCTCGAACAGCGCCTTGTCGGCGCGCTGGTCGCCGTTGATGGTCTTGGCCAGTTCGGTGAAGTCGTTGTAGAGCTGCGCCCACTGCGTGTCCTGGTGCACCGTCATGTCGGTCACGCCGACATAGTTGATGCCCCACTTGAACAGCTCGGGCTTTCGCACCAGCGCCATCAGCGTGGCATAGCCGCCGTAGCTCGCGCCGTACACGGCCACGCGGCCCGCATCGGCGTAGCCTTCCTTGATGGCCCAATCGATGCCGTCGAGCATGTCGTCGATCATCGTGTCGCCCCAGTGCTTGTAGCTCAGGCGCAAGTGCTGCGCGCCGAACCCGGTCGAGCCGCGGAAGTTGGGTTGCAGGACGGCATAGCCGCGGTTCGCCATGAACTGCACTTCGGTATTGAACTCCCAGTTGTCCTTCGCCCACGGCCCGCCGTGCGGGTGCAGGATCAGAGGCACCGGCTTGCCCTTGACGTAGCCGAGCGGCAGCGTCAGGTAGCCGTCGATGCGCACACCGTCGCGCGCGGTCCAGCTCACCGGGCGCATCGGCGCCATCAGTTTCGGGTCGATGCTGGGGCGCCGCTTCACGCCGGTCTCTTCGATCTGGCGCTTGTCACGGTCGAACAGGTACCACTCGCCGGGGTTCAGGTCGGAGCGCGACACGACGAGCACGCGCCGCTTGCTCATGTTGAAAGTGTTGACATTGCCGGGCAGCGCCTGATCGACCAGCGCCTGGGTCTTCTTCGCGTCCTCGTCGAACCACACCTGGCGCGGCTTGTCGGCCTGGTAGCGCAGCCCGATCAACTTGCCCGGTGCGTCTTTGTCGCCTCCGAAAATCAGATCGCCGCCCTCGCCGAGCGGGCTGCCGAGCAGCAGGAACGAGGCCACGTCGTAGCGGTCGTCGGCGTACACCAGCTCACCGAGCTGCCCGGTCTTCAGATTGAACTTAAAGTAAGCCAGCGTGTCCCGGCCCACGTTGCTCGCAACATAAAGCGTGTTGCTGTCGAGCGGGTCCACATCGATCGGGATGATCACGTTCTTCAGCTGCTCGTCCCACTGCGCCATCACCTTCCACTCGGTCCCGTCGAGGTATGACGACCACCAGCGCTTCTTGGGGCCATCGATGCTGAGGGTGGCACGCGGCTGGCTGTCGGCATCGACCGTCCAGTCCCTCACGAGCCGGGGCGCGCTGACGTTCACGAGCGTCTTGCGCCCGTTGTTCACGTTCATGCGGTACAGGTCGACGCTGTCGGGGCTGCGGTCGTTCGCGGTCACCAGCACCTCTTCGTCGGTGCCCTTGATGCCGCCGACGATGGTGGTGTAGCGCCAGGTGCGCGAATTCAGGATCGGCGCGAACAGCGTGCGCGCCATTTTCGCGTCGCGGTTGATCGCGAACAGCCCGCCGTCCCCTCGGTACTCCAGCCCTTGCTGGTCGCCGGTGGTGTAGACGAGGCGCTCGTTGTTGACCCAGCGCACACTGCCCACGTCGGTTTCGACGAAGTTGGTCAGCAGCTGCCCGCTGCGCTTCTCGACGTCGATGACCGCGAGGTTCAGCCGGCCGTTGCGCGGCGTGATCGCCGCCATGTATTTCTGGTCGGGGGACAGCACCAGGCTGCGCGTGCCTTCGGACTTGAAGAGCGTTTCAACCGGGATCAACGGTGCCGGCTGCGCGCCCACCGTTGCCGGCAGCGCGAACGCGAACCACCCGGCGGCTGCCACAGCCGCACTGCGAACCATCCAACGCTGCAACTTCATCACCATTCGACTCCGAAGATTGGGTGTGCAGATGCTATCGCCCCGGCAATCGCATCACGCGGCCACGACCGACAGCCCATGCCCTTCAAACTGCAGGCTGACCGAATCTCCCGGCTTCCAGACGCGCTCCAGATCGGGCGATACGACGAAGATCGGCCCGAGCGCGGTGTCGACGGTGTACTCGTGCGCGCTTCCGAGGTAGGCGCTCTTCTCGACCGTGCCCGCCAGCTCGCCCTGCCCGGCCGGCAGCACCTGCCAGGCCTCGGGCCGCACCGCCACCTTGACCTTGCCCGCTGCCATGGGCCGCGCGCGAGGGATGTTGATCGGCCCGAGCTGCACCGAACCATCGGCAAGCGACATGCCGTCGAACAGCATCGCCTCGCCCATGAACCCGGCCACGAACTCGCTGCCCGGGCGTTCGTACAGCTCGTGCGGCGTACCGGCCTGGGCGATCACGCCGTGGTCCATCACGATGATCTGGTCGCTCACGGCCAGCGCCTCGGCCTGGTCGTGCGTGACATACGCGACCGTCAGGCCCAGGCGCTGCTGCAGCGTGCGGATCTCTTCGCGCATCGAGCGGCGCAGGCGCGCGTCGAGGTTGCTCAAGGGCTCGTCGAACAGCAGCACCGAGGGCTCGAGCACCAGAGAGCGCGCCACCGCCACGCGTTGCTGCTGCCCGCCGGACAGTTCGCTGGGCAGCCGCGTGTCGAAACCGGTGAGGCCCACGCCGGCCATCGCTGCGTGCGCGCGCTGCACTGCCTCGTCCTTGGCCACGCCCGACACGTTCAGCCCGTACGACACGTTCGCCAGCACGTTCATGTGCGGGAACAGCGCATAGCTCTGGAACACCATGCTGACGTTGCGCTCGGCCGGCCCGAGCGTGGTGACCTCGCGCCCGTCGATGAAGATTTGCCCCGAACTCGGCGCCTCCAGCCCGGCGATCATGCGCAACGTGGTCGTCTTGCCGCAGCCGCTGGGGCCGAGGATGGTGGTCAGCGTGCCGGTCGGCACCGTGAAGCTGATGCCCTTGACGACGAGCGGCGCGCCCGCGCCGGCGCCGTAGCGCTTGGTGATGTTCCTGAATTCGATGCTCATTCAATGCACTCCAACGGCCCGGCGGCCGAGCTTGCGTTCACCCACCAGCGCGTTGATCAGCGCGATGGCCAGCGACATCAACACGATCAGCACCGTGCAGTACGCCAGCGCCACGCCGTAGTCGCCGTTGCCAACGCGGCCGATGATGTAGGTCGTCGCAAGTTCGTTCTCGGCCGTGACGAGGAACACCACCGCCGACACGGTGGTCATCGAGCGCACGAAGCTGTACACGAGCGCCGCCACCAGCGCCGGTTTGAGCAAGGGCAGCACGACGCGCCGCAGCGTCGTGGCGGTCGAGGCGCGCAGCATGACCGAGGCCTCGTCGAGCGACTTGTCGAGCTGCTTGAACGCCGCCGTCCCCGCCCGCACGCCCACCGGCAGGTTCCGGAACACGAAGCACAGCACGATGATGATGCCGGTGCCCGTGAGCTCGAAGGGCGGCACGTTGAAGGCGAGGATGTAGCTCACACCGAGCACCGTGCCCGGAATGGCGAACGCGAGCAGTGCGCCGAACTCGAACCCGCCCTGCCCGCGGAAGCTGGTGCGTGCGAGCAGCCAGGCGATCAGCAGGCCGAGCCCGGCGCACACCGGCGCCGCAATGGCCGAGAGCTTGAGTGTGGTGAAGAGCGAGTTCCACGCGGTGCCGGCCCAGACGATGCCGCCGCCCACGTCCGCATTGCCCCACTGCACATCGAACGCGGTGACGAAGTGCTTCAGCGTCGGCGTGTAGTCGCGCCCCCAGGTCTGCACGAAGCCGCCCGCGAATGCGAACAGGTAGACGACCAGCGTGAACATCAGCCACGGGACCGTCACGCCCACGATGGCGCGGCGCAGGCCATCGGGCAGCGGCATCGGCACGCCGGCGTCGCCCTTGCCTGACACGGTGGTGAAGCTCGTGGTGCCGAGCAGCCGGCGCTGCACCGCGAACACCGCCAGCGCGAACGCGGTGAGGATGAGCGCGAGCGATGCGGCACGCCCCTGGTCGTACTGCGCGCCGACGATGGCGAAGAAGATGTCGGTCGAGAGCACCGCGAACTGCCCGCCCACGACGATGGGGTTGCCGAAGTCGGCCATGCTCTCGATGAAGCCGACCAGGAACGCGTTCGCCAGGCCCGGCTTCAGCAGCGGCAGCGTCACGGTGAAGAAGGTGGTGCGGCGGTCGGCGCGCAGCGTTTGCGCCGCCTCTTCGAGCGATGGGCTGATGCCGGCCACCACGCCACGCAGGATCATGAACGCGATCGGCGTGAACGCGAACAGCTGCGCCAGGAACACGCCGAACGCACCGTAGAACCAGCGCGTCGGCGCGATGCCGAAGGCGGCCTCCAAGAACTGGTTGACGAGCCCGGCGCGCCCGAACAGCAGGATCAGCCCGAGCCCGACCACGAACGGCGGCGTGATGATGGGCAGCAGCGCGAGGATGTTCAGCGGCTTCTTGATGCGCGCCGGCCCGCGCTCGGCCAGCAGCGCGATCATCAGCCCGAGCAGCGTGGTGCCTGCCGCGGTGGCCAGCGCCAGGAACAGCGTATTCCACGCCACACCGCAGCGCGAGCCGCCGACGATGCACGCGAGGCCCCAGGTGCGCTCGTTGCCGATGCTCGCCCACACGGCGCCGAGCCCGAAGGCACCGTCTTCTGTGAAGAACGCGCCGCTCAGCGCACGCAACACCGGCAGCGCCACAAACAACGCGAGCAGCGCGCCACACAGCAGCACCGCGCTCGCCACGAACACATCGCCCCGGAACGCGCCGAGCCGCGCCAGGCCCGCACCGAGCAGCATGATGAAGGCGAGCAGCGTCAGCACGCCGCCGAGGCCGATACCGAACTGCGTGGCCGGGAGCGGCCCGAAGCTGGCATCAAGCCACGCGAAGGCCCAGCCCTTGGCGCCGATGGCAAAGCCGCTCGCCAGCAGGCCCGCCAGGCCGATGCCCCCACCGAGCGCCAGCCAGCGGCCCTGCGCGCGGCCGGCGGGCAGGCGCCAGCCGAGGAGCGCGGCCAGCAGCGCCACCGGCACGAGCCACAACCACGGCTTGCCGAAGCGCGCCGCCTGAACCGCGCCGCTGGCGCTGTCGGCCACGCTCCACACGCCGGCCAGCGACTGCAGCAGTGTCTTGTCGGCCGGGAAGTACCAGGGCAGCAGCGCGAACGCGGCCACTCCGAACAGCAGCCAGCCGCCGATGTGGCTTGGCGCGCCGCGCCCGGGGCGACGAACCGTCACGAAGGCGCTGCGCCGCCCGCCGCACCGAAGCCGGCTTCTTCGGCCGTGGCGGTGCCGGTCGTGCGGCCTGGGTAGCTCAGCCAGGTCATCGCGACGTTGAGGTCATCGACCATGCTGGCCGCCTCGACGCGCGTGCCGTTGCCGAGCACCAGCGGCTCGGTGGTGTGCGCGTCTTTCACGAGCGTGAGGTCGTAGCCGCGTTCGAGCGCGGCATAGGCGGTAGCGCGCATGCACCAGTTCGTCTGCGCGCCGGCCAGTGTGATGTGGCTCGCGCCGAGCGCGGCGAGCTCGGCTTCGAGCGGGGTCGCTTCGAACGACGAGGGGTGACGCTTGTGCACCCGCAACTCGCCCGGTGCCGGCACCAGTTCGGGCACCCAGTTCCAGGCCGCGCTGCCTTCGGGCAACGCGTCACTCGAATGCTGAACCCACACCACCGGCACGTTCTGCGCGCGCGCCCGCTCGACCGTGCGCGCCACCTTGCCGATCACACGGGGCGCGTCCCACGAATCGCGCATCACGCCGACCTGCACGTCGACGACGACAAGCACGCCCTTGTTGCCCTCACGCACGGTGGCCATCGTTCACCTCGGCAATGAATTCACGTCTTTTTCCCAGCGCGCGATCAGCCGCTTGCGCTCGCCGCTGGCACCGTACTTGGCGTAGTCGTAGTTGATGAGTTTGATCTTCTTGAAGTCGGGCACGTTCGCGTCGACCACGGTGGCCTTGTTCGACGGCAGCTGGTACTGCTTGGCGGCAGCGCCGAACTGCTGCGCGCCCGGCGTGAGCGCCCATTCGTAGAACTTCTTGGCCTGCTCCAGGTTGCGAGCGCCCTTGACGATGCTCATCGAGCCGATCTCGGCGCCCGTGCCTTCGCTGGGCGTGATCGTGGCCACCGGGAAGCCCTGCTGCTTCTCGCCCGGGCCGTCGTGCACGAAGCTGATCGACACCGCCGTCTCGCCGCGCGCCACCGCCTTGATCGGCCCGGTGCCGCTGCGCGTATAGGTGCTGACGTTCCTGTGCAGCGCCTTCAGGTAGTCGAAGGCCTTGTCCTCGCCCATCAGCTGCACGAGTGTGGCGATCATGGTGTACGCGGTGCCACTGCTGGCCGGGTTCGCGACCTGGATCTCGCCCTTGTATTCGGGCTTGAGCAGGTCGGCCCAGCTCTTCGGCACATCGAGCTTCTTCTTCGCGACCAGCTCGGTGTTGTAGCCGAAGCCCAGCGGCCCGGAATAGATGCCCACGGTCTTGAAGCCCGACTGCTGCGCCTGCTGCTGCGCCCACGGGTGCAACTGGGGCAGGCTCGCGCTTTTGTACTCGATGGTCAGGTCGCTCTCGGCAGCCTGCAGGTGCGGGTCGCCGGTGCCGCCGAACCACACGTCGGTCTTCGGGTTGGCGCGCTCGGCAATGAGTTGCGCGAGCGCCTCGCCCGAGCCCTTGAGCGACATGTTGACCTTGATGCCGGTGCTCTTGGTGAACACCGTCTGGATCAGGTTGCACCAGTCGGCCTGCACCGAGCAGATCACGTTGACCTGGCCGTTCTGCGCCATCACGGCAGGGGCAAACGAGCAGGCGGTTGCGGCGGCGAGCGCCAGGGTCCATCGCTTCATCGGTGTCTTTCGCGGGCGTGCATTGGGTGCACTGCAAGGTGCCACCATCGTAGCCCGCTGACCTGCGCATTCACGGCGGGCCACGCTCAGGGCTAACCCGGCACAAGGCGCCGGCACCACGCGCCGATGCAAGGCGCTCCCGATCCACCCACTTAGGGATGCCGGCGGCGCATCGCGAGGCCTAAGCTGCGCAGCCCGAGGACCCACCGCAGGAGATGCCATGACGATCAACTTCATCCCCAACGACCCGCGCGCCGGAGCCACCGCACCCGCCATGCGCCCGCAACCGCGCCGCGCCACACGCCCGGCCGGCCGCTCGGGGTTCATCTACAGCAACACCAGCCTGGAAGGCGTGGCCTTGCCGGGCACGCCGAAGTTCCTGTTCTGGCAGGCGCGTGAAGCGGCCATTGCGGCCGTGCAGGCCTGGGAAGCCTCGGCCGGGCCGCACAAGCTCTGGCAGGGCAGCCGAAAGAAGCTGCCGCTGCTGCAAGACGCCGGCGAAGACCTGAACGCGTTCTACGACCGCGACACGTTCTCGTTCTTCCACCAAACCGTCGGCAACACCACGTTCTTCTCCGGTGCCAGCACCGACGTGGTCGCGCACGAGGTTGGCCACGGCTTGCTCGACTCGGTGCGGCCCGACTTCTTCGACGTGAACTTCCTCGAAGTGGGCGCCTTCCACGAGGCCTTCGGCGACTGCATGGCCATGCTCACCGCCATCAGTGACCTGGAGACGCGGCAGAAGCTGCTCGCCACCGCGCCCGACCTGCGCCGCCGCAACTTCGTCGAGAGCACGGCCGAAGACTTGTCGCGTGGCATCGGCCTGGCCTTCCCCGGCCACAACGCATCGGAGCCACGCCATGCGTTCAACGGCTTCAAGTTCCAGATCCCCAGCACGCTGCCCAGCAACGGCGGCCCCGGCGCGCTGATCAACGAAGTGCACAGCTTCGGCATGGTGTTCACCGGCTGCTTCTGGGACCTGATCGCGAACCTGTTCGCAGCCCAGGCGCAACACACCGAGGCGACGCTGCTGACCGCCGCGCGGCTGGCGGGTGAGTTGCTGATCGCCGGCGCGAAGGCGGCCGTGGTGACGCCGCGCTTCATGCAGTCGGTCGGCCGCGCGATGACGCTGGCCGATGGCTCGCTGCACGCCGGCGCGAACCGCGTGGCGATTCGCGATGCGTTCGGGCGCCACAACATCCTGCTCGGCTCGAACACGATGCTCGCGCCCTCGATGGCGCTGGCGGGCGCCGCGCCGAAGAAGGCCAGCATCGATGCAGCGACCCGCAAGGACCTGCTGCTGCGCATGGGCGCGGTGCGCGGCGCCACGCTGAGCCTGTCGGCCGGCGACCTGTTCGGAACCAAGGTGGTGAACGCCGTTCAGACGCGCACGGTCGACCTGGGCAAGCTGAGCGCGCAGCTCAAGGGCGTGGTCGCGATGGCGCAAGACCCTGTGATGGTGGGCGCATCGGGCGGGCGGGCAGCCGTGATGGGCGCGGTGCCGCACAACGCCGACACCGACAGAGAAGTGCAGGCCTTCGTCGAGTCTTTGTTGGTGCACCGGCGCATCGCGTTCGAGAAGCCGGCCAAGGCCGGGCGGGGCGCGAAGGGCGCAAGAGCTGCCGTCGCCCAAAGCGGCCACCTGAGCCACGCCACTCATGCGATCAAGACGGTGGGCGGCAAGAAGGTGCTGCAGCGCACGCGCTTTCAATGCATGTGCCGCGTGTGCCTGTGACTACACCGCGCTGAACCGCTTGCGCACCAGCCGTCGCTGGCCGCTGGCGTCGGTGGTGATCTCGTGCGTGGCGCCGGCAGCGCGCGGGGCGCCGGGCGGGCCGATCTGCTGGTTCGCAGCCAGGCTTACGGCAAAGGCCGTGGCCTCGGCCACGTGCTCGCGGGCTGGTGCATTGACCTTCGCATGCACCTCGCCGGCCGGCCCGAGGGACACGTCGGCGTCGACTGGCACGGTCATGTGAACGTGCTGCAGGCCTGGCTCGCCCGGCACCGAGACAGGGTGCCACGCGTGCCCGTAGGCCTTCAGGTGGCCCTTTTGCGCGCCCGCCTCCAAGGCGGTCACGGTCATGCCCTGCGCCGCAAGACGGGCGGTGACGGCGGCGTGCGTGTTGCCAGCATGTGCCGCGCTGGCGTGGTCGGGGGCGATCAGGTGCGCAAGCAACGCCGGGGCCTGTGACCAGTCGCTGAAATCGACGCCGGCCGCGCCCGCCGGCCCGAACTGCAACGCCTTCATGTGAAGCGTGCTGCGCACCGCCTTCACGTGCGCGGCGTTCTCGGTGATGAGCACGCATTCAGCCAGCGCTGCCTTGACCTGCAGGCGCCGCAGCGCGGTCTCGAAGACCACACGCGACGGCTTGAACGCACCGGCCTGCGTCGACAAGGTGATGCAGCGCTGCACCGGCTCGAAGAAAGGCCGCAAGCCGCTCGGCGCAAGCAGCGCGAGGTAGTCGGTAAACAACGCACGTGCCTTCTGCGCAGCGTTCGGCGGCTCGGCCATCGTGAAGTCGGAGACGAGGCAGGTGCGCAGCCGCTTGCCGTCGGCGGCCTTCAACGCCTTGATGGTGGCCAGCGCCTCGGCCACGTGCGCGAACGGCTTGTCGTGCGCGTCGATCAGCGTCAGGCCAAGGTCGAACATGACGACTCGGATCATCGTGAGCCCTCCAGTAGCGGGTGCCATCATACGAATTCCGCCCTGGAGACCCCATGACACGCCTGCCTGCTTCGCCCACCCGCCGCCTCACCGCCGCCTTGTTCGCACTCTTCGCCCTCGTCGCGCCCTTCACCCATGGCGCCGCCAATGCGCAGGCCTGGCCCGACAAGCCGGTGCGCGTGCTCGTGCCGGCGCCGCCCGGCAGCTCACTCGACGTGATCGTGCGCCTGCTCGGCGAGAAGCTGAAAGACCGCTGGAAGCAGCCCGTCGTCGTCGACAACCGGGCCGGTGCCGGCGGCATGCTGGGCATGGACGTGGTGGCCAAGGCCGCCTCCGATGGCTACACCCTGGGCATCGGCTTCAACGGGCCGGTGGCCTTCGCGCCCTACATGGTCAAGAAGATGCCGTACGACCCGGCCAAACAGTTGCTGCCCATCGTGCTCACCACCTCGCAGCCCAACGTGCTGGCGGTGCAGGCCGGCAACCCGGCGAAGACGCTGCCCGAGTTCGTGGCCTGGGCGAAGCAGCAAGGCAACAAGCTCAGCTACGGCTCGGTGGGCAACGGCAGTTCGTCGCACCTGACGATGGAACTCTTCAAGAGCGTGGCCGGCATCGACGCAGTGCATGTGCCGTACGCCGGCTCGCCGCCGGCGGCCACATCGCTCGCGGCCGGGGAAACGCAGGCCTTGTTCGCGGTCGAGCCGGCCTTGCTGCCGCTGGTGCAGGGCGGGCGCATTCGGCTCATCGCCACCACGAGCCTGAAGCGCAGCGAGGCCACGCAAGACCTGCCCACGGTCGCCGAGTCGGGCGTGCCGGGCACGGCCGGCTTCGAGGCGCTAGCCTGGAACGGCTTGTTCGCGCCGGCGGGCACACCCCCCGACGTGGTCGAGCGCATCAACGCCGACGTGAACGCCGTGATGAAGGAGCCGGCGGTGCGCGACGCATTGGCCAGACAAGGCCTGATCGTGGGAGGCGGCACACCGGCGGAGTTCAAGGCCTTCATCGACAGCGAAGGCAAGAAGTGGGGCGCGATCATCCGCAAGGTCGGCATCACGGTCGAGTGATTCGCGCGCTGCTCAACGGTGCGCCACCGGCCCTGGCCGCGCATTGACCTGACGAAGAAACTTCGGCATCATCGAAGGTGAAACAAAGTTACATCGCCGCCTGACGGTGCGGCGTCCAGCACATGTCATTCGACCTCGTTTTCTTCGGTGGCACCGGCGACCTGACCTGGCGCAAGCTGATGCCCGCGCTGTTCCAGGCCTGGCGCCACGGGAAGCTGCCCGAAGGTGGGCGCATTCTGTCGGTGGCGCGCGACGAGCGCAGTGACGACGACTACCGCGCCTTCATCAAGGAGCGCTTCATCGAGGTCGAGCCGGCCAAGCGCCCGACCGACGACGAGTTCGCGCGCTTCGCCGAGTTGCTGCACTACCGGCGCATGGACCTCTCGCTGCCAGAGCATTACGCGGGCCTCAAGCAATGGGCGGACGAGCGCGGCGCCGACACCGTGGTGCTGTTCCTCGCCACCAGCCCGCACCTGTTCCCGCAGATCTGCGAGCAGCTCGGCAAGGTCGGCCTGAACGGGCCGAACGTGCGCGTGGTGCTCGAGAAGCCGCTCGGCCATGATCTTGCGAGCGCACAGGAGATCAACCGCGCAGTGCGCGGCGCGTTCCGCGAAGACCAGGCGCTGCGCATCGATCATTACCTAGGCAAGTCGGCAGTGCAGAACCTGATGGCGCTGCGCTTCGGCAATGCCCTGTTCGAGCCGCTGTGGCGGCGCGAGAGCATTGCCAACGTGCAGATCACCATTGCCGAAAGCCTGGGCGTGGGCATGCGCGGTGACTTCTACGACCGCACCGGTGCCCTGCGCGACATGATCCAGAACCACGCGCTGCAGCTGCTGACGATGGTGGCGATGGAGCCGCCGAGCCGCAACGACGCAGATGCCATTCGCGACGAGAAGCTGAAGGTGCTGCGCTCGCTGAAGCCCTTCAGCGAAGAGAGCGTGGCGCGCGACGTGGTGCGCGGCCAGTACCGCGCCGGCAACTGCAACGGCGACCGTGCGCTGGGCTACCTGGAAGAAGTGAAGGTGCCCGAAGGCAGCACGACCGAAACCTTCGTGGCGCTGCGCACCGAGGTGCAGAACTGGCGTTGGGCCGGCGTGCCGTTCTACCTGCGCACCGGCAAACGCCTGGCCGCGCGCGACGCGCAGATCGTCATCAACTTCCGGCCCACGCCGCACAGCATTTTCCCGGGCATGAACCAGCCGAACAAGCTGGTCATCAAGCTGCAACCCGACGACGGGCTGGAGCTTCACCTGCTCGCGGCCAAGGGCTCGGGGCAGACCGAGGCGCTGTCGCCGGTGTTCCTCGACCTGGACTTCGACAAGGCCTTCGCAGCCAACCGCGTGGGCGCCTACGAGCGCCTGCTGATGGACGCGCTCGCCGGCCGCCTGAACCTGTTCGTGCGCAGCGACGAACAAGAGCAGGCGTGGCGCTGGGTCGAGCCTGTCCTCAACGCCTGGGCCGCCGACCCCATCGGCCCGCGCCCCTATGCCGCCGGCACCTGGGGCCCGGCTGCGGCGAGCGCGCTGGTGGCGCGCGACGGCTTCGCCTGGTCCGAAGAACAGTAGCCATGCTCGACCGCATCCGCGCCGCCATTCCCGCGCTGCCGCCCGCCGAGCAGCGGGTGGCCAAGCTGGTACTCGCGGACCCGCGTGCGTTCGCGAGCCTGCCGGTGGTCGAGCTGGCCGAACGATCGCATGTGAGCAAGCCGACCGTCGTGCGCTTTTGCCGCAGCGTGGGTTACGACGGCCTGACCGACTTCAAGCGCAAGCTCGCCGGCAGCGTCAACGAAGGCGTGCCGTTCGTGCACCGCTCGGTCGATGAAGACGACAAGAGTGCCGACATCATCGTGAAGGTGATCGACAACGCCGTGAGCGCGCTGCTGAAGTACCGCAACGCCGCCGCCAACCATGCGTTCGAGCGCGCCATCACGGCACTGGCGGAAGCCGGCCTCAAGGGTCACCGCATCGAGTTCTACGGCGTGGGAAATTCCGGCATCGTGGCGCAGGACGCGCAGCACAAGTTCTTTCGGCTCGGCGTGCGCGCACAGGCCGTGAGCGACGGCCACGTGCAGGTGATGAGCGCCACGATGCTGCGCCCCGGCGATTGCGCCGTGATCATCAGCAACTCCGGCCACAGCCGCGACCTGCTCGACACGGCCGAGATCGCCCGCAAGAAGGGTGCGACGCTGATTGCGATCACCGCCAGCGACTCGCCACTGGCGAAGTTCACGCAGAGCGCGAACCAGGTGCTGCTGGCGGTCGACCACCCGGAAGACTTCGAGCGCTACAGCCCGATGGTCTCGCGCCTGCTGCACCTGATGGTGATCGACATCCTGACCACCGCCGTCGCGCTGCGCCTGCCGGGCGAGCTGCGCGCCACGCTGCAAGACATCAAGAAGAACTTGCGCGCGAAGCGCTATATGCGCCTTGACTGATTCACATTGACCGACGCGCAGGCCGACAGCCCTGCACCCTTCACATCACGTGCCGTGCCAAGCCACGTGCTGCTTCGCGAACATCTTGCGCAGCTTGCCGGTAGCAGCCAGCCCGTTCATCGCGCCACAAAGCCCCTGCGCCAGGTCGACCGGCGCGGTCTTGACCGCGCAGCCCACTGCCCAGCCGTTGCGCGGTGCGCGCGGGCTCGGCAAGGGCTCGGTGGCGAAGCGCGGGTCTTCCGTATTGAAGGGCGGCAGGTCCTTGTAGACCGCAACGATCAGGCTGCCGCGCGGCGGCAGGCCACACAGCGGCCACTCGCCGACCGAACTCGCCAGCATGACGGTGATCGCGAAGAGTGGCGCCGTCGCCGACGCAATGAAGAAGGCCTTCTTCGTCGCCGGTGCGAAGCGGGCTCTGCCGCTGGCCCGTGCGTGGGGAGTGGATGTGGTGGTGGCGGACAAGGTTGGGCGGTGGTTTGCGTCTCGGGTGTTTTCGTAGCGCTTGTCGGTCGGCGCGCAATCAGACCGGTGGTGCATTTCTCGAGACAGCGTCGAAGCTTTCCCACGAACGCCACCGACGGTTCAGCAAAGGCGCGCCCTCGCCCTGACCTCTCCCAAAGGTAGAGGAAGACAGACACATACCCGACCAAAAGTGTCCGTCCGGTTGCATCCACTCACCTCCATGTGCATCTCGTGTCAGGCCTGAACGAGTCGTGACGCTTGCCGTTGTTACGGCGTGAAAGGCCATCGCGAAGTGCCAACTTTTACCGGTGGCGAAACGGCGAGTGCCGTGAAGATGCGGCCGCCGAACGGGTTGTGTGCAATTTACCCGGCGGGGCCCTGAAGCCCTGCGGCGAACCTAACGCACCAGGAGCGCCGCTTGTCCCTTCGCTTGGCCGACCACTGCAGCCCGCAAGGCATTCGCACCACCGCGCCGAGCATGGCGCGCGCAGTGGCGGCAACGCCTTCGCAGGCCGGCTGGTTCAGCCGTGACGAGGCGATCATGGGCACCGCCATCCACGTGGAACTTTGGGGCGCGAGCAGGGCCCAGGGCGATGCGGCGATGGCAGCTGTGATGGCCGAGATGCACCGCATCGACGCTGCGATGAGCCCGCACAAGCCGACCTCGGAGCTGTCGCGCATCAACCGCGACGCGGGCTCGCAGGCGGTGCCGCTCAGCGCCGAGATGTTCACGTTGATCATGCGCTCGGTCGCGTTCTCCGAGTTGTCGAACGGCGCGTTCGACATCACGTTCGCCAGTGTCGGCAACCTCTTCGACTACCGCGCCGGCACCGCGCCCGATGCCGCTGCACTGGCGCGCGGCCGCGCAGCCATCGGCTACCGGCACCTGCGGCTCGATGCGCGTGCGCGCACGCTGCGCTTCGCGAAGCCCGGCATGCGCATCGACCTCGGCGGCTTCGCCAAAGGCCATGCGGTGGACGGCAGCATCGCGATCCTCGAACGCATGGGAATCCGCCATGCCATCGTCTCGGCCGGAGGCGACAGCCGCGTGCTCGGCGACAAGCTCGGCCAGCCCTGGATGGTGGCGATCCGCGACCCGCGCCGTGCCGATGCGGTGGTGGCCGTGCTGCCGCTCGAAGACGTGGCCATCTCGACCTCGGGCGACTACGAGCGCTTCTTCGAACGCCATGGGGTGCGCTGCCATCACCTGATCGACCCGGCCACCGGCGCGTCGCCTGCCGGCGTGCGCAGCGTGACCATCCTGGCCGACGACGGCCTGACGAGCGAGGCCCTGTCGAAGAGCGTGTTCGTGCTCGGCGTGGCGTGCGGCCTCGCGCTCGTCGAAGCGCAGGCCGGCTGCGATGCGGTGGTGATCGATGCGCAGGGCGCGCTGCACTTCTCTTCAGGGTTGTCGGCGGGGCTGTCCGCAGGGCTGACCGATCAAAAAACAAGCAAGGAGAGGCGACCATGAACACATTCATCCCTGACCGAACTCGAACTCGAACCCGGCTCGGCGCGATGGCGGCGATCACCTGCGCCATCGTCGCGACCGTGGCCGGCTGCGGCAGCGACACCGCGAGCGACGCGACCACCGTGACGGTGTCGGGCGACGTGCCCATCGCGTACGTGAAGCGCGCGAACACGATGATGATGAACCCGACCAACGGCGCGCCCAGCGCACCGGGCGGAGACCTGCTGATTCGCGAGAAGTCGTCTCCCAGCGCACCCGAGCACAACGTGACGGCACGGTTCACGCAGAACGTGGGCGACGCGTCCGACCCCGAGGTGTCGTACGACGGCAAGAAGATCATCTTCTCGATGCGCTGCCCGACCACCAACACGGCCACCATCGATGGCCAGCCGGCGTGCACCGGCCGCTGGAACATCTGGGAATACGACATGACGGGCACCGGTTTCGCCGACGGCAAGTTCCGCCGCCTGACCGCCCCCACCGACGACGACGACGTGGACCCGGCCTACCTGCCCGCCGGGCGCGGCTTCGTGTTCTCGTCGAACCGGCAGACCACCTCGAAGACGAAGCAGGCGCTTGGGCAAACCTACTTCATGCTCGACGAATACGAGCGCGAGCGCGTCTTCAACCTGCACACGATGGACGCCACCGGCCAGGCCATCACGCAGATCAGCTTCAACCAGAGCCACGACCGCAACCCGGTCGTGCGGCCGAACGGCGACATCATGTTCTCGCGCTGGGAACACGTGGGCCCGCGCAACCGCTTCGCGATCTTCCGCACCAAGCCCGACGGCACCGACATGTTCGTGCTCTACGGCGCACACAGCCCCGGCAACAGCTTCCTGCACCCGCGCGACATGGACCCGAACGGCAAGTACCGGGGCTTCGTGTCGTCGTCGTTGATGTCGTTGTCGGGCACGCAGGAAGGCGGCGCGATGATGTTCATCGACGCGGCCAAATACTCCGAGCAAGACACGCCGGCCAACAGCACCGTGCCGGCGCAGGGCGGGCAGACCGAGGTGACCGACAAGGCGCTCGGCATGGGCCGCGGCCTGGCGCTGAACGGGCGCATCACCACGCCTTACCCGCTGTGGGACGGCACGAACCGCGTGCTCGTGAGCTTCCGGCCGTGCGAGGTCACGCGGGCCGGCGTGGTGGTCTCCTGCCTCACGCTGACCGATGCCGAGAAGGCCCGCCTGGGGGATGACAACCGGGCGATGGACGCTGTCGCGGCCGACGAGGTGCAGGACAACGTGCCCGCACCGTACGCCATCTACATGTTCGACCCGGCGAACCAGACCTGGCTCAACGTGGCTTCGCCGCCGGCCGGCTTCATGTACACCGACCCGATCGCTCTGCAGGCCCGGCCCGAGCCGAACGCCACACTGCCGACGAGCATCGACGCCACGCTCGCGGCGCAAGGCATGGCGCTGATCGAAGTGCGCAGCGTCTACGACACCGACGGCCTGGAGCGCATGGGCGAGCCCGCACTCGCCGCCGCCGACCTGCCCGCAGGCTGCACTGTGGGCATCGCCAAGACGGCACCGACCGACACGCTGGACACCCGCTCGCGCGTGGCCGACCTGGCGCGCATCAAGGACCCGGCCGATGCGGCCTACGGCTGCGCACCTGCGCGCTTCGTGCGCGCCATTCGGGCGGTGGCGCCGCCGTCGAACGTGATGGGCCTGCGCTCGGCCATCGGCGAGACCGACTTCGAGCAGCAGCAGATCCTGGGCTACGCGCCGGTCGAACCCGACGGCTCGTTCAAGCTGCAGGTGCCGGCCGACACGCCGCTGGCGCTGGCCATCGTCGACGCGCAGGGGCGCGGCATTCAAACGCACCTGAACTGGATCCAGGTGCGCCCTGGCGAGCGCCGCACCTGCGACGGCTGCCACAGCCCGCGCCGAGGCGCCGCGTTGAACTCGGGCACGGTCGTGAACGCGATGCCGGCGGCACTCGACCCGTCGATGGCCGGTGCGCACCAGTCGGGCGAAACGATGGCCTCGACCCGCACGCGCTTGAACCCGCTGGCGCTGAAGCTCAATGCCGACATGGTCTACACCGACGTGTGGGCCGACGCGAACAACGCCGCCGCCAAGCCACGCAACGCCATCACGATGCGCTATGTCGGCAACGCCAACCCGGCCGATGACCTGGCGACTGCGGTGCCGGCGAACGGCATCATCAACTACCCCACGCACATCCAGCCGATCTGGAGCCGCGTGCGCGGTACGAACGGCGCAAACACCTGCACCACGTGCCACGCCGACACCACCAAGCTCGACCTGCGCGGCACCACCAGCGGCACCGGTCGCGTGACCTCGTACGAAGAGCTGCTGGTCGGCGACCCGGTCATCGATGCGGTCACGGGCCTGCCCAAGACCCGGCTCGAAGAAGGCGTGCCGATGCTGGTGCGCGGGCCGGCGCTGGTGGAGACGATGTCGAGCAACGCCGGGGGCATGGCGCGCGCCAGCCGCTTGACCGAGATCCTGTTCGGTGACGTGCTGAAGGCGAGCGCCGAAGCCCGCACCGCCCACCCCGCGCCGCCGAGCACCGCGCCGAACCATGCGTTGATGTTGAACGCCGCCGAGAAGCGGCTGATCGCGGAGTGGATGGACCTGGGCGGCCAGTACTACAACAACCCGTTCGACGGCGGTGTGCAGAAGGTGCAGACGCTGAACCAGAAGACCTTCGAGGCGCAGGTGCTGCCGGTGCTGCGCGCGAGTTGCTCGTCGGGTTGCCACCTGGCCATCGGCAGTTCGGGTGCGGCCACGGGCACGTCGTTTCGGCAGAACCGCTTCGTGCTGACCGGCGACGCCGAAGGCGACTTCGGCACCACGCTGTCGATGATCTCGGACACCTGCACGCCGGCTGCGAACTATCTGCTGAAGCGGCCTTCGACCGTGCCCCACCCTGCCGGTGCGACCACGCAGACGAAGGCGGTGTTGCCGGTGGCGAGCGCAGGCTATGCCGCGATTGCGGCGTGGATCAACGGCGGGTGCGGAACACCATGACGCAGCACTTCGCCACCGCGCCGCTGCGCATCACGACGGCCTGGGCATCGGTCGCCGCAGTCGCCGCATCGGTCGTCACGCTCGCGGCATGCGGCGGCAGCGGCAACCCGCTGGGCAACCCGCCGCTGGTCGACAACCCGGCCGGCACCTCGGGCCAAAAGCTGTCGTTCGTGTACTTCCAGAAGTGCATCGACCCGATCTTCAAGGCCCCGCTGCAGATCAACGTGAACGGCGTGGTGTCGACCAACACCTGCGCCGCCTCGGGCTGCCACGACAACGTGTCGGGCACCGGCGGTGCGCTGCGCGTGACGGGCGCCGCCGCACCGGTCGACCTGAGCGCGGCCGGCAACACGCCCGACGTGGTGCGCACGACCGACATGTACAGGAACTACTACTCCGCGCTCGGCTCCACGGTGCCCGGCGCGCCCTTGCAAAGCCGCCTGCTGGCCAAGCCGCTGGTGCAGGGCGTGCTGCACGGCGGCGGCCTGATCTTCGCGAACGATCAAGACCCGAACGCGAAGCTGATGCGCTACTGGATCAACCGCCCCGCACCGCAAGGGCAGGACGAGTTCAGCGCCTCTGCCGACGCGATGTTCACCCCGAACGACCCGAAGACCGGCACATGCAATACCGATTGATCCACCGACTGATCCGCCGCTTGATCCCCGCCGTGCGCTGGCTCGCCCCGCTGTGCGTTGCACTGTGCGCACTCGCCGCACCGCCCGCCCATGCCGCCGATGCACCGGAGGAACGCGTGCAGGTCGCCGATGCGTTCATCGAACTGCACACCGGCCCGGGCCGTGGCTACCCGGTGTTCCATGTGGCGGCGCGCGAGGAGTGGGTGGCGATCACACTGCGCCGCACCGACTGGTTCAAGGTGCGCAGCGCGGGCGGCAAGGAAGGGTGGGTGCAGCGCGAGCAGATGGAGCGCACCCTGACCGAAGCCGGCGCGAGCAAGACCTTCCGCGACGTGGCGGTCGACGACTACCTGCGCCGCCGCGTCGAGCTGGGCGCGGCCTGGGGCGCGTTCAAGTCCGAGCCCATGCTGAAAGCCTGGACGGCCTGGCGCTTCAGCGATTCGCTCAACGTGGAAGCCACCGTCGGGCAGGTGCAGGGCGTGTTCTCGGGCACGACGCTGTGGCACGTCAACCTCAACGCCGAGCCCTGGTCGGACCAGCGCATCTCGCCGTTCTTCGGTGTCGGCCTGGGCAAGTTCAAGAACGTGCCGAACACCAGCCTGGTGGGCGCCGTGACCACCAACGCCAACCTCGCCAACGCCGTTCTCGGGGTGCGCTACTACCTCACCGAACGCTTCGTGCTGCGTGCCGACTACGCGATCTACACCGCCCTGCTGAACGACGCCAAGAGCACCGAGTACCGCGCATTCAGCGCGGGCTTGTCGTTCTTCTTCTGATGGCAGAAGACCTCACCACTTCAACCGAACCCACCCATGCGCCATCACCTTCTTGCCGCCACCTTCCTGACCCTCATCGCGCCGTTCGCGAGCGCCGCCGATGCGCCGGCGCAGAACGACCAGGTCGTCGTGCCCAAGGTCGAGCGGCGTGATGTGAACGTGCCGAAGATCCCGTCGAACGACTTCGAACTCGGCGCGTTTGTGGGCACCTACGCGACGCAGAACTTCGGCACCAGCGCAGTCGGCGGCGTGCGGCTGGGCTACCACATCACCGAAGACTTCTTCGTCGAGGGCGTGTACGCGCAGACCAAGATCAGCGACGCGGCCTACCGCAACATCCTGCCCGGCGGCATTTTCCCGACCGAGCGTGCTTCGCTCAAGTACTACAACCTGTCGGCCGGCGTGAACGTGCTGCCTGGCGAAGTGTTTGTCGGCCGCAACCGCGCGCTCGCATCGGCCGTGTACCTGATCGGCGGCGTGGGCACGACCAAGTTCTACGACCAGAGCCACCAGACCTTCAACCTCGGCCTGGGTGTGCGCGTGTTCGCCAAGGACTGGGGCGCGCTGCAAGTGGACATGCGCGACCACATCTACTCGGTCGACCTGCTCGGCAAGCGCCAGAGCACGCAGAACCTGGAGCTGACGGCCGGGCTCACGTTCTTCTTCTGACGCGTCTGTGACAACCGGGGCTCCTCATGCACCAACCGACTCTCCTGCGCCGCAGAATGCTTCGCGCCACGCGGCACGTGCTCGTGGCCACCGCCGCCGTGGCGATGAGCGTCTGCGCGTTCGCCATCGCCCCGGCCACCGTGGCGCCCGACTTCACGCTGCGCACCACCGACGGCCCGAACCTGCGCCTGCAAGAGCAGCGTGGCCGCGTCGTGATGGTGAACTTCTGGGCCACCTGGTGCGGCCCGTGCCGGAAGGAAATGCCGCAGCTCAACCGCCTGTACGACAAGTACAAGAGCTCAGGCTTCGTGCTGCTGGGCGTGAATGTGGATGAGGACACGCGCAACGCGGTGGCCGTGGCCGCGAAGCTCGGCGTCAAGTTCCCGGTGCTGCTGGACACCGACAAGAAGACGAGCCAGGCCTACGACCTGAACGCCATGCCGTCGACCGTGCTGATCGACCGCGACGGCCGCGTGCGCCACGTGCACAGGGGCTATGTGGACGGCACCGAAGACACCTACGAGGCGCAGATCCGCGCACTGCTGAAGGAATGAGCATGACCCGCCTGTCCACCCCGCGCGTTGCAGTCCTGGCCACGCTGTTGATCGCAGCCTGCCTCGGTGGATGTGCTGTCAAACCCATCGAGCCCTGGGTCAAACCCTTCGAGCGCGAGCGCCTGGCCGACCCGATGATGAAGTTCTCGCGCAACGCGCTGGCCGACAAGCACCGCGAGCATGTGTTCGACGTGCGCGAAGGCGCGCGCGGCGCGACCGGCGTGCAGGGGGGCGGCTGTGGCTGCAACTGACCTGCTGCGGCGCCTGACGGCAGCGCTCGGCAGCCTGCTGGGTGGCGTGTTCGGCGGCCTGTTCGCCGTGCATACCGCGCACGCCGTGGACCTGCCCGAAGACCGCGCCGAGGCGATGTTTCACGTCTACGACGGCGGCGGCACCAAGGCCACCGGGCCGGCGCTGCTGGTGCGCAAGAAGATCGCCGACAAGGTGTCGGTTACCGGCTCGTACTACATCGACATGGTGAGCAACGCGTCGATCGACGTCGTCACCCAGGCCAGTGCATACAAGGAGATGCGTTCCGAGTACGCGCTGGGCCTCGACTACGCCTACCGCGATTCGCTCATCACGCTGTCGGCCGGCGCGAGCCGCGAGCCCGACTACACCGCCAACCGCATCAACCTCGACATCTCGCAAGAGGTGTTTGGCGGCATGACCACCGTGGCGCTCGGCTACACACGCGGTGCCGACAAGGTGGGCAAGAAGGGCGTGGGCTTCTTCGACGACGCGCAGCACTGGCAGTACCGTTTCGGCATCACGCAGATCCTCACGCCGCGGGTGATCGCGGCCGCGAACTTCGAGGCCATTTCCGACAGCGGCTACCTCGGCAGCCCCTACCGCTCGGCCCGCGTGTTCGGCGCGTATGTGCACGAGGAAGACCCGCGCACCCGCACCAGCCGCGCCATGAAGTTCAGGCTCATCGGCGATGTGGGCGGTGACACGCTCGGCCGCACCAGCCTGCGCGCCGAGTACCGCTACTTCTGGGACACCTGGGCCATCAAGGCGCACACGCTGGAGCTGGGCGCCAGCCACTACTTCGGCGACGCCTGGCTGGCGGATGCGGGCCTGCGCTACTACACCCAGCAGCACGCGCTCTTCTACAGCGACAACGCACCGACAGAAACGCGCTACTTCTCGCGCAACCGCCAGCTCAGCACCTTCAACAGCGTGGGCCTCGGCGCCAAGCTCGCCTACACGGTCAAGCAGGTGCCGGGGCAGTACGACATCAAGCTCAACGGCGCCTACGAGCGCGTGCGCTTCAAGTACGCCGACTTCACCGACGTGCGCACCGGCGCGCCCTACGCGTTCGACGCGAACGTGCTGCAGCTGTTCGTGTCAGCCACCTTTTGAGACCACAACGTATGTTCAAGCACCTCACACTGAGCCCACTCCGGTCTGATCCCCTCTGCCTCTGGGAGAGGCACTCGCTTGATCCCCTCTGCCTCTGGGAGAGGCACTCGCTTGATCCCCTCTCCCTCTGGGAGAGGCGCTCGCTTGATCCCCTCTCCCTTTGGGAGAGGGTTAGGGTGAGGGCAACGGACACCCCCCACAGTGGCACCCGAACACCCTCACCCCCACCCTCTCCCAGAGGGAGAGGGAGTCACACCCGCCTCATCGCGACCTGCTTGCTGGCATTCGCTTCCATATCCACCGCGTGGAGCGCAGAGCCTGCACCAGCCGCTGTGGCCGTTGCCCCAGCCATCGCCGCCAGCGCGCCGGTCGCTGCCCTGGCCGCTCCCGCACCCGCCGCTGCCGCGAGCGGCCCACCCGCCTCCCTGGACACCCGCATCCAGGACGTCAAGGGCGACGTGATCCGCCTGAACCGCGACCTTCTGGTGCTCGAAGAGGAACTGCTGTTCCCGGCCAATACGCAGGTGGCGCTGTTCGTGTCGATGGACGTGGGCAAGATGTTCTCGCTCGACTCGGTGCAGATCAAACTCGACGACAAGCCCGTCACCAACTACCTCTACACGCCGGCCGAAGTGAGCGCCTTGCACCGGGGCGGCGTGCAGCGCGTGTTCGTGGGCAACCTGAAGTCGGGCGAGCACACGATCGTGGCCTTCTTCACCGGCGGCGGCCCGCACGAGCGCGACTACAAGCGCGGCACCACGGTCAAGTTCGACAAGGGTGTGGAGCCCAAGTACATCGAGCTGCAAATCAAGGACTCGATGGCCAAGCTGCAGCCCGAGTTCGACGTCAAGGTCTGGCAGTAAGCCGTTGCGCTCACCCCGATGAACGTGCGCCCTTTCACCCTGATGCTGCTGCGGCAAGTAACCGTGGCCGCCGCGTGCATGGGCGCCATCGCGGCCCACGCTGCGGCGCCGGCAGCGCCCTTGGCAGATGCCCCCGCGAGCCCCGTCAAAGACCCGCACTACGGCGACGCGCTGTTCCACTTCTACCAACCGCACTACTTCACCGCCTTGACCACGCTGATGGCCTCGCAGCAGCTCGGCCGCGTGGCAAAGCATGCCGACGAAGCCGAGGTGCTGCGGGGTGGCCTGCTGCTGTCGTACGGCATGCATGTAGAAGCGGGGCAGCTCTTCACGCAACTCATCGACAAGGGCGCGCCGCCTTCGGTGCGCGACCGTGCGTGGTACTTCCTCGCGAAGATCCGCTACCAGCGTGGCCTGCCGGCCGAAGCCCTTGCCGCGCTCGCGCGCATCGAAGCCAGCTTGCCGGCCGAGCTGGAAGACGACCGCCACCTGCTGCACGCCAACCTGCTGATGGGCAGCGGCGACTACGCGGGGGCGGCCACGGTGCTGAGCGCGATGACAGCGAACAAGGGCGGTTCGAACACCGGCTACTTCGGCTTCGGCAGGCGTGACGCCAACGCCACCGAGAAGAGTGCCGCTCGCCAGTACGCCGGCTTCAACCTCGGTGTGGCACTCATCAAGACCGGTGACCTCAGCGGTGGCACTGCCCTGCTCGACGAACTCGGCCGCGCCCCGGCCGCGTTCGAAGAGGCGCGCAGCCTGCGCGACCGGGCCAACGTGGCGCTGGGCTTCGCGGCGCTGCAAGCCAACCAACCCGAGCAGGCGCGCACCTTCCTCGAACGCGTGCGCCTCGCGGGCCCGCAGTCGAACAAGGCCTTGCTCGGCTTCGGGTGGGCGGCCGCGAGCATGAAGAACGCGAAGCTCGCACTCGTGCCCTGGACCGAACTCGCCGGCCGCGACGCGAGCGACGCCGCCGTGCTGGAAGCGCGCATCGCGCTGCCCTACGCCTACGCCGAACTCGGTGCGCAGGGCCAGTCGCTGGCCGGCTACAACGGCGCGATCAGCGACTTCGAGCGCGAGAACAGCGGCCTCGACGAGTCGATCAAATCGATCCGCAGCGGCAAGTTGATGAACGCGCTGCTCGCGCGCAACCCGGGCGAAGGCTCGGGCGAAGAGATGGGCTGGTTCTGGACAATGCGCGCGCTGCCCGACATGCCGCACGCGCCGCACCTGGCGCAGGTGCTCGCGAAGAACGAGTTCCAGGAGGCGTTCAAGAACTTCCGTGACCTGCGCTTCATGGCTGGCAACCTGCAGCAGTGGGCCGACAACCTGGGCGTGTTCAGCGACATGCTCGACGCCCGCCGCAAGGCCTACACCGAGCGCCTGCCGCAGGTGCTGGCGCGCGCCCGCGAAACCGGCATGACCGCAGCCAGCGAGCGCAGCGCCGGGCTCGCCAAGGAAGTGGCCGAGGCCGAACAGGCCGCCGACGGCGTGGCGCTGGCCGATACGAAGCAGCGCGATCTGATCGAGCGCCTGGCCGGCCTGCGCGCCGCGCAAGCCCAACCCGCGCCTGCCCCCGAGGTGGCTGCAATGAGCGAGCGCATGCGCCGCGTGGCGGGTGCCTTGACGTGGCAGTTGGCGCAGGAGTTCCCGGCCAAGGTGTGGGAGGCGAAGAAGGTGCTCGGCAGCATCGACTTGCAGCTCGCGCAAGCCAAGGCGCACGAGGCTGCACTCACGCAGGCACAGGTCGACGAGCCCGCGCGCTTCGAGCGCTTCGCCAAGCGCATTGCCGAATTGAAGCCGCGCCTGCAGGCGCTGATGCCGCGCATCGCCGCATTGGGTGGCGAGCAACAGCAAGCCGCGCAGGGCATTGCCGTGGCAGAACTGGCAAGCCAGAAGGAACGGCTTGCGCTGTACACCACGCAGGCGCGCTTCGCCGTTGCGCAGTTGGTGGACCGCGCGGTGACCCCACAAGCGCAGTCACAACCGCAGGAGGGCGACCGTGCTCGCAAGCCGTAATCACCGCCTTGCACGCCTGCCCGCCGCGCTGCTGCTGCTCGGCCTGTGCGCCTGCGGCAGCGGCAAGCTCAAGGGCACGCCCGACAACGAGCCGACGCTGAAGGCGCTGGCGAGCCGGCAGGTCAGCGTGCAAGCCGACGCGGGCGTCAAGGCCAGCGAAGAGCAGGCCATCGCCGCGTACAAGAAGTTCCTCGACGCGGCGCCGCGCGCACCGCAGCGCGCGCAGGCGATGCGCCGGCTCGGCGATCTGGAGATGGAAGTCGCCGAGAGCCGCTTCACCGATACGCCGGGTGCAACGCCGATGGCTGCCGCCGACTACCGCGCTGCCATTGCGCGCTACCGCGACTTCCTCAAGGCCTACCCCGCCGATGCGAACAACGACCGCGTGCTGTACCAGCTGGCCCGTGCGCATGAGCAGGGCGGCGCGCTCGAACTGGCGCTGGCCACACTCGACCAACTCGTGCGCGAGTACCCCGCCACCGTCTACCGCGACGAGGCCAACTTCCGCCGAGGCGAGCTGCTGTTCACGACCCGCGAGTACGCCAAGGCCGAGCAAGCCTTCGCCACGGTTCTGAAGAGCGAACGGCGCAACACCTACGAGGAACGTTCCCTCTACATGCAGGGGTGGTCGCAGTTCAAGCAAGGCCGGCTGGAAGACGCGCTGACGCCGTTCTTCGGCGTGCTCGACCGCAAGCTGGCCGGCCAGACCGGCAGCGGCGAGCTCGACACGCTGACCGGCAGACAAGGCTTCACGCGGGCCGACCGCGAGCTGGTCGAAGACACCTTCCGCGTTGCGAGCATCTGCCTGCAGAACCTGCAGGGCGCCGACTCGATTCCCCAGTTCATCACCAGCGAGGTGCGACGCGGCTACGAGTTCCGCGTGTACCAGCAGCTCGGGGAGCTGTACGTCAAGCAAGACCGCAGCAAGGACGCGGCCGACACCTTTGGCGCCTTCGCGCGCGCCCACCCGCTGCACGAGCAGGCGCCTCAGCTGCAAGCCCGCGTGGTCGAGATCTACCAGAGCGCGGGCCTCACCACGCTGGCACTTGCGGCGAAGAAGGACCACGTGTCGCGTTACGGCATCGACAGCGAGTTCCGCCGTGCCAACCCGGCCGGCTGGGCATTGGCGCAGCCGCTCGTGAAGACGCACCTCGCCGAGTTGGCGCGCCACCACCATGCGGCGGCGCAGAAGAGCCGCGCGAGTGCCGACTACCAGGAGGCGGTGCGCTGGTACCGCGCCTACCTCACGTCGTTCCCGAGCGACCCGGCTGCGGCGCAGAACAACTTCCTGCTCGCCGAGCTGCTGTTCGAAGACCAGCTCTTCAAGGAGGCTGCGGTCGAGTACGAGAAAACGGCCTATGGCTACCCGGTGCACGCCAAGAGCGCCGACGCAGGCTATGCGGCTTTGCTGTCGTATGCGCGCCTGACCAAGGATGCGGTCGCTGCTGACGCACCCGTGCTGCAGCGTTCGAGCGTTGACAGCGCCCTGCGCTTCGCCGCCGCCTTCAAGGCCGACACGCGCACCGGCACCGTGCTGACGAATGCCTCGGAGCAACTGTTCGCGCTGAAAGACCCGGCGCAGGCAGCCAAGATTGCGCAGCAGGTGCTGGCCCTCGACCCACCCGCCGCAGCCGCGCAACGCCGCACCGCATGGACCGTGCTCGCGCACACCGCATTCGAGCGCAACGCCTTCGCCGATGCGGAACGCGCGTACGCCGAGGTGCTCGCGCTGGTGCCTGACAAAGACCCGGCACGCACGGAGTTCAAAGAGCGGCTGGCCGCGTCGGTCTACAAGCAGGGCGAAGAGGCACGCACGAAGGGCAACGCGCGTGACGCCGTCGGCCACTTCGCGCGCGTGGCGGCTGTCGCGCCGCAATCGAGCGTTCGCGCCACCGCCCAGTACGACGCGGCGGCCGCCCTCATCGGCTTGAAAGATTGGGACAACGCGGCCCGCACGCTCGAAGACTTCCGCGCCCGCTTTGCCAACCACCCGCTGCAGGACGATGTCGCCGCGAAGCTCGCGCTGGCCTACACCGAGCGCGGCCAGTGGTCGCAGGCCGCAGGTGAGTTCGAGCGGGTTGCAGCGGCGGCGAAGGACCCGCAGGTCGCACGCGCAGCGCTGTGGCAAGCGGCCGAGCTGCACGAAAAAGCCAGCGAGAAGGCCAGCGACAAACCCAACGAAAAAGGCGGCAACGCGGCCACCTCGCGCATGGCCGCGACCAAGGCCTACGAGCGCTTCCTGAAGCTCTACCCCGAACCGCTGGAGCCAGCCGTCGAAACCCGCCACCGCCTGGCGCGGCTGGCCCGTGCCGATGGCAACGCCGTGCGCGCGTTCGTGCTCGCCAAAGACATCTTCTTCGCCGACCAGGCCGGCGGCGCTGCCCGCACCGACCGCACCCGCTACCTCGGCGCCAGCGCCGCGCTGACGCTGGCCGAGCCGGTGCTCGCGAGCTACAAGCAGGTGCCGTTGATCGAGCCGCTGGCGAAGCAGTTGAAGCTGAAGAAGGCGAAGCTCGAGGACGTGCTGAAGGCCTATGCCGTGGCGGCCGATTACGGCGTGGCCGACGTGACGACCGCCGCCACCTTCCACATCGCTGCGCTCTATCAAGACTTCGGCCAGGCCATGCTCGGCTCGCAGCGGCCGAAGAAGCTCAGCAAAGCCGAGCTGGAGCAATACAACGTGATGCTCGAAGAACAGGCCGATCCGTTCGCCCAGAAGGCCACCGAGCTGCACGAAGTGAATGCTCGCCGCGCCGCCACCGGCCTGTACGACGAGTGGGTGCAGAAAAGCTTCAAGGCTCTCGCCGCATTGCGCCCGCTGCGCTACGGCAAGGTGGAACGCATTGATCTGGCAAGCGCCCCGGCGGCACTGGCCGCGCCTGCCGACGCGAGCGTGGCCACGTTGGAAGCCGCCCTCGCGGCCAACCCGAAGCAGCCGCAACTCGCAAACCAGCTCGGCATTGCGTTGCGCAAGGCGGGCCAGTTCACGAAGGCGCGCGCGGCGTACGAGCGCGCCATCGAGCTCGACGCGAACCCTGCCAATGCGACGCTGAACCTCGCCATCCTTCACGACATTTACCTCGCTGACAGCGCCCGTGCGCTGGCCTTGTACGACCGCTACCTCGCGCTCACCACGGGCGGTGACGCGATGGTTGCGAAGTGGGTCGCCGACCTCAAGAACCGCAAACCGCCAGCCACGTTGCTGAGCAAGAAGGACTCTTCATGAAACCTTTCGTCTCGGCCGCCGCAGGCGCCTCGCTGGGCCTGATCGGCATGGTGCTGGTCGGCCTGGCCGTGCCGGTGGTGGCGCAGGACCGCGCCGACATCGACCGCTCGCAGATCATCGGCAACCGTGAGCTGCCCAAGGTGCTCTACATCGTGCCGTGGAAGAAGCCGTTGCCCGGCGAGCTGGCCGGCCGGCCCGTGGCGAGCGTGCTCGACGAAGCGCTGGCCCCCATCGACCGCGACGTGTTCCGCCGCCAGGTGCAGTACGGCGCGCAAGCCGCAGTGAAGCCCACTGCCGCCTCGCCCAACACGGCACCCAACGCCGCGCCGACCGTCACGGCAGCGGCGCAGCCCAAGTAGCCACCCCGACACCCGACCCCGAGTTTTCACAGGAGAAATGTTCGATGAATGCATTCAACACGGCGCTGAAGTTCTTCCAGGATTGCGGCCTGTTCATTTACCCCAGCATCCTCATCATGGCGCTGGGTGTGTCCATCGCCATCGAGCGGCTGATCTTCCTGAACCGCGCTCGCAGCCAGAACCGCAAGGTCTGGGCGAAGGTGCTGCCGATGCTGCAAGGCGGGCAGTGGAAGGAAGTGCAAAGCGTGACCGCGAACTCCGACGCGGCCATCGGCCGAATCGTCAACTACGGTCTGACGCGCATGCAAAGCCCCGGCCGCCGCGAAGACTTCGACGCCGCGATGGAAGAAGGCATGATGGAAGTGGTGCCGCGCCTTGAGAAGCGCACCCACTACATCGCGACCTTCGCCAACGTGATCACGCTGGTCGGCTTGCTCGGCACCATCATCGGCCTGATCAAGGGCTTCACGGCGGTGGCGCAAGTCAACCCGGCCGAGAAGGCCGAGCTGCTGTCGGCGTCGATCTCGATCGCGATGAACAACACCGCGTTTGCACTGATGGTGGCGATTCCGTTCCTGCTCATCCATTCGTTCCTGCAGGCGCGCACGAGCGAGATCGTCGATGGCCTGGAGGCCGCGAAGATGAGCTTCCTGAACCTGGTTCAGCGCCTCAAGGCTGAACAGGCTGCGGTGCGCTAGATCATGCGCGTGCGTCGCCTGCGCAAGGAGCAGGCCCACCTCGAGATCACCGCGTTCATCAACCTGATCGTGGTGCTGGTGCCCTTCCTGCTGTCGGTGGCGGTGTTCACGCGGCTGGCCGTCATCGACCTGTCGTTGCCGGCACAGACCTCGGGCGTCGAGCAGTTGAAGGCCGAAGACCTGAAGCTGGAAGTCGTGATCCGGCCCGACGCGCTGGAGGTGGGTGACCGCATCGGCGGCCTGATTCGCCGCATCGACAACACGCCGGCCGGCCATGACGTGAAAGCCTTGTCGAACCTGATGCAGCAGATCAAGGGCAAGTTCCCGGACCAGTTGGAGGCCACGCTCTTGGCGCAGCCCGACACGCCCTACGACACGCTGGTTCAGGTGATGGACGCGATGCGCGCCGGCATGTCGGCCGAGGGCACGAAGCTCGTGCGCACGGAGCTGTTTCCGAACATCTCGATCGGCGATGCGCCTTTGGTGAATACCGTGAATGCGGTGGCTGCGGCGAACCCGGTCAAGCCCATCACCGTGGCCAAGAAGTAAGAGGAACCCAAGCCATGAAACTCACGCCGCGCCAGAAGCGCACCGAGAGGCGCTCGCGCAACCAGACCATGGTCGACATGAACCTGGTCTCGTTGATCGACGTGTTCACGATCCTGATCTTCTTCCTGCTCTCGAACTCGGGCGGCGTTGAAACGCTGCCGAGCCCGAAGGCGGTCAAGCTGCCCGAGTCGTTCGCGGTGGTCGCCCCACGCGACACGCTGGTGGTGGTGGTCAGCGGCACCGAGATCCTGGTCGACGGCCGCAAGGTGTCGTCGGTGCAAGACGCGATGGCCGGGCCGGACGACCTGATCGCACCGCTGAAGGCCGAGCTCGACCTGCTGCAGACCCACCGCCAGGTCGTGCGCGCCGAGACCGTGGCGCAAAACGCCCCGTCCAACAAGGCCGTGACCATCATGGGCGACAAGGACATCCCCTACCAGTTGCTGCGCCGGGTGATGGCGACATGCGCCAAGGCGAACTTCAGCGACGTGTCGTTCGCGGTGCGCCAAAGGGGTGAAGGGTGAGCGCGGGCATGGCGGCGTCGATGCTGCGCGTTTCGTTCCGCACGCCCACGCTGGCGTGGGCAGCGGCCCGCGACGACGAGGCGCGCTTCAACCGCATCACCGGTGCGGTGTTGGCGACCGCCACCCTGGCGTGCCTGTTGGTGCTGTTGCTGCCGGTCGTGCAACCCGACCGCAGCGCACCCGCGCCGTTGCCACCGCGCTTGGCGAAGCTGCTGCTGGACCGCGTGGCGCCGCCGCTGCCACCACCGCCGGTGGCGAAGCCGCAGGCGCAGACGCAGACGCCAGCTCAGGCATCCAGTCAAGAAGCCATGCCGCAGGCACCGAAGCCGGCGGCCTTGAAAGCGCCGCCGAAGGACATGCCCAAGGCGCTCGCGCCCGAAGCCCGCGCGCCCGTGGCCAACAAGCCGCCGGGCGAGGTGCTCGACGGCATCCGCCGCAAGGCCTCGGGCGTGGGCCTGCTGGCGATGCAGAACGAGATCGCCGAGCTGCGCGGTGCGCCGGTGGCGGTGCAGCTGCGCACCGACATCAAGCAAGGCGCCGGCGTGGGCAGCGGCGTGGGCCCCGGAGTGGGTGCGGGCAATGAAGCCGGCTTGCCGGCGCGCGCCATGATCACGTCGAACGCGGCCGGCGGCAGCGGCGGCATCAACACCGCGAGCTACAGCCGCAACACCGGCGGCGGCGGCCTGGCCGGGCGCGCGACCACGCTCGTCGAAGGCGTGGCGGGCGGCGGCGGTGGCGGAGGGGCGGGCGGTGGCGGCGCCAGCGGCAAAGGTGGCGACGGCACGGGCAACGGCGTTGGCGGGAATGGGACTGGAAATGGGACTGGAAACGGAAGCGGCAAGGGCGGCACACTGCAGCGCGGCGGCAGCGGCAAGGCCTCGCGCTCCATCGAAGAGATCAAGCTCGTATTCGAGCGCAACAAGGGCGCGATCTACGCGGTCTACAACCGCGCGCTGCGCGAAGACCCTTCTCTGCAGGGCAAGGTGGTGGTGTCGCTCACCATCGCGCCGTCGGGCGGCATCGTCGATGTGCGCATCGTGTCGAGCGAACTGCGTGCCGCCGAGCTGGAGAGCAAGCTGCTCGCGCGCATCCGCCAGTTCGATTTCGGCCCCAAGGATGTGGACCAGATGATCGTCACGTGGCCGGTGGATTTCCTCCCCTCATAGGGGGATGGACCAACCGTGCATCTCGTTACACTTTGAACCCATCCCCTTTTTCTTGCCAACCCTGCGGAGTGCCAGCCATGATGATGAAACAAGGGCTCCTCGCAGCGTGGCTGGCAGCGTTGAGCGTGTGTTCGATGGCCGCCGAGTCGGTCTATCTGTCAGCGCCGCGCATGCCTTCGATGCAGCGCGTGTCCGCCGCCAACAACGAGCGCGAATACCGGCTCGACGCAGCCCGCCACTTCTATGACGCCTACTCCCCGCGCGTCTACAAGGGCCGCTTGCCGCCGTTGATCCACGCCGTGCTGGTGCTCGAGATGACGGTCGATGCGAACGGCGTGACGAAGTCCGTGCGCGTGGTGCGTGGCCCGTCGCACGCGCCCGAAGTGACCGCTGCGGTCATCGAGATGATCAGCCGCGCCAGCCCGCTGCCCGTGCCCGCGAAGCTGGGCGATGAGGTGACCTACACCGAGATCTGGCTGGTCCACAAGGACGGCCGGTTCCAGCTCGATGCGCTGACCGAAGGACAGAACTGAGGAAATGGGAAATCGCTCGCCGCGGCGATGCTGGCGAGGCCATCGTGGCGTGCGAAGGCACCCGAGAGTAGAGCGCCTCCTCGGTGACTGGGGCGCTGTGACGGGCCGTTGTGTGGAGCGATGTCAACGAGGACGGTCGGTATTTCCGGTCCAGGGGACATGAGCGGCCCACAACGGCCCGGCGCAGCGCTCGTGCGCCAACCGCGCATGTATCAAGCGAAGCGCACCGATTCATCCGCCGCCCGCGCAATCGCGCCCGGCGTCGTGATCCACACATCCGCGCGCCGCGCTGCGATGTGCTTCAGCGCGCGGCGCAGGTGGCGCAGCCGGTACGGCTGGCCAACGATGTACGGATGCAGCGCCAGGCCCATCACCAGCGGCTGCGCAGCCGACTGTTCCAGCATCTCGTCGAACTGGTCGATCACCATCTGCGCGAAGGCTGCGCCGTCCATCAGCCGGCCCACGATCATCGGGATGTCGTTCAGCTCCTGCGGGTACGGCACTGACCAGATCGCGCCGGCGCGGGTAGTCATGCGGGTGGGCTGGTCGTCGTGGCACCAGTTCAGCGTGTAGCTGAAGCCGGCCTCGTGCAACAGGTCGGGCGTGTGCACGCTCTCCGATATCCAGGGCGACAACCAACCTGCCGGCGCCACACCGTGCGCGCGCTCCATGCGCGCGCGGCAGTGGGTGATGAGGGCGCGTTCGTCGCCCTCGGTCAGGGTGCCCTGGCGCTCGGCGTTGGTGTGGCCGTGGGCGATGAGCTCGTCGCCGCGCTCGGCGAAGGCTTGCACGACTTCCGGGCAGTGGTCGTACAAGGCCGTGTTGACGATGGCACCCACCGGCAGTGCGAGCGCATCGAACAGGTCCAGGCAGCGCCACACACCCACGCGGTTGCCGTACTCGCGCCACGAATAGTTCAGCACGTCAGGCTGCGGTTGCGCCGGCGCGATGCCGGCGCCCAGGCCCTCGCCGAACGCGAAGTGTTCGAGGTTGAAGCCGATGTACACCGCCAGCCGCGCGCCCCCCGGCCACGCCAGCGCCGGCCGCGTGGTGATGGCCGAATAGCCGAAGCGGCCGTGCGTTCGCAACGGGCCGAAGGCGCCGGCAGGGCTGCTCGCTTCTGTCATGCCCGCACCATCACGCGTGCTTGCGGTAGGCCTTGAACACGTCGCGCAGCGGCGTGGCTTCGGGCTGTGCCGGCCTGGTCAGCGAGTGTTCGATCTCGTTCAGGTGGCGGCGCATTTCCACGGCGGCCTGCGCGCCGGGCTTGGCGCCGAGCATGCCCAGCAACTTGCGGTGGCTGTGCGCCACGCACATCGGCTCGCCGGGCGCCTTGTACAGCGCCATCAGCAGCGACGTGGTCGGCAGCAGCTCTTCGAGCAGGCGCACGAAGATCGGGTTGCCGCTCATGTGAGCGAGTTGCAGGTGGAACTCGCCGGACAGGCGAATCGCCTCCTGCTTGTTCTGTGACTTGGTGGCGCGGTCTTCGGCGTCGACGATGGCCTGCAGCGCCCGCACCTGCTCGGCCGAGAGCCGGCCGGCCAGGCGGCGCACCACCTCGCACTCGACCACGCGGCGCGCGTCGAACACATGCTCGCCGTCGCGCCGCGTGGGCTCGGGCACCACGGCACCGCGGTTCGGCCGCAACGTGATGACGCCGTCTTGCGCGAGCTTGTGCAGGGCCTGGCGCACCAGCGTGCGCGACACCGCGAAGCTCTGCGCCAGCTCTTCTTCGCGCAGCCGCATGCCGGGGGGCAACCGGTGGTCGAGCACGGCTGCATAGACGGCGCCATAGACGCGGTCGGCCGCCCCGGCAGGGGCGGCAGGTGCAGCAGGTGCGGCGGTGGCGCGGGCCTTCAATGCGCGGCGTCCATGCGCAGGTTCAGCGGCTCGCGCCGCCGCCTTTGCGGCCGAGCAGCTTCATCAACGCGAGCGTGCCGCCCATCACCGCGAACGACACCACGGTGGTCACGGTGCCCAGCGCGTAGATGGCAGGGTTGGTCACGGTGCTGGTGAGGCCCTGCAGTTCGAGCGGCAAGGTGTTGACGTCGCCGATGGCCTGCGAGGTGCGGGCGATCTCGTCCCAGCTGAGCGTGAAACCGAACATGCCCACGCCGACAAGGCTGGGCGCGATGAGTGGCAGCACCACATACCGAAAGCTCTGCCACGGTGTGGCGCCCAGGTCGGCGGCGGCTTCTTCGAACGCCGGGTTGAAGCGGTTGAACACCGCCAGCATGATGAGCAGGCCGAAGGGCAGCGTCCAGGTCAGGTGCGCGCCCAGGGCCGAGGTGTAGAGGCCCATCGCAGTGCCGTAGTTCTCGAGCAGGCTGCCCAGGCCCGCCGCGTCGAGCACGCTCTTCAGGCCGGTGTCGATCAGGCGGAACTGCAAGCCGATGCCGAGCGACACCACGATCGACGGCATGATCAGGCTCGCCACCGAGGTATAGAACAGCAACGCCGAGCCGGTGAACTTCTTGCGGAACGCCAGGCCCGCGCCCAGGCTGAGAAGCACCGTGAGCAGCATCACTACCGCGCCCAGCGCCACGGAACGGCGGAACGCAGCGGCAATGTCGACGACGCCCATGCCTTCCCAGAGCTTGCCGAACCAGTGCAGCGACACGCCACGCATCGGGAACGTCAGGCCACCTTCCGGGCCCTGGAAGCTGAGCACGAAGATCGTCAGCATCGGCCCATAGAGGAACAGCACGAAGGCTGCGAACACAGCCGCCAACGCATAGAAGCTGCGGGGACGTTTGCCTTCGTTCATGGCCATGTTTTGCCTACAACTCTTTGCGGATATCGACCAGCCGCGTCAGGCCGAAGATCATCATCAGCGTGATGAGCAGCAAGATCACCGCATTCGCTGCCGCCATCGGGAACTGCAGGTAGGACGTTTGCACCTGGATGATCTTGCCGACCGAGGCGATCTGCTGCCCGCCCATCACGCCGATGGTGACGAAGTCGCCCATCACGATGGTGATGACGAAGATCGAGCCGATGATGATGCCGGTGCGGCTGAGCGGCACGACCACGCTCCACACGGTTTGCCAGCCGCTTGCGCCGCAGTCGCGCGCGGCCTCGATCAGTGCGCGGTCGATGCGCATCATCGAGTTGAAGATCGGCACGATCATGAACATGGTGTACAGGTGCACGAAGGCCACCACGACCGAGAAGTTGCTGAACAGCAGCCACTCGATCGGCGAGTCGATCAGCCCCGCGCCCATCAAGCCCTGGTTGATGACGCCGTTGCGCCCGAGCAGCGGCACCCACGAGACCATGCGGATCACGTTGCTGGTCCAGAACGGCACGGTGCAGATGATGAAGAGCAGCGTCTGCGCGCCGACCGAGCGAATGTGGAAAGCGAGGAAGTACGCGACTGCAAAGCCGATCACCAGCGTGATGAGCCAGACGAGAAAGCAGAACTTGAACGTCGACAGGTAGGTCTTGAGCGTGACGCACATGTCGGCCGTGTTGGTGCAGCCGCTCCACACGTCGATGTAGTTCTGCAGGCTGAAGGCCGGGATCAGCTCGTAGTCGGTCGCCTTCCAGAAGCTCACCGCCGCGACCAGCATGAGCGGCAGCACCAGGAAGACGAGGAACACGAGCGTGAACGGCGTGGCTTGCAGCCACGCACTCGCACCGGCAGGTTTGTGCTTCACGCGCGCGCCCTCAACCCGTCAAGCTGCAACAAATTCGTTCCACTTTTGGACCATGTACGCGTTCTCGTCCATGATCGCATTCCAGCAGGCAATGCCGCCCATGCGGGCTTCGTAGCTGCCGCCGTCGCGCAGCGCGCCGGTCTTGGCCAGCACGTCGCCGCCCGGTGACTTGATGTCTTGCGACGCGGGCTTGCCTTCCATCCAGTAGGCCCACTCATAAGCTTCCATCTTGGCCTTGGCGGTCTCGAGCACGGCGCTGTAGTAGCCCTGGCGGTTCAGGTAGGCACCGGCCCAGCCGTCGAGGAACCAGTTGATGAACTCGTACACGCCGTCCGCCTTCTTGCCGGTCACCGACTTCGGCACGCCGAAGCCCGCCGCCCACGCGCGGTAGCCTTCCTTCAGCGGCTGGAACGTGCAGGCGATGCCCTTGGTGCGCACCGCCGTCACGGCCGGTGACCACATCGACTGGATCACCACTTCGCCCGAGGCCATCAGGTTCACGCTCTCGTTGAAGTCTTTCCAGAGCGCACGGAACTGGCCGGCCTTCTTGGCTTCGATCAGCGTCTTGATGGTGAGGTCGATTTCCTTCTTGGTCATGTTCCCCTTGTCGGGGTACTTGTACAGGCCCGAGGCCTCGACGACCATGGCCGCGTCCATGATGCCGATGCTCGGGATGTTCAGGATCGCGGCCTTGCCTTTGAACTCGGGGTTCAGCAACTCCTTCCATGATTCGATCGGCCGCTTGATGAGGTCGGGGCGAATGCCCAGCGTGTCGGCGTTGTAGACGGTGGGGATCAGCGTCATGAACTGCGTGGGCGTGGCGCTGAAGGTCTTCGAGTCGGGTTTGTCGAGGTACATGACCTTCTTCGGCGCGGTGCCCTGGTCGCCGACCTTCTTGCCGGCCACTTCGCCCTTGGTGAACAGCGAGGTGATCTTGTCGGCGTTCTTGATGCGCTTGGTGTCGATGCCCAGCAGGTTGCCGGTCGGGATGATCTTCTTGAGGCTGAAGTACTCGGTGTCGATCAGGTCGAAGCTGTTCGGCGCCGTCACGGCGCGCTTGGTCACGTCATCGGTCGTGACCGGGATGTACTGGATCGTGATGCCCGTGTCGGCCTTGAACTTGTCGGCGATGGCCTTGTCCTGGTTCACGGCCGTGCCGAGGTAGCGCAGCGTGATCGGCTCGGCCGCCCGCACGAACGGGAAGGCCAGCGCGCCGGTGGCAGCGGCTGCGCCCTTGATGAGGCTGCGTCGGGAAGTTTGCTTCGGGGCCAATGGGTCGTTGAACGAGTCGGTCATGGGTCTCACTCCTGGGGTTTGGTTGGGTGGAACTCGCGGCAGGGATCAAGCAGGTTTCAAACTGATTTCAAACCGATTTCAAACAAGCGCATGCGCTGCGTCGGGCGCCCACGACACGAAGGCCGCGTCACCAGCCACCAGCGGCGCGGCATCGAACGCATGGTCGGGCACGGTCACGGTCCAGTGCGCATCAGCCACCGAACGCGGCGCCACGCTGACCTGCACGTAGGTGCCCTGGTACTCGACGGCGCGCACGTCGACCGCTTGCGTGCCCGCGCCGGCCTGGCGCGCAAGCGTGAGCCGGTCAGAGCGCACCGCCACCTTGCCGGCGGGCGTGGTGATGACGTTGTGCGCACCCATGAAGCGCGCCACGAACTCGGAGTGAGGCGCGTTGAACACGTCGCGCGGCGAGCCGGTCTGTTCGATGCGGCCGTGGTTCATGACCACCACTTGGTCGGCCAGGGCCATGGCTTCTTCCTGGCTGTGGGTGACGTGCACGAAGGTGAAGCCCAGCTCCTGCTGCCAGCGCTTCAGCTCGGCGCGCATCTGCACGCGCAGGAACGGGTCGAGCGCAGACAACGGTTCGTCGAGCAGCAGCACGCGCGGCTCGGTCATGAGTGCGCGGGCCAACGCCACGCGCTGCTGCTGGCCGCCCGACAGTTCGCTGGGCAGGCGCGCGAGGTAGGGTGTCATGGCCACGAGTTGCAGCAACTCCTTGGCGCGCGCATGGCGCTCGGCCACGGGCTTGCCGCGCATCTTCCAGCTGAAGGCCACGTTGTCGAGCACGCTGAGGTGCGGGAACAACGCGTAGCTCTGGAACATCATCGCCGTGCCGCGGTCGGCTGCAGTGGCGTGGGTGATGTACTTGCCGCCCAGCAGGATCTCGCCGCCCGACGCCAACTCGTGCCCGGCGATCATGCGCAGCGTGCTCGTCTTGCCGCACCCCGACGGGCCGAGCAGGCAGCAGTAGCTGCCGGACGGAATGGTCAGGTCGATGCCGTCGACCGCCTTGGTGTCACCGTAACGTTTGACGAGCGAGGTCAGAACCAGGGTCGAGTCGATGGCCATGGAGCCAGTGTATGCAAAACACGTGCCACGCTGCAGGGCAATGCGGCGTTGAACACGCACGACTTTCGTGCCGTTTCCCAGCAAACATGCGCAAGTTTGGGGCGCTCGGCCAACCCGAACGGGCGCGCGATATGCTTGATGGGCTGCTTCAGTTTGTATACAAACCGAGTGCCCTCACCGGCCCGCACCCGCATGAAGATTCGCGTCATCAACCCCAACACCACCGCCTCGATGACCGCCGCCATCGGCGCTGCCGCGCGCGCCGCAGCCGCGGTGGGCACGACCATCGAGGCGGTGAACCCGAGCTTCGGCGCCCCCAGCATCGAAGGCCATTTCGACGACGTGTGGGCCGCCGCCGGCGTGGCCGAGCAGGTGCATGCCGGCGAGGCGGCGGGGGCCGATGCCTACGTCATCGCCTGCTTCGGCGACCCGGGCCTGCATGCCGCGCGCGAACGCGCAATCGGCCCGGTCATCGGCATCGCCGAGGCGGCCTTCCACGCCGCGAGCCTGCTGGCCACCGGCTTCTCGGTCGTCACCACGCTCACGCGCACCTGCGTGATTGCCGAGCACCTGGTGGCGCAATACGGCTTCGAGCGCCGCTGCCGGGGCATCCACGGAACGGACATCAAAGTGCTCGAACTCGATGACCCGAAGAGCGACGCGTTCGCGCGCATCCTCACCTGCGCCGAGCAGGCGCTGGTGGCCGACCGCAGCGGCGCCATCGTGCTGGGCTGCGCCGGCATGGCCGACCTGTGCCACGCCCTGCAGCAACGCCTGGGCGTGCCGGTGATCGACGGCGTGGGCGCGGCCGTCAAGCTGGCCGAGATGCTGGTGAGCCTGGGGTTGGCGACGAGCAAGCGCGGGGACTATGCGGCGCCGCTCGCGAAGGTGTATGCGGGGTTGGCGGGGCCGTGGTCGCCGGGGTCGCCGGGGTCACCGCCATGACGCGCTATGATCGGGGTTGAGCGCTGGGTTGATGATGCCGACGACGCTCGGGCCACCAAACAGCGGCCTGCGGCCGTCGCAGCGCTCGCTGAACGGTCGTTCGTGTCGGTGACCGTGTTGCTCGAACTGGAGTGGGTCATGCGGGCGTTCTACGGTTTGCCCACGAAGGGCATATCCCGCGTGATGAGAGCGCTGGCGAGCAACGAGCACATCGCACTCGAAGACCGCGACGCAGTTTTGGCGGCGGTCGATGCTTTCGACAAAGGGCTCGACTTTGCGGATGCGCTGCACGTGGCCTGCAGTTCCCGCGCTTCCGGACTTGCAACACTCAACCAAGGGCTGGCGAAGCGGGCCAAGGCTTTCGCGCTGACACCGACGGTTGCGTTGCTGGGCTGAAGCAGCTTCGTTGCCGGCGCAGGTTTCAGCGTCGAGTTTGCGTGGCCAGGCGAATCTCAGCATCACTCGGGCATGGCAGGCCGCGAAGGCAGTACGGCCTGTGCGACGGCTTCAGGGCAGCGAGCCGATGGGGCGGCTGGCAGCAATCGACCCTTCAGCGACAGCCCTTTCCTCGATCCGACAGCGACAAGGCCGCTGTCCGCATGGTCAAGGTGTGATGGCCCGCAACACGCCCAGTTGCGACCCAGTGGCGCGCCGAGTCGCCTGCGATACCGGCGCGGACGCTGCCGCCGAAGAGCGGGAACAGAAGCACTTCAACGACGGCGGCGAGCGCTGCGTGACCTGCGACGCTGGCCACGCGCCGTCGGTGCTGGTTGAGTTACGCCCGAGCTACGTGCTAGGCGGCCAGCTCGCCAAAAATCAGCTCCCACGCGCTGAGCGGGCACTCTGGGCTGGTGTTTCAGAAGCAACTCGACGGCTGAACCGCGCCGGTACACCAACGGGAACGATCGCTTCTGCGCCAAAGCGAAGGCGGTTGCGATCGGTGCCCGCTACTTCTTGCGCACCGCCCCCATGTAGACATGGTCGAAGCTGACGAAGCCGCAACCACCGGCTTCGTTGTCGAAGACCTGCACCTTGACTTGCTTGCCGACCTGCGCCGCAAGGTCGATCGTCATCCAGTTGCCATCGTCGGCGATGGAGGCCTGGTTGCACGAGTTGGGCGTGTAGGTCGCGATGGCCGCGCCTGCCGCGTCGAGCACCTTCAGGCCGACTGTGCCATTGGCATTGCCGCCGGACATCAAGAAGTTCAGGAACGGCCGCGCAGCCGCGACCGTGAACAGTGGCGACGTCAACGTCCCCGTGGAGGCATCGCAGCCCTTGCTGTTGCCGTTCATCTCGCAGGTCGTCACGGCCCTTGCACCGACCCGTGCCCGCCCGGACACGCCCTTCCACGCGTCGGCGTTCGCCGGGTTCTGGAAGTCGCCAGTGGCAGTCCAGGTCTGCAGCGTGACGGTCGGGTCGTCGAAGTCGCCAATGACCTGCGCGAAGGCGTCGGCGGTCACGCTCACGTTGAAGCCGAGCGTGGCCGTCATCGGGGTGGTCAGCACGACGGTGCCGCCGTCCTTGCCGTTCGCCGATGGGTTCCAGGCGTTGGGTGACTGGTACCAGTGGTCGGTACTGACGAATCCGCAGCCGGTCGTCTCTTCGTCGAACAGCTGCGCCTTGATGAACGCGGTGTTGAGGGCGGCGATGTTGATGTGCGTCCAGTCGTCGTCGTTCTGGATGAACGAGGGGCCGCAGCTCGTCGGGTTGTAAGTGAGTAGCACGTTGCCCAGCGTGTCGGTGATGCGCATGCCCACGGCCTTGCCCACGCCGCCGCCATGCATCAGGAAGTTGAAGTACGTGTCGGTCACCTTGAACGCCGGCGACGTGAGCGTGCCGGTGGGCGGGTCGCACGGCGTGCCGGCCCCCGCGATCTCGCAAGTGGTGATCGCCTTGTCGCCCACGCGCGCGGCGTTCGTATCGCGGGCCGTCGTGCCCTGCCAGCTGGTGGCCGTCGGGTTGGCGAATACGCCGGTGCCGACCCAGCCGCGTTTGGCCACCATGTCGACCGGGTTCTCGAAGCTCGCGAACGGGATCAGATTCTGGAACGCAACCGGACCTTCGAGCGTGACCTTCACCGGCGACAAGGGCTTGGACAGCACGCCCGCCTTCGTGCCACGCGGCTGATCGGTCTGGTACACGTGATCGAAGGCGACGAAGCCGCAGCCGCCGGTCTCGTTGTCGAAGATCTTGAACTGGATCTTCTCGCCGATCAGGCCGCTGGTGTCGAAGTTCACGTAGTGCTGGTCGCCCTTGAGCACCGGGTCACTGCAGCTGTTCGGCTTGTAGGTGCCCAGCACCTGCGCGGTTTGCGAACCCGCGGGGGTGTAGAGAACCTGCGCGCCCACATCGGCCGTGCCATTGCCGCCCGACATCAGGAAGGTGATCGAGTCTTTCGTGACCGTGATGTCGTTGATCGTGATGCTGCCGGTCGGCGCGTCGCACCCGGCGCCGCCGATCTCGCAGGTCGAGACCGAGGCATCGCCAATGCGCGCCGCCACCTTGGCCAGATTGGCGTTCGCATACTCCAGGTTGTTCCAGTTCGTGGTCGTGGTGAATGCGCCGGTCAGCGTAAACTTGTTGGACTGCTGCTGGATCTGCGCCGGGAACTCGAAGCTCGAAATGATGTTTTCGGCCACGAAGGTGGTGACGTCCGTCGTGACGTTGGCCGAGGTCGTGGCTACCTGGCACGCGGCGCACTGCGTGACTTTGATCGTCAGGGCCAGTGTCGACGGTTTCGAGTAAGTGTCGTCGGCCACGGCGTTGATGTTGTAGGTGTTGTCGTGGTTGGCATCGGCCGGTGCTCCGAAGACGGGTGGCACTGCGAAGCGAATCGAGCCGTCACCGGCAATCGAGAACAGCCCCGCGTCCGGGCCCGACAGCGACAACTTCACGGTGTTGCCGTCGGGGCTGGTCACCGCGAGCTTGGTCACCGCGCTGGTGAACTCGGGCACGCTGACGGCACCCGGGTCGGTGATCAACGGTGAGTGCGGTTGTGGGATGGGGCCGGCCGAGCCGCCGCCACACGAGACCAGCGAGACGATCAACGGCAATGCCCAAAGTAGTTTGTTCATCTTGGCGCTCCTGAATCAGAAGAAGTAGGTGTACGAGGCGCGTACGGTGCGGCCGAACAGGGCGCGCCCGACGCTGCGGTTGGTGGCACCGTTGGGCCCCTTCAAGTCGGTGAACACCGGGTCGCCTTCGGTGAACGAAAGCCGGTTGGTGATGTTCGACACGTGGAGCTGGAACGCGCTGGTCTGGTTGAAGTCCCAGATGAAGCCGCCGTCAATGTGGTAGTAGGCCGGGTAAAGCGTGACGTTGATGTCCTGCGACTCCGAGTAGCGGCTGCCGAAGTAGGTGAACTTCGCGTAGGGCTTGAACGGCAGGCCGGTGTAGGGCTTGGTGTCCCAGCTGCCTTGCAGGTTGAGCATCAGGTTCGCCAGGCGCCGGGGCCTCCGGCCGTCTTCGCCGACCTTCTCGAAGGTGTAGCCGGTCACCACGTCGTTGACGCGTACCTCCTTGACGGTGCGGTAGTTCGCATCGATGACCTTGGGGTCCTGCACCACGCCGTTGACCCGCAGCTCCAGCCCCTTCACGGCCTCCGGCCGCCAGGCCGCCTCGACCTCGATACCGAAGTTCTGGATGCCGCGGCGGTAGAACTCGGTCACTAGCGGGCAGCTGTTGATGTCGACCACAGTTCCGTTCGCCTTGCACTGGGCCGACGTGAAGTCGCGGAAGCTCACGTACTGGTCGCGCGGGCTGAACTTGTTGTAGAAGAACGCGATCTGCGTGTCCCAGGTGTTGGCGTAGAAGCGCAGGCCGGTCTCGTACTGCATGATCTTCTCGACTTTGTTGCCCGGCGTGTTCGGGTCGAACTGCAATTGGTTCAGTTGCTCCAGGCTCGGCAGGCGGAACGAGCTCGACACGAGTGCATAGACCGCCAGGTCGGGCCGGATCGCGTAGTTGCCGCCGACCGACCAGCCCGTGGCGCTCAACGACGAGTTGAGGTACTGGTTCGCGCCGGGCAGGAACACCTCGTTGTCGGCCAGATTGTCGGCCGCACTGCCCACAATGGTGCCGGCCGGCGTCAGGTCGGTGACCTGATCACGGTTGTTGTAGACCACGCTGGCCTTCTGCCGTTGGTGGCGAACGCCGAGGTCGAGTTTGAGGCGGTTGTCGAGCGCGTCCCAGTGGTCGTGCAGGTACACGGCCTGCCCTTTGACCTGGGTGTCCGCCAGGTAGCCATCGAGCCCCGAGCGCATCACGCCGTTGGCGGTCAGCGACGGCCCGACCGGGGTTCCGGTCGCGTCGACCGCGCGCAGGTTGATGAGTTGTGGCCGCTCCTCCAGCGTCGAGACCAGCAGCGACTGCTGCGAGTTCTGCTTGTTGGAATAGTCCGTGAGGTAGCCGCCCAGTGTGAGCTGGTGCTTGCCGTTCCAGTCGAACGCCTTGCTCACCTTCAGATCGAGTGATGTGCTGCGCGCGTCGGTGGTGGCGACGAACGGCTTCAGGTAGTCCACATAGGTGCCGTCGGCCACCCGGGCGTTGGTGTTGACGTAGAACGCCGCCACGCCGGTGGCGGTCGGGTAGTACTGCGAGAAGCGCGACACGTCGTTGACGAAACGCGCGTTGTTAAAGCGCGCCGCAGTCGTCGAGTCGTTCATCGTGAACAGGGCGTTGAAGCCGCTGGTGCCGGTCGAGTGGCGCAGGCCGCCGTCGAAGGCCCAGCCGCCATCGAACTCATGGCGCAGCTTCAGCGTGTAGATGCTGAAGTCGGGGTGAATCCCGTCGGCCATGTCGACCGTGCGTTGGCCATATTCGCCCAGCATCGTCGAGTAGCGGTTCGATGGCGACGCCACGGTGCCGTGCGCGAAGTCGATGCCGATCGGCCAGACTTGGCCCATGTTCACCTTGACCGGGTTGGCCGGCGTTCCCGCCCGCGTGATGGCGGGGATCTGGAACGGCACGTTCTGGTAGAACGCCGTTCGGTCGTTGATCTTCAGCGCATGAAACTGCAGCTCGGTGCGGTCGTCGTCGGAGGTGTAGACGAGGTTGCCGCGCAGTTGCCCGCCTTTGTCGGCTGTGTAGCCTGTGTTTCGCAGGCCGTCCGACGTGCGGTAGAAGCCGCCCACCGCGAAGGTCAGGTTCTGACTGATCGGGCCCGACACGAACACGTCATTGCGCAGGAAGTGGTAGTCGGCCACTTCGAGCTTGTAGCCGCCTTCGAACTTCTGGCTGCCAATGCGCGTGATGTGGTTGACGGTGGCGCCCAGACCGTTGGAATACAGGATGCCACCGGTGCCGCCTTTCACGACCTCGACGCGCTTGGTCATCAGGTCGTCGCGCACGGCCACGTCGTTGTTCATGAAGGGCACCTCGGGTTCTTCGAACCACGGAAGGCCGTCGATCAGCTGCGGCGCATATCGGTAGCCGCCGGTCACCGGCAGGCCGCGCACGGTGATGTTGTTGCTGGCCTCACCGGCCGAGCTGCCCTCGGCAAAGATGCCTGGCACGTTTTGCAGCAGGTCGGCGGTGCTGATCGGCGCAAGGCGCCGGATGTCTTCGGCCGAGAGCGTGTTGATCGTCAGCGTCGAGTCCTTCTTCAACGTCTTGCGGCCTGAGCCCGTGACAACGACTTCCTGCAGCTGCGTCACGCCGTCTTTGGTGACGCCGCCTGCCGGCGCCGCAGCAGTGGCCGCCGGCGGTGTGGCGGCCTCGGGCTTGGGGCTCGCAGCCTGGTCCTGCGCAAAGGCCGATTGAATCGCAAGTGCCAACGGCAATATGCGGAAGGTGACGACTCGCCTCTTGATGCTCATGGTCTGGTCTCCTGTGGAATGGGGTGGTCTCATGGGTCTCGAACCGGTGCGGCGCGGTCATCCGGAGGGCCGCCGCAGCGGCCAAACGCGCACCGTGGCCGTGGCCGACGCGGCGGCTGTGCCGAGCACCGACAACCGGGCCTGCGTGCTGCCCGCAAGCGACGGGTAGCTGCGCACCGCATAGGCCGCCACGTCGTTCACGAACACTTCGACGGACGAGCCGTCGACGAACACGCGCAGCGTGCGCATCGGGCCGAAGGCCGTGCTGTCGTATGCGCCGTCTTGAACCTGCGGGCCTTCGCCATCGGCCGACAGCGTCGAGCGCGACCGGTCGGCGGTGACGCTGCCCATGACCGGGTCGAACAACAGCCTGGTGAATTCGCGCCCGTCGTCCGATGCCATCACGTCGATGGCGATCGGCGCCATCGGCGCGGCGGCCAGGTCGACCTGCAACTCGTAGGCGTGCAGGCCGCTCGCCACGCGCGTGGGCTCCGTACCGATGGCCATGCCCGTGCGCGTCGGCAGGGGTGTATCGCGCAGTGCGGTCAGCTCGGGCGCCGGCGCCTGGCCGAGCGTGCGCTGGTCGGGCAGCAAGCGCCAAGTACGCGCGAGGCTCAGCGTGTGCGCCCAGCCGGCACGCTCTTGCGCCCGGGGTGAGCGCCGCTCGTCGATGATGCCGATGGCGCGCAAGCTGCCATCGGCGGCTCGCCCGACCGTGGGGGCCAGGTGCCCAGGCACGAGATCCAAGTACTTGGGCGTGCGGAAGAAAGGTTTGAAGATGCCGCCCGACCACTCGCCGGTCCAGTAGAGCGCCCGCGTGGCTTGCTCGCCATACTTGCTGAATTTGCCACCGATGGGGTTGATGACCAGCACCGACACTTGTTCCGACAGGCGCTCGAACACCGGCATTTCCCACAGCACGGAGCCCGGGTCGAGCAGGCGAAAGCCAGGCTCGGTGAAACGCTGCTGCGGCTGCCAGACGGCACCCTTCTCGCCAGGCCGCAACACAAGATATTGAAGGCCGCCACCCGACTCGAGCGCAGCACCGATGATCATGTGCCAGGTGTTCCCTTCCTTCCACAGAAAGGGATCGCGGAAGTCCTTGACGCCGACCGTGTTGATGATCGGCCCGAGCTTGCGCCAATCGCGAAGTTGCGGGTCTTCGCTCACCGCCATCGCGATGCCCGGGTTGCTGGCCGCGAGGCGGTCACCATGGTTCACGCTGGTGTAGAACGCAAACGCTTTGCCGTCATCGGCGATCGCGTGGCCCGACCAGATGCCTTTCATGTCGAAGCCGAAGTCGGGTGTCTGCAGCTCGGGCCACCGCGCATCGGGCAGATGCGCCCAGGTGACGAGGTCGCGGCTCGTCATGTGGCCCCAGTGCATTAAGGTCTTGAAAGGGCCGTTGGGTGTGCGCTGGTAGAACAAGTGCCAGGCGTCACCGAAGCGCAGCAGCCCGTGCGGCTCGTTGGTCCAGTTGGCCGGCGGCAATGCGTGCACGCGCGGGCGCTGAAAGTCGCCGGCGAAGCGGCTCTCAGGCACCACCAGCGAGGGGCCAGCGTCGGGTACCTTGCCCTGTGGCGGCGCCGGCAACTGCGCCATTTGAGATTCGGTCAGTGGCTCGCCGTAAACAGCGACGAGATCGAACGCGGCGTTCAGCCGGTTCACGTGGAAGTCGAGGATCCGCACCTCGACGGCCGGCACGGCCAGCCGGAACGGCACCAGCGCGAGTTGCAGGCTCAGGCCGGGTCGGCCCTTCGCGCTGCCCACGAGCGCGTTGTCTTGGTAGAGGTTCACCACGCCGTCCCCCGCATCGACGCTTGCCACCAGATGCACCCAGCGGCGAAGCGGGAACCTGGCCGGCGCCGCCACGCGCAGCACGCCGGCCGACGTGGCCACTCGAAACCCCCAGCGGCCGAATGCATCGATGTGCAGGTCGAACCCGGCGTCACCCGCCGCCTGCTGCGCGAACGACGACGGCGACAACTGCTTCACCGGCACTTCCAGGTCCGACGGATAGCTTTCGAGCGCCACCCATAACGACAGCGTGAAGCCGCTGCGCGCATCGAGGGCCAGGGCGGTTTGCGCATAGCTCGAAAAGCCGTCGCTGCGCCACGCGCCGCCGATGACGCCGGGCACCACGTCGGGCGCGGCGAACTGCGTGGTGATCGACCAGCCTGCCGGCAGCACGCCTTGCGCGAGGCGGTCGAAGTCGACCTCGGCGCGCGGAGTGGGCAAACGCTGCGCCATGGCGGTCGCCGTGGCCAGGCCGAGACAAAGAACCCAGGCAATTCGCTTACCGGCGGTTTTGGCCATCGATAGCCATCCTTGTTGAAAAAATAGCCGCGAGTGCGGTGGGTGCTTCCAAAGCGTTCAACGCGCGCCGCTTCAAAATGTCTATCGATAGTAGTCAAGCAAGAACAGCTTGTCGTTGGTACTTCCCCGAAGTTCGCGCCAAGGGAAAATACCAAGAAGCAGACGACAGCGCAGAAACTACTATCGATAGACAAATCGACCCGTGCCACCGCATGTCACACCTCGCCGCCGCACACCCCGAACCATGAGTGAAGCCGCGACCATCTACGAGGTTGCCGACACGGCCAATGTGTCGGTGCGCACCGTCTCGCGCTACCTCAACGACCCGACCTGCGTGTCGAAGAAGACCTCGGCTCTCATCGTGGAGGCGATGCGCAGCTTGCAGTTCCGCCCGTCCAAGGCCGCACGTGCACTCAAGGGCGTCAAGCCCAACCTGATCGGCGTGGTCTCCGACCGCATCACCACCAGCCCCGATTCGTTCGAGCTCATCAAAGGCCTGCAGCTCGCCGCGAAGGACCTGGGCAAGCGCCTGCTGATCGCCGAATGCGCCGGCGTAGAAGACGAGGTGCCGCCGCTGATCGACGAGTTGATCGAGCACCGCGTCGACGCCCTTATCTTCGCCACCCACTTTCACCGCCCCATCGATCGGGCGTTGCTCGATCTGGCGGCCGGCACGCGCCTCGTGCTCTTGAATTGCTATGCGCCGCGCGGCGACCACCCCAGCGTGCTGCCGAATGACGAGCAAGGCGCCCACGACGGTCTTGCGCACCTGTACGCGCTCGGGCACCGCCGCGTCGTCGTGTTCGAACTGTTCCCCGACATGCGCGCCACGCAACTGCGCCACCGCGGTTGTGTGAAGGCGGCGCGCGACGCGGGGCTGCATGAGCCGGTGTTCGTGCAAGGCTCGCAAGGCGCCCTCGCCGGGGACGAGTTCGCCGCCATCGACGCGCTCGTGGGCCAGGTGCTGCTCGAGCACCGGCCGACTGCCCTCTTTGCGGGCAACGACAAGATGGCCGCGCGCATCATCCAGTGCTTGCACAAGCGGCAGGTCGCCGTGCCGAGCCAGGTGTCCGTGCTGGGCTTCGACGACCACGCGATGCTGGTCCACGCCACCGACCCGCCGCTCACCAGCGTTCGCCTTCCATACCTCCAGATGGGTCGCCGGGCCGCCGAGGTGGCTTGCGACGAGACCGCGTCGGGCACGTTTCGCGAACGCTGCGATGTGCAGGTGCGGGCCTCGGTCGAAGCGCCACCGCGCGGCAGGGCTCGATGAGATCGCTAGGGCTGTCGCTCTGTCTGTCGGCCGGCTTCCTGGGCCTGAACGCCGCCACCGCGGCGCCCATCGACATCAAGGTCTGGCGCCATGAAACCGGCGACAGCGACATGCAGGCCAGCGCCGGCGCAGAAGCCCGCTTCAACAGCCGGCAGGCCGCGTACCGCGTCGTCACCGAAACCTTGCCGCAGGGCTCGTACCAGCAGGCTGTGGTGGCAGCGGCCATGACCAAGAAGCTGCCCTGCGTGCTCGACCTCGACCAGCCCACCGTACCCAACTTCGCGTGGGCCGGGCACATTCAGGCGCTCGAAGGCGCACTGCGGCCAGCGGGGGCCGATGCGCTGATTCTCGGCGCTCGCTCCACCTACCGGCACCGGCTCTACGCCGTCGGGCAGTTCGACGTGGCGTTGGCGCTCCTGGCGCGCAAGAGCGTGCTGGCGCAACACGGTGTGCGCCCCGCCACGATCAACCAGCCGTACAGCGCCGAGGAGTTCCGCAACATCCTGCGCAAGCTCAAGCGCGAAGGCTTCAACTACCCGCTCGACCTGAACGCACAGTGGGGTGGCGAATGGGTGTCCTATGCGTTCTCACCCTGGCTGCAAAGTGCCGGCGCCGACCTCATTGACCGCAGAACCTTCACCGTGGTCGACGGCCATCTCAACAGCGAAGCCGCGCTCACTGTCGTCGACTACTACCGCTCGCTGTTCGACGAACGCCTCGCGGCGCGCAAGCCGGTCGACGACCAGTCGTTTCCGAGTGGCCGAGCCGCCTTCCACTACACCGGCTCGTGGGCCGCGAAGGACTACCGCAAGGCCATCGGGGCCGACCTCGCCATTCTGCCGCCACCGGCCTTCGGCGCCAGGCCGCGCATCGGCGCCGGCTCATGGCAATGGGCGGTGGCCAGCAGCTGCCCGCACCCCGAAGGCGCACGGCGCTTCATCGAACATCTCATCAGCACCGACGAGATCGCCGCGTTCTCGCGAGCCACCGGCCTGATGCCGACCAGCGAGGCAGCTGCCGACGCGACCGACCTGTACCGCAAGGGCGCGTTCGGCCGCGACTTCTTCGAGTTCGCTCGCACTTTCGCGGTGGTGCGGCCCGAGACGCCGGGGTATCCGATGATCTCCAGCAGCTTCGAGCGGGCTCTGAAAGACGTGCGCGAAGGCGCCGACGCCGCCGAAGCGCTCGACCGAGCGGTCGAAGCCATCCAGCAAGACCTGAAGCGCAACCGCAACTATGGCTTCCAGCCCTGACCGTTTCGGCCATGCCCGCTGGGCCGAGGTGGCCACGATGGTGGGCCCCGCGCTGCTGCTGTTCTTCGGCTTCGTGCTCGTGCCGTTCGTGATGGCGGTGGGCTTCAGCTTCACCAACGTCAAGCTGCTGCAAACCGACCGCATCGAGTGGACTGGCCTCGACAACTACACCCGCATGTTTGCCATCAAGGTGGTCGAGGCGCCGCCTGCGGTCAACGCGGTCGAAGCGCACATCCCATCGCGCCAATGGCGCCGGCTGAAGCGCGCCGAGCCCGCCGCGCACGAGGGCTACCAGTTCCTGACCGACGTGGCCTGGGGCGACACGCGCTACCTGATCGTGGCACGCGACCCACAGTTCCTGCGCTCGGTCGCGAACACCTTCCTGTTCGCGCTGCTGGTGGTGCCGATCCAGACAGCCCTCGCGCTGGCGATGGCGCTGTGGGTCAACCAGCACTTCCGTGGCCGGGTGGCGCTGCGCACGGTGTTCTTCTCGCCGGTAGTTACTTCGATGGTGGTGGTCTCGGCCGTCTGGGGGCTGATCTTGCACACCGAGGCGGGCTTGGCCAATCAGGTGCTGCGCCAGGTGTTCGGCGAGAACGCGCCGCAGCCCGACTGGCTCGGCAACCCACGCGTCGCGATGCTGTCGATCGCTATTATGTCGGCCTGGCAGGGCGCGGGCTTCCAGATGCTGATCTTTCTGTCGGGCCTGCAGGGCATCTCGATCGACCAATACGAAGCAGCCAGCGTGATGGGTGCTAACCGCTGCCAGAAGTTCATCTACATCACCCTGCCGGGCCTTCGACGCACACTGGTGTTCGTGGTGCTCTCGACCACGATCATGGCGTTCGGCCTGTTCACGCAGGTCGACGTGCTCACCGGTGGTGGCCCGCAAGACGCTACCAGCACCATCATCTTCCACTCAGTGCGGGTGGGCTTTCGCGAACTGGACATTGCCTACGGCTCGGCGATGACGCTGTTCTTCTTCCTGTTCGTGTTGCTGATGTCCTTGGGGCAGAAGAAGATCATGGAAAGGCTGGGCGCATGAACAGCAGTACCGGCTCCAGGCAGGTGGCGGCCACCGTGCTGCACACCGCGCTGATGCTGGTCGCCGGCATCGTGTTCGCGTACCCGTTGCTGTTCATGCTCGCGGCGGGCTTCAAGCCCGGCGATGCGATCTTCACCGAGCTGGGCAGCCCGACGGCACTGATCCCCGACGCGCGCTGGTCGTTGGCCAATTACCGTGCGGTGTTCGAGAAAGGTTCCATCGGCCCGTACCTCATCAACTCGGGCGTGATTGCGGTGGTCACCGTGGTGGTCGGCATCTTCATCAACAGCGCAGCCGCATTCGCGCTGGCCAAACTGAAATGGCGGGGGCAGGGCGTGGTGATGACCTTGATCATCGCGCTGCTGATCGTGCCGTTCGAGGTGCTTGCCATCCCGCTGCTGCTGATCGTCTCGAAGCTGCCCTGGGTCGACTTCGCCAATGGTGGGTTGGCCACCGGCTGGCTCGACACCCTGCATGTCCAGATGGTGCCGTTCCTGGCGAATGCGTTCTGCGTCTTCCTGTTCTACCAGTTCTTTAAGGACGTGCCCGACGAGCTGGTCGAGGCCGGCCGGATGGACGGCGCCGGGGCGCTGACGATCTACCTGCGCATCGTCATGCCGGTGTGCAAGCCGGTGATCGTGACGGCCGCGATCGTGCTCTTCCTCGGCATGTGGAATCAGTACCTGTGGCCGGTGATGACGGTGCACACCGCGCACGCCCGGCCTGTGATGGTGGGCCTGCAACAGTACTTCGGCCGCACCAACCAATGGGGCGAGATCATGGCCTACGCAACGGTCATCACTTTGCCTGTGCTGGTGTTCTTCCTCGTGTTCCAGAAACAGTTCATCCGCTCGGTTGTCGGCGCGGGCATCAAGGGCTGAACGCCCGCCAGCGCCCTGCTACCTGACGTGCTTGTCTATCGGTAGCTATTTTCGATCTTTCGCGAATCGACACATGCCCAACATCGTTTTCCGCCAGGCCGACAAGCGCTACGGCGAGCGCGTCTATGTCTTCAAAGGCCTGGACCTCGACATCCGCAAGGGCGAGTTCACCGTGCTGGTGGGTCCGTCGGGCTGTGGCAAGTCGACCCTGCTCCGCATGATCGCGGGGCTGGAGTCGGTGAGCGGCGGCGACTTGCTGTTCGACGGCTTGCGCGTCAACGAACTGCCGCCCGTCGAGCGCGGTGTGGCCATGGTGTTTCAGAACTACGCGCTGTACGCCCACATGACGGTGCACGACAACATCGGCTTCGGTCTAAAGATCGCCGGCATCAAGAAGGCCGAACGCCACGAGCTGATCATGAAGGCGGCGCGCCAGCTGCAGCTGGAAGAGCTGCTTCAGCGCAAGCCTACGCAGCTCTCGGGCGGGCAGCGCCAGCGGGTGGCGATCGGCCGGGCCATCGTGCGTGAGCCCAAGGCGTTCCTGTTCGACGAGCCGCTGTCCAACCTCGACGCCAACCTGCGCGCGCAGATGCGCACAGAGATCGCCCAGTTGCACCGGCGGTACGGCATCACCACCGTCTACGTCACGCACGACCAGGTCGAGGCGATGACGCTGGCCGACCGCATCGTCGTGCTCAGCCGCGATGGCCTGGAACAGTTCGGCACTCCCGACGAACTGTTCGACACACCGGCGAACGTGTTCGTCGCCGGCTTCATGGGCAGCCACCGCATGAACCTAGTGCCGGTCGACGAGGCACATTCTCCACTGCTGCAACTGCTGACCGGTCAGGGACATGCCGCCTTGGCTGCATCCGGCGTCGGCTCGGTCGGCGCGCGGCCGGAGCACATCAGTCTTGGTGCTGGAGCGAGCGCCAGCATTCAGATGGTCGAACGTCTGGGAGCAGAGTCGCTGGTGCACGTGGTCGTGCCGGGCGCGCCTGGCACGCTGTCTGCACTGAGTACCGACCGGGGCCTGGCCTTCGGGCGAGGCTGCACGCCGAACATCGCACCCGAGCACATTCACCGCTTCGATCCGAAAGGCCAACGGCTTCGCTCATGATCCCTGTCCCTCTTTCCCCGCAACCCGTGGTCTCGGAAGCCGAGACTTGGCGACCGCGCTTCCACTACACGCCGTCGCAACACTGGATGAACGACCCGAACGGGCTGTGCTTCTTCGACGGCGAATACCATCTCTACTATCAGTACAACCCGCTCGGCATCGACTGGGGCCACATTAGCTGGGGCCATGCGGTCAGCACGGACTTAGCCACATGGCAGGAGCTGCCGGTGGCCATCGCAGACACCGACCGGTCGATGGCATTCTCGGGCTCGGTGGTCGTGGACCATGACAACGCCGGCGGCTTCGCACTCGTGGGCGCGGCAGCGCCGGCACTGGTCGCCTTCTTCACGGGGTTCGACCCGGTCACGAAGATCCAGTCGCAACACCTCGCGTACAGCCTGGATCGCGGGCGCAGCTACACCCGCTATGCCGGCAACCCGGTGATCGATATCGGCTCGACCGAGTTCCGCGACCCGAAGGTGTTCTGGTACGCGCCCAAACAGCGCTGGGTCATGCTGGTGGTGGCCGCGCTGCATCAGCAGGTGTGGTTCTACACGTCCACCGACCTCAGACAATGGGACAAGGTCTCAACCTTCGGGCCGGCGGGCTCGGCCGCCGGCAATATCTGGGAGGTGCCAGAACTGTTCGAGCTGCCGGTCGACGGCGACGCCGCGCATCGGCGCTGGGTGCTGGTCGTCTCGGTCAACCACGGCTCGCTGTGGGGCGGCAGCGGCGTGCAGTACTTCGTGGGCGACTTCGACGGCGAGTGTTTCGCGGCCGACCCCTCCGAGCCCGCCAATCCCGCGCCCGGCAGCAACGCGTTGCCCGCCATCGCCCACATCACGCTGTGGGCCGACCATGGGCGCGACTTCTACGCACCCATTACCTTCGCCAACCTGCCCGACGAGCGCGTGCTCTGGCTCGGCTGGGTCAGCAACTGGGACTACGCCCGCGCGCTGCCCACCCCCGCCTGGCGCGGCCAGCAATCGGGGGTGCGCCAACTCGACCTCGCTGCCACACCGAGAGGCACGCGGCTGCGCCAGCGCATGGCCGACGAGATGTTGGCGCTGGTCGAGCCCGAGGCCTGCGTCGCGCTGCGCGCCATGCCCGCCACTCGGGCAGCTGCCGGACTGGCCACTGCCAACGTCAACGAGCGGCAGTGCGTTGCCCGCCTGTCGGTGTTGGCGTCGAGCATTGCAACGCCCATCGGTTTTGAACTGTTCAAAGGCAAGGCCGAAGCGGTGAAGGTGGGCTTCGACCCGCAGCAAAACACCTTCTTCGTCGACCGCCGTACGGCGCTGCCGAAGTTCGCCGGCCAGTCGGAGCGCCACGATGCCCAACGGCTGCTCGATGCACGAGAGATCACGCTCGAAGCCTGGGTCGACGGCAGCGTGCTCGAGGTCTTCTGCGACGACGGTACCGTGGTGCTCACCGACCTGGTCTACGCCGAGATAGACGCCACCGGTGTGGGCCTGTTTCACGGCGCTGAGAACCCGCAGGTCGAGCGGCTGGACGTGCACACCGTGCGCTCAACGCTGAAAGCGCCTACTGGATAGCGCTACGGAAGTACGGTCTCCGCCGGCCCCGTATTTCTGCGCGCCGCATGCCAGCACCTCGGCCCCGGTCATATGGTAATTCTCAGACCAGAACCAAGCGAGCAGCGCATCGCGTTTGCGTGCCAGCAAGTTCTAACTCAAGCTGCTCCGTAGCGGACCGTCGCTAGCACCCGCCTCTGGCCGAACTGCGACTCCCAAAAAACTTTCGGATCGCGGCCGTTTCGCACCTGTCGCATTCGTCAGCGCGTCTCACGCAGCGCAAGCAGCTTGATCTTGGCGCGCTGCGCATTCCGCCCCAGCGCATCGTCCAGCGTCGCGATGCGCTTCGCACCTGCGGCCTCGGCGCATGGAAGGTGCAACGCATCGCCGGCGCGCAAGGCGCTGGCGGCATCCATCACCAACTCGGCGGCGCGGTGGAAGTTGGCCGGAGTCACCGGAAGTAGTCGAAGGTCAGCCACCACCCTGCGCTCGAAGCGCGCCCAGGCGCTTTGCGCCTGCTGCGCGTTGACCACACCCGTGCGCTGCTTGATGCCCAGTGCGCTGGCGAACTCGGGAACGCACCAAGCTGCTGCGACCAGCTCGCTCTTCTCGCGCGCATACCAGCCGGCGGCGGCCAAGCTGTGCGGCTCGTGCAGCAACAGCGGCACGAGCACGCTGGTGTCGACATAGACCATGTGTCAGTACCGCGCCCTACTGCGCAGTTCCTGAATCACGGGCTCACTCATGGGCATGGCACTGCGGCTCTCCGTCAGCTCAATGGCAAAGGCCTTACGGTCCCACTGCGGGGGCCGAATGGACCAAGCGCCATGGACTGTGAGCTGCGCCTCGACCGTTGCGCCCACGCGCAGGCCAGGCCGCCGCACCACTTCGGCCGCGATTCTCAAGGCAAGGCGCGGGCCCGCCGGAGACATGTTCTTCCATCCCTGAAAGGCACGGCAGTCGGCCTCGAACGCGGCTAGTCTCACGCCACCGCTCCGCCCGGGGCTTCGCATGGAGAACGCATGAGCGATTCAAACGCCTACATCCCCCCCAAGGTCTGGACCTGGCAACAAGGCAGTGGCGGCCAGTTCGCCAACATCAACCGCCCGGTGTCCGGCGCCACCTTCGAGCAAGACCTGCCTGTCGGCCGCCACCCCTTGCAGCTGTACTCGCTGGCCACGCCCAACGGCGTCAAGGTGACGGTGATGCTGGAAGAGCTGCTGGCGCTCGGCCACAGCGGCGCCGAATACGACGCCTGGCTCATCCGCATCAGTGAAGGCCAGCAGTTCGGCAGCGGCTTTGTGGCCGCCAACCCCAACTCGAAAATTCCCGCACTGGTGGACCGCAGCGGCGCCCAGCCCGTGCGCGTGTTCGAGAGCGGCGCGATCCTGCTGCACCTCGCCGAAAAGTTCGGTGCCTTCCTGCCCAGCGGCGCAGCGCGGGCCGAGGCCTTGAGCTGGCTGTTCTGGCAAATGGGCAGCGCGCCGTACCTGGGCGGTGGCTTCGGGCACTTCTACGCGTACGCGCCCAGCAAGATGGAATACCCCATCGACCGCTTTGCGATGGAAGTCAAACGCCAACTCGATGTGCTCGACCAGCGCCTCGCCCTCAACCCCTACCTCGCAGGGGACGACTACAGCATCGCCGACATCGCCGTGTGGCCCTGGTACGGCGCGTTGGCCAAAGGCCAGCTGTACAACGCCGGCGAGTTTCTGGACGTGGCCGCGTACACCCACGTGGTGCGCTGGGCGGACCAGATCGCGCAACGCCCGGCGGCCAAGCGTGGGCGCATGGTCAACCGGGCCTGGGGGCCGCTCGATACGCAGCTCCACGAGCGCCACGAAGCCAGCGACTTCGACACCCAGACCGAAGACAAAAAGCAAGCGACGAAAGCGAGTTGAAGATGTTCACCCTCTACGACTGTTCCACCGCGCCCAGCCCGCGCCGTGCGCGCATCTTCCTGGCCGAAAAAGGGGTCGCCCACGCCACCGTTCAGGTCGACCTGCGCAGCGGCGAACAGCTCGGCGCGGCCTACCGGCTGATCAACCCGCAGTGCACGGTGCCCGCCTTGCGCTGCGACGACGGTTTGCTGCTGACCGACAACGCCGCCATTGCCGCCTACCTGGAAGCGCGCTTTCCCGAACCGGCCCTGATGGGGGTCACGCCCGTAGAGAAGGCCGACATCGCCAGCTGGAATTGGCGCGTCGAGTTCGAGGGCCTTCTGGCGATTGCCGAGGCCCTGCGCAACAGCTCGCCGGCCATGGTGGACCGGGCGCTGCCCGGGCCGCACAACTACCCGCAAATCAACGAGCTGGCGCAGCGCGGTGTGGCCCGCGTGCAGCAGCTTCTGGTGACCTTGAACCGCCACCTCGAAGGCCGCGAGTTCGTGGCGGCCGGGCGCTTCAGCGTGGCCGACATCACTGCAGCGGTGGCCGTGGACTTTGCGCGGGTGGTCAAGGTCAAGCCCGGTGAGGCACACCCGCACCTGCTGCGTTGGCGGGAGCGAATGGCGGCAAGGCCGCCGATGACGCTGTAACGGCCGCGCACCCGCCACGCGCCTGACTAGCCAACTGGCGCCCGGGCGGTCATGATCGACCGCACCCGCCAGAACCACGGACTTGCACTATGGCCGCCGGCATCTTCATCAGTTATCGCCGCGACGAGTCGCGCCATGCCGCCGGGCGGCTGGCCGACGACTTGAGCCAGGCCTTCGGCGCAGAGCACATCTTTCGCGACATCGAAGGCATCGAGCTGGGTGTGGAGTTCGCCAAGTCCCTGGAGCAGGCGCTGGCGGCGTGTTCGGTGATGCTGGTGCTCATCGGCCCGCAGTGGCTGGGCATGCCCGACCGCAAGCGCGGCGGGCGGCGCCTGGACCAGGCCGACGACTGGATACGGCAAGAGATTGCCACTGCGTTGCGGCGCGATGTGCGGGTGGTGCCTGTGCTGCTGGAAGGCACCGCGTTGCCCGACGCCACCGAGCTGCCCGCCGACATCCGTTCGCTCGTGGCGCGGCAGGCCATGGAGCTGTCGGACGTGCGCTGGCGTGGCGACCTGCAGCGGCTGGTCGAGGCCTTGGCCAAACTGCCGGGCTTCAAAGACCAGCGCAAGATGGAGACCACGGGCATCAGCCGCAAGAAGCTCTGGTGGTGGGGCGCCGGCCTGGCCGTGCTGGCGGCCGGCGCGGTGCAGTCGGTGCTGGAAACATCGCAGCCCGCCGCGCCGCCGGTGCAGCAAGGCTTGCCTTCAGGCTACGGCATGCAAACCTGCGCTTGCCTGAACGGCCCCGCGCAGTTGGCGCCCGAAGCCCGCTGCGCCAGCGGTCAGGTGCGGATGAACGTGTGCACCATCGGGTGCCCGAACGGCCAGCCGCAGGTGGCCTATGTGTGCCGGTGACCATCGGTTCAACGCGAGCGGCTGTTCGCCACCGTCCAGTCGTACGGCGTGAAGCGCAGCGCGTAGTCGAGCGGCGCTGCTTGCCGTGTCGCACCAGGCCTGGTACGCGGCAGTGAACGCGCTGTTCGACCCGTTCAAGAAATTCACCGCCGACGACCGCGTGATTCCTGCTGCGGGCAAAGACCGCATCCTCGGCGCCATCCACACCTGCCCGACCATGGGCGAGGCCAACAAGTCCGCCACCGGCAACTGGAAACGCGCGCACGCGCCGCAGTGGGCGCTGGCATGTGCCGACCGGTTCCATGCGTGGCGGCGGGGGTAGGCCGCTGGGTCAGTGGTGGTCGTCTTCGCGTTGACGCCGAACGACGAGGATGTTGACCGTGGCTTGGCCCTCGATCTCATAGAGGGCGACACAGCCCGACCCTCGGCACGGCACGACCAGTTCGCGCACGAACGGGCTTTGAAGAACGGGCTTTGAAGAGCGGGCTTTGAAGTCACGCATCACCCGAGGCCTCGCGCAGGTCGGCATCGGCTCTCAATCGAACACTGGCACAACGTCGTCCTTCAGCCGGCCGCGCGCATGCTCGTAGTCGGGCAGCACCGAGCGCACCACGTCCCAGAAGCGCGGGCTGTGGTTCATCTCGCGCAGGTGCGCGAGTTCGTGGGCCACCACGTAGTCGATGGTCGACATCGTGAAGTGAATGAGCCGCCAGTTCAGGCGGATCGAGCCATCAGCGCTGGCGCTGCCCCAGCGGGTTTGCGCTGACGACAAACTGAGCCGTGTGTAGCGCACGCCGAGCTGCGCGGTGAAGTGCTGGCAGCGCTCTTCGAACACGCGCCGCGCCTGGCGCTGCAGCCAGCTCTGCACGCTGTCGCGGATCTGCGCGGCGGTCGCCGTGTGCGGCAAGCCGATGTGCAGCGTGAGGCGCGGCATGCCGGGCAGCGCGGCGGCGTCGGTGTTCAGCAACGCACCACCTTTCGTGGTGCCGGCGCGCGGGTCGAGCACCACGATCACAGGCTCGCCGAGGAAGGGGATCTGCGTGCCGTCGCGCCAGTCGACCTTCGCGGCCTGCAGGCGTTGCGCACGCTCCTGCTGCTCGGCGAGCTTGCGCAGGATCCACGCGCCCTTCTCGCGGAGTGCACTCTCGACGTCGCCGATGCCGACCCACTTCGGCGCGTTCACGCTGAGGCCGTCGACGCCGACGATGAAGCCGATGCTGCGGCGCTTGGAGCGCTTGAATTCATAGGCCACGAGGTGGTCGCGCAGGACGATCTCGCGCGCGGCCTGCGGGTGGCGGAAAACGGCGGGGGCGAGCACGCTGTACAAGGTGGCGGAGGGGCCTGGGTTTGTTTGCGACTCGGGAGCCGCTGGCGGTTGCGTCGCCTGCCAGACGGGCGCTCGCGGCCGGGGTTGCGCCACCAGCACGTCGACTGCAACGGCAGCCGGTAGGGCGGCCGGCGCCGGCGCGTCACCGAACAGCTGCAGCTGCGAGGCGTCGGGGGCGGCGGCACGGCGCGTCATGGGCGCGGAGTTTAGCGGGGCGCTCCGCTCGTGCTGGCGTTGGCGCTGGCGTTGGCGCCGGTGCCGGTGCCGGTGCCGGTACCGCTGTAGGCCTCAGGGTCGAGGCGGTGCATTTCGGCTTCGATCCAGGCCTCCACCTCGCGCATCAGCTCGTCGGGCTCGCGGCCCGTGGTGGGGATGGGGTGGCCGATGGACACGTCGATCACTCCCGGGCGCAGCACGAAGCTCTTGCGCGGCCAGCAGCGCGCCGAGGTCACGGCAATGGGCACCACCGGCCGCCCGGTGGTGATGGCCAGCCGCGTGCCGCCGCTCTTGTAGGTGCCGCGCCCGCCGCGGGCCGCGCGCGTGCCTTCGGGAAACATGATGACCCAGTGGCCCTTGTCCATGAAGCGCTTGCCCTGCTCGGCCACCAGGTTCCAGGCCTGCGCGCGCTTGCTGCGGTCGATGTGGATCATGTCCATGCGCGCCATGGCCCAGCCGAAGAACGGGATGTAGAGCAGCTCGCGCTTGAACACGTAGCAAAGCGGGTGCGGCATGAGGCCGGGGAAGGCGAAGGTCTCCCAGGTCGACTGGTGTTTGGGCAGCAGCACCACCGGTGAGTCGGGCAGGCGCTCGAAGCCATGCAGCCGCGCATGCACGCCGCAAATCACCTTCGCGCCCCAGATGCTGGTGCGCAGCCAGCCCACGCACATCCAGTAGACGGTGTCGCCACGCACGAAGATGGAAACCAGCAGCACGGCCAATGCCCACGGCACGACGGTGACCGCCATGAACAGCACGAACAGAACCGAGCGAATGGGGTTGAAGAAGGCGCGCATCAGTCGAGCCTGCCGAAGCCGGAGTCGGTTTCGCCGGAGGCGCTGCGGTCGGCGCGCTCGCGCCGCACCATGTATTCGGCGAATGCCGCCAGGTCGGCGTGCACCTGCGTGCCGGGCACCTCGGCGCACAGCTCGGCCAGCTGCGCCTCGCTGAGCGCGGCGGCCTTGCCGGTGCGCACCAGGTGCGGCTCGCAACCCACGGCCACGCCGGCCTGCAGGTCGCGCAGCGAGTCACCGACCACCGGCACGTCTTTCAAGTCCACCGAGAAGCGTTCGCCGATCTGAACGAACAGGCCCGGCAAGGGCTTGCGGCAGGTGCACAGGTCGTCGGGTGCGTGGGGGCAGAAGAACACCGCATCGATGCGCCCGCCCTGCTTGGCCAGCAACTGGTTCATCTTGGTGTGCATCGCATTCAGCGTGGCCATGTCGTAGGTGCCGCGCCCCAGGCCCGACTGGTTGGTGGCCACCACCGTGTGCCAGCCCGCGTGGTTGAGCCGCGCAATGGCTTCGAGCGCGCCGGGGATAGGCACCCATTCTTCCGGCGACTTGACGAAGTCGTCGCGGTCTTCGTTGATGGTGCCGTCGCGGTCGAGGATGATGAGTTTCATCGGGGTCATGTTTGGGACTCTTTGACGACCGCCGAAGCAGCGTGGATGACGTGCTCGAGTTGTTCGCGCGTCATGTGCGACGTGCCTCGCGCAAGAGTTCGCGGCGCGGCAAGAAGACCTCGATTCGTCGCTGGCGATCCATGGTCGCGATTATCGGGTTTGCCGTGTCAACTCGCGAGCTTGGACAGGTCGGCCACCCGATTCATCGCGGCGTGCAGCATGGCGAGCAAGCCGAGGCGGTTGGTGCGCAGCGCCGGGTCTTCGGCGTTGACCATCACGGTGTCGAAGAAGGCGTCGACCGGCGCCTTCAATGCGGCGAGCGTCTTGAGCGAGCCGGCGTAGTCGCCGCCTTCGTACTGCGCATCGGCCTGTGGGCCGAGCATCTTCAACGCGCTGGCCAGCGCCTGCTCGGCGGGCTCGTGCAGCAACTCGGCGGACACGTTGGCCACCATCGGGTCGCTACTCTTCTTCAGGATGTTGGTCACGCGCTTGTTCGCGGCCGCCAGCGAGGCGGCTTCGGGCAGGGCGGCGAAGGCACGCACTGCATCCATGCGCTGGCGCACGTCGGCCAGGTGCTGCGGCTTCAGCGACAGCACGGCGTCGACCTCTTGGGCGCTGAAGCCTTCGTCGCGCAGCGTCACGGCCAGGCGGTCGAGCACGAAGGCGCCGAGTTCGGCACGCGGGTCGTGCGACAGCAGGCCGGCGAACGTGGGCACGGCGATTTCGATCAGCTGGTTCAGGCCCAGGGGAAGGCGCTTTTCGACCAGCAGGCGGATCACGCCGAGCGCGTGGCGGCGCAGGGCGAACGGGTCCTTGTCGCCGGTGGGCAACTGGCCGATGCCGAACATGCCGACCAGGGTTTCGAGCTTGTCGGCCAAGGCCACCACCTCACCCACCGGGCCGCGCGGCAAGGCGTCGCCAGCGAAGCGCGGTTTGTAGTGGTCTTCGATGGCCCAGGCCACGTCGGCGGCGATGCCTTCGTGCTGTGCGTAGTAGCGGCCCATCGTGCCTTGAAGCTCAGGGAACTCGCCGACCATGTCGGACACGAGGTCGGCCTTCGCCAGGGTTGCAGCGTGGGCCGCCGAGGCCGCGAGCGCGTCCCCGCCGATGGCCGCTCCGATGTGGCGTGCAATCGCCGCCACGCGCACTGAGCGCGCACCCAGGCTCCCGAGCTTGCCGTGATAGACCACCTTGTCGAGCCCCGCCAGGCGCGACTCCAACGTGCGCTTGCGGTCCTGGTCGAAGAAGAACTTCGCATCCGCCAGCCGTGGTCGGACCACGCGCTCGTTGCCCTCGATCACGCGGCTCGCATCAGGCGGGGTGATGTTGCTGACGACGAGGAACTGGTTCGTGAGCGCGCCGGCGGCGTCGAGCAGCGGGAAGTACTTCTGGTTCGCCTTCATCGTGAGGATCAGGCACTCTTGCGGCACGCTCAGGAACTCGGCCTCGAAGCGGCACAGCAGCACGTTGGGGCGCTCGACGAGTGCAGTGACTTCGTCGAGCAAGGCGTCGTCATGGATGGGCGTGAGGCGGGGGCCTGCCGTGGCGGCCACAGCGGCCAGCTGGCGCACGATCTCGGCGCGGCGCGCGGCGAAGCTGGCGATCACCGCGCCGTCTGCTTCGAGGCGCTGCGCGTACTCGTCGGCATGCGCGAGTTCGATGCGGTCAAGGCGCGCTTCGAACCGGTGGCCGTGCGTTATGCGGCCTGCGGTGAGACCGAGCGCGTGCACCCGCACCACGTCGGCGCCGTAGAGTGCCACGAGGCCATGCGCAGGGCGAACAAAGTTCACGGTGGTCCAGCCATCGGCCAGTTGGTACTGCATGACCTTCGGGATAGGCAGCTTGGCGATGGCCTGTTCGAGTGCCTTCTGCAAGCCCTCGGCGAGCGTGGCGCCCTTGACCCGGCTGTCGAGGAAAAGCGCCTCGGCCTTGCCGTCCATCTGGCGCTTGAGGTGCGGCACGGCTGATGCATCAGCGCCCACGCTGGCGAGCTTTTTCAGCAGCGCCGGCGTGGCCTGCCCGTCCGCGGTCAACCCGACGCTCACCGGCATTAGCTTGTTCGACTGCGCCTTGTCGGCCGCTTGCCTGCTCACGGCGCTCACGTGCGCTGCTAACCGCCGCGGTGACGCGTAGCCTTGTGAGTAGTTCCCAGGTTCCGCCAACCCACAGTGTTGAAGTTCGGCATGGAGCACGTTGGCGAACGCAATGCCCAAGAACTGCAACACCTTCGGAGGCAGCTCTTCAACAAACAACTCGACAAGAAGATTTTGGGTCGTCATCGTCATGCCGCCTTCTTCGCAATCTGCGCCGCAACTTCATCGGCCCACGCCTTCGGCGCCATCGGGAAGCCGAGCCGCGCGCGGCTGTCGAGGTAGCTCTGCGCCACGGCCCGCGCAAGGTTGCGGATGCGGCCGATGTAGGCGGCCCGCTCGGTCACGCTGATGGCACCGCGCGCGTCGAGCAGGTTGAAGCTGTGGCCGGCCTTCAGCAACTGCTCGTAGGCCGGCAGCGCGAGCTGTTGTTCCATCAAATGCTTGGACTGCTTCTCGTGCGCAGTGAATGCAAGGAGCAGGAACTCCACGTCGCTGTGCTCGAAGTTGTAGGTGCTCTGCTCGACCTCGTTCTGCTTGTAGACATCACCGTAGGTCAACCCTTGCGTCCACGTCAGGTCGTAGACGTTGTCCACGCCTTGCAGGTACATGGCCAGCCGCTCCAGGCCGTAGGTGATCTCGCCGGTGATGGGCTTGCAGTCGATGCCGCCGACCTGCTGGAAGTAGGTGAACTGCGTCACCTCCATGCCGTTCAGCCAAACCTCCCACCCCAGGCCCCAGCAGCCGAGCGTGGGATTCTCCCAGTCGTCTTCGACGAAGCGGATGTCGTTCTGCTTCAGGTCGAAGCCCAACGAAGTGAGCGAGCCGAGGTAGAGCTCCAGGATGTTCGCCGGCGCGGGCTTCAACACCACCTGGTATTGGTAGTAGTGCTGCAGGCGGTTCGGGTTCTGGCCGTAGCGCCCGTCTTTCGGCCGGCGGCTCGGCTGCACGTATGCCGCCTTCCAGGGCTCGGGCCCGAGCGCGCGCAGGAAGGTGGCCGTGTGGCTGGTGCCCGCGCCCACTTCCATGTCGTAGGGCTGGAGCAGCGCACAGCCCTGGCGGGCCCAGTAGTCCTGCAGCGTGAGGATGATTTGCTGGAAGCTGAGCATGGGCGGGTGGCAGGTGAGCGCCGAAGCGGGCGTGACAGGTTGTGCTGCGAATTTTAGGGGCGCGCCGGGGGCGGGGCCGTCAGCGCGTTGGCAAGCGGGGCCGCTTCACGGCGGCACAGGCCGCAACGATCACCATCGCGAGCACCAGCAGCGGCCACAAGCCGAAGCGCTGTGCCCACTGTGCGAACGGCGTCAGGCCGGTGCGGCCCTGCACGGTGGCGATGAGCACGCCCTGCGTGAACGGCGCGAGGCTCGCGTCAACCCGGCCGGTGTGGTCGATCGCGACCGTGGCGCCGGTGTTCGTGGCGCGCAGCATGGGGCGCTGGAACTCGAGGGTGCGCATGCGCGAGATCTGCAGGTGCTGGTGCACGGCGATGGTGTCGCCGAACCAGCCGATGTTGCTGATGTTGGCGAAGATCGTGGGCGCCGCCTCGGTGCTGGTGAAGCGGGCTGCGAGCTCTTCGCCGAACAGGTCTTCGTAGCAAATGTTTGCGGCGATGCGCTCGCCTTTCACGTCGAACGGCGGCGCGCTGACAGACCCGCGGTTGAAGTCGCCCAGCGGAATGTTCATCAACTCGGTGAACCACCGGAAGCCGGTGGGAATGAACTCGCCGAACGGCACCAGGTGGTGCTTGTCGTAGCGGTAGAAGCCGCCGGGCAGCGTGGCTGTGGCGGTGCTGAGGCCGGCTGCCGAGTTCGTGTAGCCGTGCTCCTCGTCGCCCAGCGGCAGGCCGATCAACGCGGCGCGGCCGGGCTGGCGGAAGTGCTGCAGCAGCTCTTGCCAGTAGCCGGGGTCGAGCTGGCTCGGGAGCAGCGGGATCACGGTCTCGGGCGCCAGCACGAGGTCGGCATCGGCCGCCAGCAGGTGTTCGCGCGCCCACGCCAGCGCCTTGGGCATCAGTTCCAGCGCGAACTTCTCGTCTTGCGCCACGTTGCCTTGCAGCAGCGCTACGCGCAAGGTGCCGCTCGGCTGCGTGAAGCTGCCGGGGCCGATCAGGGGCGTGGCCGCGAGCACGGCCAACACCGCCGCCAGCGCGATCGCACGCGAGCGCCGCGGCCGCGCCAGCACCGGCCACGCCGCGAGTGCTGCCACCATGAAGCCGATGCCATATGCGCCGACCCACGGGGCGAATGCGGCGAGCGGCCCGTCCACTTGCGCGTAGCCGCTCGCGACCCACGGAAAGCCGGTGAAGATCACGCCGCGCGCCATTTCCGCCAGCAGCCAGAGCGCCGCGAAGAGCAGCGCGTCACGCCAGCCACAGCCACTGCGCCAACGCGCGAACAGCGCCATGCCGAGTGCCAGGTACAGCGCGAGGAACGCGCTGAGCAGGGCAATGGCCAGCACCGTCAGCCATGCCGGCAGGCCACCGTAGTCGTGCATGCTGATGAAGAGCCACCAGGTGCCCGCACCGAACCACGCCGTGCCGAATGCCAGGCCCAGCCCGCCGGCACGCCACACCCGTGCGCGCCGCACCCGCCACACGAGCAAGGCGATCACCACGATTTGCAGCGGCCACGCGAGCGGGCGAACGAACGCCAGGCTGTGCAGCGCGCCGAGCCCGAGCGCGAACGCCAGCTCCGCCGCGAGCGGCCAGCGGCGCTCCTCGCGCATCAGATGTCTTGGGCGCCGGCCACGAACTCGGGGGCGCGCGTGACCTTGAACCAGCGCACCGCCCCGCCGCGCGTGAGCATCACCGAGAACACCAGCGCACCGATGGTCACCGACTCGCCGCGCCGTGGCACGCGGCCCAGCTCGTGGGCGACGAGGCCGCCGATGCTGTCGAATTCATCGTGCGCGAACGCGGTGCCGAAGGTCTCGTTCACGGCCGTGATGTCCACATCGCCCGCGACGCGCTGGCTGCCATCAGCCAGGGTGTAGATGCCCGACTCGCCGTCCTTGTCGTCGAATTCGTCTTCGATCTCGCCAACGATCTCTTCCAGAACGTCTTCGATGGTGATGAGCCCGGCCGTGCTGCCGAACTCATCGATCACGATGGCGAGGTGGTTGCGGTTCGAGCGGAAGTCTCTGAGCAACTCGTTCAAGCCCTTCGACTCCGGCACGAACACCGCCGGGCGCAGCAGCGTGCGCAGGTTCAGGTCGGGCGAGCGCTGCAGCTTGAGCAGGTCTTTGGCCATCAGGATGCCGATGACGTTCTCGCGCCGGCTCTCGTAGACCGGGAAGCGCGTGTGGCCGGTTGCGATGACGCTGTGCAACAGGTCGTCGTAAGCCGCGTCGATGTCGAGCTGGTCCATGCGGCCGGCGGGCACCATCACGTCGCCGGCCGTCATGTCGGCCATGCGGATCACGCCTTCGAGCATCATGCGCGACTCGGGCGCGATCAGCTCGCGCTGCTCGGCGTCGGCCAGCGACTCCATCAACTCGTCGCGCGAGTCGGGGCCCGGAGAGACCAGCTCGATCAGCTTCTGGAACAGCGTGCGCTTGTCGGCCGGCGCCGGGGGCTTGCCGCCACCGCGTTGAGGGCGGCCGGGGTGGGGGTCGGACATCGCACGGGATGCGCGGCGGGGGCGGGCGCGGAGTTCAGTGGGAATCAAGCTTAACCGAAGCGCTGCGGGGCGCCGGCGCACCTGTGCACTGCGCGGCTTGACACATCTGCTACCTTGAACGAGAGTCATCGACCCCCATTTGCGTGGGCTTGCCCGTGCGACACACCTCTACCGCACACCCCCGCGAACCCCTTCAAGGCAGCAACCCTCATGGCACTGATCCCCGCCACCATCCTCACCGGCTTTCTCGGCTCCGGCAAGACCACGCTGCTCAAGCGCGTGCTGACCGAGGCCCACGGCCAGAAGATCGCCGTGATCGAGAACGAGTTCGGCGACGAGAACATCGACAACGAAATACTCGTGCAAGACAGCCGCGAGCAGATCATCCAGCTCAACAACGGCTGCGTGTGCTGCTCGATTCGCGAAGACCTGCGCACCACCTTGTCCGACCTGGCCGAGAAGAAGCGCAAGGGCGAGTTCGACTTCGACCGCGTCGTGATCGAGACCACCGGCCTCGCCGACCCCGGCCCGGTAGCGCAGACCTTCTTCATGGACGACGAAATCGCCGAAAGCTACCTGCTCGACTCGATCCTGACGCTGGTCGATGCGGTGCACGGCGACCAGCAGCTGAACGACCGCCAGGAGGCACGGCGCCAGATCGGCTTTGCCGATCAGATCTTCATCAGCAAGACCGATCTCGCGAGTGCCGACAGCGTTGACGCGCTGATCCACCGAGTCAAGCACATGAACCCGCGCGCGCCGCTGACCAAGGTGAACTTCGGCGAGGTGCCGATCGCGTCGGTGTTCGACCTGAAGGGCTTCAACCTGAATGCCAAGCTCGATATCGACCCCGAGTTCCTGAACGCCGACCCGCACGCCGGCCACGACCACGGCAAACACGACGGCCACGAGGGGCACGACCACGCGCCCGGTGAACACTGCGACCACCCGCACCACCACGTGCACGACGACGACGTCAAGTCCTTCGTGTTCCGCTCCGACAAGGCCTTCAACCCGGCCAAGCTCGAAGACTTCCTGGGGGCCATCGTCCAGGTCTACGGCCCGAAGATGCTGCGCTACAAGGGCGTTCTGAACATGAAGGGGAGCGACCGCAAGGTCATCTTCCAGGGCGTGCACCAGTTGATGGGCAGCGACCTGGGCCCGAAGTGGGCGCCAGGCGAGAAAAAGACCAGCAAGATGGTGTTCATCGGCCTGGACCTGCCGCGCGACGTGTTCCTGCAAGGGCTCGAAGGCTGCCTCGTCTGACTGCCGGGGGCGGGGCCGGCAACGTGAAGTTTTCCCGGTTCAGGCCGGGCACAACGTGACTACAATCCGCGGCTGCCAAAACCGCGGCGCCAGCCTTGCGCCCCGCCCTGAAGCACAGGGTATAACCGCCGATGCGAGGAGACTCCTGTGAGCAAGACACCGGCAAAGAAAGCGCCCTTGACCCGACACAGCCCTGCAAAAACAGTGGCGAAGGCGGTGGTCAAGGTGGCCGCCAAGACCGCCCGACCCGCCGCCAAGCCGGCGCCGAAGACCCCACTGAGACCGGTACCGAGGCCAGCTGCGCCCGCCCCCACCGCAAAGGGCGCCAAGCCCATCTCTCACGCCAAGCCTCACGCCCTACCCGCCGCATCCAAATCTGCCCCGGTCAAACCGGTGGCAGCCAAGCCTGCCCCTGTCAAGGCTGCTGCCGCACCTGCGCGCAGCAAGCCAGCGCCAGCACCCGCCCCGGAGCGCAAGCCCGTGGCCGTTGCGGCCAAGCCTGCCCCGACCATGAAACCTGCACCCGCGCCAGAACCCGTCCCCGTTGTCACCTCAGGCCCTGCCCCGCTGATCCCGCGCAAGTCCTCGCGCGGTGCGTCGAAGTACGCCGCCCCGGCGGTACAGGCACCGTTGCCGCCGCCCACGTCGCGCTTTGCCGACCGCTTTGCGCCGCCGCGCCCGCCGACGCGCCAGATGAAAAACCTGGAGCTCGACACCCCGCGCCACGAGCAGAAGTTCGACCCCAAGCTGGCCAACGCCTGGAAGACGAAGTCCGGGCGAGACCTGACCGAGCCCGAACTGCTGGCCATGCCCGAGGCCGAGTACATGAACGACAAGCAGCTGGAATTCTTCCGCATGAAGCTGCAAACGTTGAAGGACGACTTGCTCAGCAACGCCGGTGAAACCACCGAACACCTGCGCGAAGACACCTCCATCGTGCCCGACCCGGCCGACCGCGCCACCATCGAGGAAGAGCACGCTCTGGAACTGCGCACGCGCGACCGCGAGCGCAAGCTGCTGAAGAAGATTTCCCAATCTCTGGTGCGCATCGACGCCGGCGACTACGGCTTCTGTGACGAAACCGGCGAGCCGATCGGCCTCGGGCGTTTGATCGCGCGCCCCACCGCTACACTGTCGCTCGAAGCGCAGCAGCGGCGCGAACTCAAGCAGAAGATGTTCGGCGACTGACCGCGCGGCTGCCCGCAAACCCGCGCCCACGCGCCCGCCCAACCCGCGCCCTTCGCGACATGTCGGAACCCAAAGACACGACAAGCTTCTTCCGCAAGGTGGTCAAGTTCGTGGCCAACCCGACAACGGAGTGGGCGGAACTGGGCGTGCCGACCGAAGAGGCGCGCGAAACCGAGTACGCCAAAGGTGAACTCAAGGCCATGATCGAGCGCAAGCGGCGCAACGACTTCGTGCGCAAGCGCGAGTTCGACGTCCTGCGCAAGGTGCGCCGCGAGGGCCTGACAAGCGAACAGCTCGCTGCGCTGGGCGGCTCGTCGCGCATCGACGACTCCGAAGCCCGCATCGGCGACAGCGGCGCCCGCCCCGACAGCGGCGTCAAGGCCAAGATCGACGAGATCGAGCAGCAGATGGTGGGCGACAACGCCTATGGCAATGCGCAGCGGCGCACCCCCGAGTTCTACAACGCGCCCACTGAGCCCGCAGCCATGGACATGTCGGCGGCGCGCAAGACACCGCCGGTGCTGCACGAAGGCGCACGCGTCGACGACCACACGCTCGAGCGCATGAGTCTCGCGCCGCCGCCGCCCGTATCGGCTGCGGTGATGGGCGCCGGCATGTCGCCGCTGAGCCCGATCAGCCCGATCAACCTCGACGCGGTGGCCAGCGACTTCTCGAACCCGTTTGCGGTCGAACTGAGCGACGTCGCCCACGATCCCGATCTCGACGAAGCCGTGATTGCGTTCGCCAATGCCGACTTCGAGCAGTGCGAGCAGGCGATAGCCACGCTCACCGGCACCAGCGGGCCGCGCGCGCAGCATGCAGAAACCTGGCTGGTGCTGTTCGACCTGTACCGCGCCATCGGGCAGCAGCACAAGTTCGAGAGTCTCGCGCTCGACTACGCACAGCAGTTCGGTTGGTCTGCACCGCAGTGGTTTTCGATGCCCAAGCTCGTGGCCGAAGCGGCCACTGACGACCGGCCGCGCAGCGCGCGCATCGAAGGCCAGGTGGGCTGGGTGTGCCCGGAGTATGTGGACGCCGAGGCCGTTGCCAAGCTGGCGTCGCTGTCTCTGCAGATGCCGCTGCCGTGGGTATTCGACTGGAGCGCACTGCGCGGCATCGATGCCGAAGCCTGCGGCCGCCTGAGCGAGGTGTTCCGCAACTGGATCGGCCAGAACCTCGACATGCGGTGGATCAGCGGTGAGCGCCTGTTCACGGTGCTGGTGGATGCCGCGCCAACCGGCGTGCGCGACGCCGACCCGGCGTACTGGCAGTTGCGCCTGGACGCGCTGCGCATGACGAACCGGCCCGACCAGTTCGACGAAGCCGCCATCGACTACTGCGTGACCTACGAAGTGTCGCCGCCGTCGTGGGAGCCGGCCCGCTGCCAGGTGCGCGTGAGCGGCTCGGGCCAGAGCACCACCTCGCCGCCGCTGTCGGTGGTGAGCGACGTGTCCACGAGCTTCCTCGAATCGCGCCTGACCGAAGACACGGGCGTGGTCAACGTGCGAACAGTCGAGTTGTCGGGCCAGCTCGTTGGCGACATCAGCGCCACGCTGAAGAAGATGGACGCCGAACTGGGCGAGGCCACGATCGTGAAGGTGTCGTGCGCGCGCCTGATCCGCGTCGACTTCATCGCCGCCGGCGACCTTCTGAACTGGGTGCTTGCACGGCGCGCCGAGAACCGCAGTGTGAGCTTCATCGAGGCGCACCGCCTGGTGGCGCTGTTCTTCGGCGCCATGGGCATCAACGAGCATGCCCGGGTCAGGGTGCGAACGGTGTAGATGGTGCCCCCGGCTGCGAGTACGCAGCCACCCCCCGCGGGGGTCGGGCCGGCTTGGGGCGGCCCGGCGCTCGGCCCGTCGCGCCGATCAGACGGTGCCCCCGGCTGCGAGTACGCAGCCAACCCCCCGCGGGGGTCGGGCCGATCAATCGGCACCTTGCCCCTTGACCTTGTCCGCTTCGGGCCAACCTTCTGCACATGGAAAACTATCACGGTACGACCATCCTGAGCGTGCGGCGAGGCAACGTCGTTGCGCTCGGCGGCGACGGTCAGGTGACGCTCGGCACGATCATCGTCAAGTCGTCGGCGCGCAAGGTGCGCAAGCTCTACCGCGAGCAGGTGCTGGCCGGCTTCGCAGGGGCCACGGCCGATGCATTCACCTTGTTCGAACGCTTCGAAGCCAAGCTGGAAAAGCACCAGGGTCATCTCGTGCGGGCTGCCATCGACCTGACGAAGGACTGGCGCACCGACCGCGTGCTGCGCCGCCTGGAGGCGATGCTCGCGGTCGCCGACCGCGAGGCCTCGCTCATCATCACCGGAAACGGCGATGTGCTCGAGCCGGAGTACGGGATCGTCGCCATCGGCTCCGGTGGCGCCTATGCGCAGGCGGCAGCGCGGGCGCTGCTGCTGAACAGCGAACTGGCGCCGAAAGACATCGTCAAGAAGTCGCTTGAGATCGCTGGCGAAATTTGCATCTACACCAACCAAAGTCACATCATCGAGACGCTGGACTGACTGATGAACATTGAACCCAAGTCCAGCATGACGCCTCAAGAGATCGTCACCGAGCTCGACCGCCACATCGTCGGCCAGGCCGGCGCGAAGCGGGCCGTGGCCATTGCGCTGCGCAACCGCTGGCGGCGCCAGCAGGTGAACGAGGCGATGCGCGGCGAGATCACGCCGAAGAACATCCTGATGATCGGGCCGACCGGCGTGGGCAAGACCGAGATCGCGCGGCGTCTGGCGCGGCTCGCCGATGCGCCGTTCATCAAGGTCGAGGCGACCAAGTTCACCGAGGTCGGCTATGTCGGCAAGGATGTGGACTCGATCATCCGCGACCTGGTCGACATGGCCGTGAAGCAGGAGCGCGAGCAGGCCATGAAACGCCACCGCACGCGCGCCGAAGACGCCGCCGAGGAGCGCGTGCTCGACATCCTGGTGCCGCCTGCGCGCACATCAGTCAGCGAGTTCGGTTTCGCGCCCACGGGCGCGACGCCGGCCCCTCCGGTCACCGACAGCACGGCTCGCCAGGTGATGCGCAAACGCCTGCGCGAAGGCTTGCTCGCAGACAAGGAAATAGAGATCGACGTGGCCGAGCCGAAGGCCACGCTCGAGATCATGGGTCCGCCGGGCATGGAAGAGATGACCGAGCAGCTGAAGGGCATGTTTGCGAGCGCCGGCCAGACCAGGCGCAAGGCGCGGAAGCTCCGCATTGCCGACGCGCAGAAGCTGCTGATCGAAGAGGAAGCGGCCAAGCTGGTGAACGACGACGACGTCAAGACGGCAGCGCTGTTCAATGCCGAGCAGAACGGCATCGTCTTCATCGACGAGATCGACAAGGTGACTTCGCGAAGCGAATCGACCGGCGCCGAGGTGTCACGCCAGGGCGTGCAGCGAGACCTGCTGCCGCTGGTGGAAGGCACGACCGTGAACACCAAGTACGGCATGGTCAAGACCGACCACATGCTGTTCATCGCCTCGGGCGCATTCCACCTCAGCAAGCCGAGCGACCTGATCCCCGAGCTGCAAGGCCGCTTCCCGATTCGCGTGGAGCTGGGCTCGCTCGGCGTCGATGATTTCGAGGCCATCCTGACGCAAACGCACGCGAGCCTGGTCAAGCAGTACACGCTGCTGCTCGCCACCGAAGGCGTGACCCTGGCGCTGCAACCCGGTGCCATCCGGCGCATCGCGCAGATCGCGTTCGACGTGAACGAGCGCACCGAGAACATCGGCGCGCGCCGCTTGTCCACCGTGATGGAGCGGCTGCTCGACGAGCTGAGTTTCGACGCGCCGAACCGGGGTGGGCAGACGGTTGAAATAGACGCCGCCGAGGTCGATGCCAAGCTCGCCGAGCTGGCGAAGAACGAGGACTTGTCGCGCTACATCCTGTAGTCGATTTGCGCGGTACCGGCGGCGCGGGCAGGCGCTACCGAACCGGCTCGATCACCATTTCGCTCTTCACCGAGTTGGCGATGTAGCACTCTTCATGCGCCTTGTGGTGCAGCGCGTCGAGCTCATCCGACGTGGGCAGGTGCTCGCCGGAAAACACGGCCTTCGGGCGCAGCGTGACGCGGGTGACGGCCATGCGGCCTTCGGCATTCCGAGACATCACACCCACGGCTGAGTCGGCATAGTGGTCGACGATGAAACGGCGCTTCCCCGCAATCGACAGGAACCACAGCATGTGGCAACTCGCAATTGCCGCGACAAAGGCTTCTTCGGGGTCGACCGCGCTCGCGTCCGACATCGGCAGGGGCACCGAGTGCGGTGACGACGAGCCCGGCACTTCAGCGCCACCGTCGAAGCGCATCACGTGGCGGCGGCTGTACCGGTTGGAGGCGAAGTCCTGCCCGTCGCGCGACCACACCACTTCGGCGCCGTATTCGTTGGCGGGGTGGACTGCGGGGTCGGTGCTCACAGCGCCAACCGGTGCGATTGCAGTTGCAGCAGGCCGTCGAAGATCAGCGTGTCCACCGTCTCGAAGGCCAGGTCGGTGATCGGCGCCAGCTTCACCGCCGCACCGCCGGTCATGATGAGCGCCGGCGCCTCGCCGGTGCGCGCGAGCAGCTTGCGGTGCATGCGTTCGACGGCGCCGGCCATGGCGTCGGCGCCACCGCTCATCAGCGCGTCACTGGTGTTGGTGGGGAATTCGGCCACCTCGCCGGTGGGCGCCTTCAGCCCGGCGGTGCCCATCTCGAGCGCACGCAGCATCAAACCGAAGCCCGGCAGGATGAGGCCCCCGAGGAAGCGGCCGCTCGCATCGAGCGCATCGACCGTGACCGCTGTGCCCACCATCACCACCAGCGCCGGCCGCGCCGGGCCCTGCGCGAGCACGCGCTGGCGCGCGCCGATGAGCGCGACCCAGCGGTCCACACCGAGCCGGCCGGGGTGATCGTAGCCATTGACCACGCCACACGCCTGCGCGCTCGACGCCACCCACCGCGGCTCGACATCCCACAGTTCGAGCTGCTCTTCGACGCGGCGCTTCACCGCCTCGCCGGCCACCACGCAGCCCAGCACACTGCCCGGTGCCGCCAGCGCGCGCCATTCGGCCTCGGCCAGGTTGTCGATGGTTTCGAGGAACACCGCGCCCTGATTGAGCAGGCGTGCGCCGGGCACCGGGGCGCTGTATTGGGCCCACTTCAAGCGGGTGTTGCCGATGTCGATCGCGAGAAAAGTCATGTGGGCACTGGGGCGCTCGTGCGCCCTTCCAGCAAGTCGCGCACGCGTCGCAGGGTTTGCGCAGCAGCCAGCGGGCGGGGCGGCCGGGCGATGCGCTGCTCGACTTCGTCGAGCAGACCCGCCAGTTCTTCGCGGGTGCGCGCTCGGCGCAGGCGCAGCAGCGTCAGCGAGCCGGCCACCGGCGCGACGCTGCGTACAGCGCGCAACAGGATCGCGCGGGCTTCGGTGACAGCGGGGTCGGCGGTCGAGGCGTCTTCATCGTCGGCATCTTGCGGCTCGGGCCAGGCTCCGGCCAGCGCGCGGTCCTCGAAGCGTGAATCGACCAAGACCGACTCGGGCGACAGGGTGCGCGAAGCCGGCAGCACCGAGTCGAGACTCGCGGGCACGGTGTCGGGCACCGGCAGCGGCAGGTCCACCTCGCGCAGCGCCAGGCCGACTGGCGCAGCGATCAGGCCGAGCAGCACGAGGTCGTCGAAACAGGTGTCGGGCACGCCGGCCTGGATGGCCATGGTGCGCACTTCGGCTTCGCTGTGCTTGCCGTCAGCCAGGAACAGCACGGTGCGGTGGCGCTGGCTCAAGCGAAGCGCGCGGGTGCTCAGCTCGGTCTGGCCGGCGGCAGTCTTGATCGGATGCGGTGCTGCGTCCAAGTGGCTCTCCTCAAAATGCGGCCCGCAGTGGCAGGAATCGCTTCCTGGCCCGCTGACCTGCCCATCCCAACGGGCGCGATTGTGCCGGCAAACCCGACGCCGGGCGATGCCGACAGACCCGCAGCCGCTGGCCCGGCCAGCGCCGACTCGATCAGGCCGGCAAGGACTCTGCCAGCAGCATCGATGCCACCGGCGCCGCCGAGTCCGGCTCCGCCGCTGCGGGGCCTTGCAGCAACGCGCGCAGGGCCGTCCCGTCGACGGCCGGGTAGGCGCGCTGCGCGTCACGCAGCATGTCGGCCGCGAGCCGGTGCAGTTGAGCGGTCGAGGCGCGCAGGCGGGCGCGAAACTGAGCGTCGTCCAGCGTGTCCAGCAGGCTGCGGTTCAGCTCGGCGAACCACGGCAGCGCCGCCTGGTCGAGCATCACCGCCGGGTTGCGTTTCGCGCTGTGCGCCGACCACTCGCGCAGGAAGGCCTGCACCGCCAGGTTGAGCTGCTGGCACCGCGCCAGCTCGGTGCGCAAGTGCGCCAGGGCGCCCAGGTCGGTGAGCCGGTTCTGAAAGAACAGCTGCGACAGCACGCCCCAGTAGTACGCGTAGTCCCAGATGACCTTTGCGGGCAGCACCTCGGGGTCGCCGAACAGGCCGTACTGGTCGGTGTAGAGCGCCAGCGTGCTGTCGTAGAACGAGTGGTAGATCTGATCGAAGAGCTGGGCGTGCGCGCCCAGCGGGCGGCCGGCGCGGTCGAGCGCTATCAGCTCGGTGATGTAGGTATTGCCGATGGCGATGAAGTCGCTGCCAGGCGAATAGAACGGGTCGAGGAACAGGCCGGCCTCGCCGGTGAGCGCCCAACGCTCGGCCGAGAACACCTGCTTGCAGCCGTACGAAAAGTTGCGAAAGAACGCGAAGTCCTGCAGCAGGTGGCGCTTCGGATCGAGCTCGTCGAACAGGCGCGGCTGGTACTGCTCGAACCACGCCATCGCCTTGTCGAAGGTGTCGAAGCGTTCCAGCGGGTGCACGCGCGGGTCGGCCACGATGCCCACCGAGTGCGAGCCCGACGCCAGCGGGATCAGCCACACCCAGTAGCCGTTGCCGACGAGGTGGTTGGTCGACAGCCACCGCGCACGCGGCGTGCAACGTGCCTGCCAGGCCGGGTTGTCGGACCACTCGTCGATCACGATGCGGCTCTGGATGCGGAACCACACCGCGTTGCACGTGTGCGCATTCGGCCGCGCCAGCCCGAGCTGGCGCTTGATCAGCCCGGCGCGGCCGCAGGCGTCGACCACCCAGCGCGCGCTGAACGCATGCGCCACGCCGGCGCGCTCAGCCGTGACACGGTGTTCACCGCCATCCGCCGCCAGCACGATGCTGCGCGCCAGCGTCGCATCCATGAAGCGCACGCCGCGCCGCAGCGCTTCTTCGCCGAGAAAGTTCTCGAAGATGCCGCGGTCGAGCTGGTAGCTGGTGACCGCCAGCGGCGTGCTCGCGCCGATCTCGGTGACCTGGTCGATGTCGCGCCGGCCTTCGCTGAAGAAGAAGCGGAAGCCGAACTTCTTCAGCTGCGACGCCTCGAGGTGGCTCTTCAGGCCGAGCACCTCGCTGAAATAGTGCGCGCCGATCTCGACTGTCGATTCACCGACCTTGTGCGCCGCTTCGGGCACCGGGTGGCTGCGGCGCTCGAGCACGAGCACGTCGATGTCGGCGAAGCGCCGCTTCAGTTGCAGCGCAAGCGACAGGCCGGCCAGGCCGCCGCCGACGATGACGACATCGTGGTGTTGATGCGTTGCGGCGTCAGCAACGCCGTGCATGCGCTCATTCGTCGGCTCATTCATCGGCGGCTCACTCAGCGGCTCACTCATCGGCACATTCATCGGCGCAGTATGAGCGTTCGTCCCGCAGCGCCCGCACGCTGACGTGCAATGCCATTTGCGCGGACAAAGGCAGTGCGAGCGCATCGCTGCACGCGCGCGCCAGCGCTTCGAAGAGCGGCAGCGCGTCGGCCATCGCATTGCCTTGCAGCGCTTGGGCCGCCGGTGACCGCAACGCGGCGCCCTCGCACGCACCGGGCTGCAGGGCCCATTCGAGGCTCGCCACGCTGCGCTCGTTGCGCTCGGGCGAGAGCACCAGCGCCACCGCCAGCACGCCCTCGCTCGCGGTGACCGAGGCGAGCGGGCCGCAGGCCGCCATGTCGTAGCCCACCAGCAGCACCGGGCGCGACTCGGCCGCACATTGCACCAGTGCTTCCAGCAGGCCTGCCGCGAAGCTGCACAGATGCGCGCTGACAGCGGTGCTGGCCTGCATGCAGCCGGCACTCATGGTCCAGTGGCCCGACGCGGCGTTGTGCACCGAGTTGTGGAACTTCGTCGGCGACAGCAGGAGCGGCGTGTTCACGAGCGTGCCGCACACATAGTCGGTCAGGCCCAGGTCACCGTGCGCCGAGGTGAACACGCTGAGCAGCGCGGCCGGCGGAGTGCCCGCAAGTGCCACCGCGTGCTGCGCCACTTCAAGCGCGAGCGCCACCGTGTCGGGTGCGCGGCGGCGCTCGGCCGCGGGCAGCAACTCGGCGAGGGGCCGGCGCAGCGGCGGCGTCACCGCCTCGCCTTCGCCACGGAACGCGGCACGCGCCACGCCCCAACCCGGCAGCCCGGGCGACCACAGGGCGACGGCGTCGATGAACGCGGTGCGAGCGGCGTGCGCTGCCGGCGTCATGCCGCTGGTGATGCCACTCGTCATGCCGCTCCACGCCCATCGCCACGGCCGAACACCAGCACGCAGTTCGTGCCGCCGAAGCCGAACGCGTGGGTCACTGCACGGCGCACATCGGCCTCGGCCGGGCGCAGGCGGATCTGCGGGCCGCAGGTGGCGTCGAGCGCTTCGCTGTTCACGGTGCCGGGCATCCACCCGGTCTCGATGGCGAGCAGGCTGAACACGGCACCCAGAACGCCTGCCGCACCCAGCGTGTGGCCGGTGAAGCCCTTGGTCGAACTGGCATGCGTGTGCGGCGGGAAGGCGCGTGCCACCAGCGCCGCTTCGACCTCGTCGTTCTTCGCGCTGGCGGTGCCGTGCAAGTGGATGAAATCGACATCGCCCGGCGCCACACTGGCACGCGCGAGTGCATCGGCCAACGCGCGTTCGGCGCCCGCGCCGCCGGGGTGCGGGGCCGACATGTGGTGGGCATCGCTGGCCTCGCCGTGGCCGAGCAACTGCAGCGGCCCGGCGCCGCGTTCGAGCAATGCGTAGCCGGCCGCTTCGCCGAGGTTGATGCCGCAGCGTTGCGCATCGAACGGGCGGCAGCGCTCGGCGGCCACGAGCTGCAGCGCATTGAAGCCGAACAGCACGCTGCCGCACAGCGAGTCAACGCCCCCGACCACCACGGCGTCGGCCAGGTTCAGGCGCAGCAGGCGCTCGGCCGCCGCGAACGCCTTGGCGCTGGACGAACAGGCGGTCGACACCGTCAGGCACGAGCCGGCCAGGTTCAGCGCGTGCTGCACGAAGGCGGCCAGCGAATGCGGGGTGTGCACATCGTGACGCTGCATGTGCGCCGGGAAGCGGCCTTCGCCGTCGAGCGTTCGGTAGGCCTCTTCGGTTGCGTGGATGCTGGACGTGGACGTGCCCATCACCACCGCCACCCGCGCCGCGCCGTAGCGCTGTCGTGCAGTGGCGGCCGCGCCCGCAAAACCATCGGCATGCAAGCCGAGCCAGGCGAGGCGGTTGTTGCGGCAATCCCAATGCGCCAGTGCGTCGGGCAGTGGCACGTCCAGCCCGTCGACCTGGCCGACCCAGGTGGCCAGCGGCGCGTGGCTGAAGCGGTTGGGGCGCAGGCCACTGCGGTGTGACTGGACTGCCTGCAGCAGCGCCGCCTTGCCACGGCCGACCGCCGACGTGGCGGTGTAGGCGCTGACGCAAACGGGGGTGACTTGAGCGGGGTTGATGCGAGGGAGCACGGTACGGCGCGGTGCGTGTCTGGGCGAGATGGCCCACGAACGCGACGCTGTCGATTGTAGGAACGGCCCCGTTTCCCTGCACGAGCGCTGGCGATACACTGAGGGCACGCAGTTGACGTATACGTCAATCAGCATCCCACCCACCGGAGACGATGTGGCAAAGACCCCACCCGCATTGGCGGACCAGCAATACAGCGCCGCGTTGTCGGGTAAGGGCAAGCCCTTCGACCTGACCCGATTCGACCCGGGCGCCAAGCCCTTTTCAAGCGGTGACAAGGCCGCCGACAAGCTTGCGACCGAGGCCCTGGCGCACGAACTCGACGTGCTGCAGAACTTGTTCTATGCCGACAAGCGCTTCAAGCTGCTGGTGGTGCTGCAAGGCACCGACACCAGCGGCAAGGACGGCACCATTCGCGGCGTCTTCGGGCAGATGAGCGCACTCGGCGTGCACACCGTCGGCTGGAAGGCGCCCAGCGAGAACGAGCGCGCGCACGACTACCTGTGGCGCATTCACGGCCAGGTGCCACCGGCCGGCGAGGTGATGGTGTTCAACCGCAGCCACTACGAAGACGTGCTCGTGCCGGTGGTGAACCAAACGATCACGCCCGAGCAGACGAAGCAGCGCTACGCCCACATCAACGACTTCGAGCGCCTGCTCTGCGAGACCGGCACCGTGGTGTGCAAGTTCATGTTGCACATCTCGAAAGAAGAGCAGCGCATCCGTTTGCAGGACCGGCTCGACGACCCGACCAAACGCTGGAAGTTCGCGCTCGGCGACATCGAGGCCCGCAAGCACTGGGACGCGTATCAGCAGGCCTACAGCAACGCGATTGCCGCCACCGGTACGCCATGGGCACCGTGGACCATTGTGCCGGCCGACTCGAAGCTGCACCGCAACCTGATGATCGCCACGGCCCTGAAGCAGACCTTTGATGCCCTGAAGTTGCGGTACCCGCCCGACGACCCTGCGCTGAAGAAGATCAAGGTCGTCTGAACCCCCGTTCCCGAGAGCGAAATGCCCATGACCGACCTGTCTGCCGAATTCAAGGCCCTGGCCGCCTACCGCCCCAAGCACAAGGTGCGCTTCGTCACGGCTGCGAGCCTGTTCGACGGGCACGACGCCGCCATCAACATCATGCGGCGCATCCTGCAAGGCATGGGCGCCGAGGTCGTGCACCTCGGGCACAACCGCTCGGTCGATGAAGTCGTCACGGCCGCCTTGCAGGAAGACGCGCAAGGCATCGCCATCAGCAGCTATCAGGGCGGCCACGTCGAGTACTTCAAGTACATGGTCGACCTGCTCAAGGCGCGAGGCGGTGCGCACATCCAGGTGTTCGGCGGCGGCGGCGGGGTGATCGTGGGCAGCGAAATCGCCGAGCTGCAAGGTTACGGCGTGACCCGCATCTACAGCCCCGAAGACGGCCAGCGCATGGGCCTGGCCGGCATGATCGGCGAGATGGTGATGCGGTGTGACCACGACCTGTCGGCACATGCGCCGAAGGCGTTGGCCGCAATCCAGGGCAGAACCGAAGCGCACTGGCGCGCGTTGGCGCAACTCATCACCGCGCTCGAGAACGGCGCGGTCAGCGACGCGCTCAAGGCGGCCCTGCACACCGAGGCCGCCGCCCGCAAGACGCCCGTGCTCGGAATCACCGGCACCGGCGGGGCGGGCAAGTCGAGCCTGACCGATGAGCTGATCCGCCGCCTGCGGCTCGACCAGTTCGATGCGCGGCACATCGCCGTCATCAGCATCGACCCGAGCCGGCGCAAGAGCGGTGGCGCGCTGCTCGGCGACCGGATTCGCATGAACGCCATTCAACCCTGGGCGAAGCCCCTGCTCCCGCCTTCCCCCCCTGGGGAAAGGCCGGGATGGGGGTCTGGTGGTGACACCGGCCAACGCGTCTTCATGCGGTCGCTGGCCACGCGCGACTTCGGCAGCGAACTCAGCCAGGCCCTGCCCGACGTGCTGGCGGCCGTCAAGGCCAGCGGCAGCTTCGACCTCGTCATCGTCGAGACCTCCGGCATCGGCCAGGGCGACGCGGCCATCGTGCCGCTGGTCGACGTGCCCATGTACGTGATGACGCCCGAGTTCGGCGCCGCCAGCCAGCTGGAGAAGATCGACATGCTCGACTTCGCCGAGTTCGTGGCGATCAACAAGTTCGACCGCAAGGGCGCGGCCGACGCGCTGCGCGATGTGGCCAAGCAGGTGCAACGCAACAAGGAAGCGTGGACCACGAAGACCGAGGAGATGCCGGTCTTCGGCACCATGGCCAGCCGCTTCAACGACGACGGCGTGACCGCCCTCTACCAGGCGCTGCTGCCGCGCCTGGCCGCCCTCGGCATGCCGGTGGTCGATGGCATGTTGCCGCGCGCCGCCACCCGCCACAGCACGCACCAGGTGCCCATCGTGCCGGGTGCGCGCGTGCGCTACCTGGCCGACATTGCCGACACCGTGCGCGGCTACAAGAAGCATTCGCTCGCGCAAGCCCGACTCGCCCGCGAAGTGCAGCAACTGCGCGCGTCGGCGGCCATGCTGGTGGTCGACAAGCCCGACCGTTCACGGGCGGCCGAGGCCGTGGTGAACCTGGCCGAACAGCGCGAGGCGCGCCAAGACCCGCTGAGCGCGAAGCTGCTGGCCATGTGGCCCGATATGCGCAAGGCCTACGCCGGCGACGAGTACGTGGTGAAGATCCGCGACAAGGAGATCCGCACCGACCTGGTCTACACGACGCTGTCGGGAAGCAAGGTGCGCAAGGTCGCGCTGCCGACCTTCGAGGACCACGGCGAACTCGTCAAGTGGCTGTTGCTGGACAACGTGCCGGGCTCGTTCCCCTACACCGCCGGCACCTTCGCCTTCAAGCGCGAAGGCGAAGACCCGACGCGCATGTTCGCCGGCGAGGGCGACGCCTTCCGCACGAACACGCGCTTCAAGCTGCTCAGCTCGGGCATGGCGGCCAAGCGCCTGAGCACCGCGTTCGACAGCGTCACGCTCTACGGCAACGACCCCGCCGTGCGGCCCGACATCTACGGCAAGGTCGGCAACTCGGGGGTGAGCATCGCCACCCTCGACGACATGAAGGTGCTGTACGGCGGCTTCGACCTGACGAATCCGGCCACGAGCGTGAGCATGACCATCAACGGCCCGGCGCCGACGATCCTGGCGATGTTCATGAACACCGCCATCGACCAGAACCTCGACAAGTTCAGGGCCGACAACCACCGCGAGCCCACGTCCGATGAGGCGCAGAAGATCACCGCCTGGGTGAAGCAGAACGTGCGCGGCACGGTGCAGGCCGACATCCTGAAAGAAGACCAGGGCCAGAACACCTGCATTTTCAGCACCGAGTTCAGCCTGAAGGTCATGGGCGACATCGCCGAGTACTTCGTGCACCACCAGGTGCGCAACTTCTACTCGGTCTCGATCTCGGGTTATCACATCGCCGAAGCCGGGGCGAACCCGATCAGCCAGCTCGCGTTCACACTCAGCAACGGCTTCACGTTCGTCGAAGCGTACCTCGCGCGCGGCATGCACATCGACGACTTCGCGCCGAACCTGTCGTTCTTCTTCAGCAACGGCATGGACCCGGAGTACACGGTGCTGGGCCGTGTGGCGCGGCGCATCTGGGCGGTGGCGATGCGGGATCGCTATGGCGCCAATGAGCGCAGCCAGAAGCTGAAGTACCACGTGCAGACATCGGGCCGCAGCCTGCATGCGCAGGAGATCCAGTTCAACGACATCCGCACCACGCTGCAGGCGCTGATTGCGATCTACGACAACTGCAACAGCCTGCACACGAATGCGTTCGACGAGGCCATCACCACCCCGACCGAAGACTCGGTGCGCCGCGCAATGGCGATCCAGCTCATCATCAACCGCGAGTGGGGCCTGGCGAAGAACGAGAACCCGAACCAGGGCGCTTTCATCATCGACGAGCTGACCGAGATCGTCGAGGAAGCGGTGCTGGCCGAGTTCGAGAAGATCGCCGAGCGCGGCGGCGTGCTGGGTGCCATGGAGACCGGCTACCAGCGCGGCAAGATCCAGGAAGAGTCGATGCACTACGAGATGCTGAAGCACACCGGCGAGTACCCGATCATCGGCGTCAACACCTTCCGCAACCCGCACGGTGATGCCGCGCCCGACACGCTGGAACTGGCGCGCTCGACCGATGACGAGAAGCAGTCGCAACTGCGGCGGCTGGCCGAGTTCCACACGCTGCACGCGAACGAAGCACCGGCAATGCTGGCGCGGCTGAAGCAGGCCGTCATCGAGAGCCGCAACGTGTTCGAGGTGCTGATGGACGCGGTGCGCTGCTGCTCGCTCGGGCAGATCACCGATGCGCTGTTCGAGGTGGGCGGGCAGTACCGAAGGAGCATGTAGGCCCGGCGGTCGTTGCCGCATGAAACGCCTCATCGGCATCGCGCTGCTGCTCGCGCTTTGCCTGCTCGCTTGGCAGGTGTACTCGCTCTCTCTCGACCGCAAACGTGCGCGCGACGCGCAGCAAACCGCGGTGCGAGCGGCCGCCGCGCGGGCCTCCGCGAGCGCCGCTGACGGCGCACCGCCCGCCGCGCGCGGCATCGGCCACGGCCTGACCTTTGCGCGCGTCGATGACGCTGCCGGCAGCGGCACGACCCAGTTGAACTGCAACGGCGAGCCGCGCGAACTTGCCCGACCTCACCTCGGCGGGTGCAACCCGATCAGTGGCGACACCTCGTGCCGCACGGTGCTGCCGGTCGCCTGCTTCCAGCCCGGCACGGGCGGCGTGGGCGCGACGCAGCCCACGATGGGCGCGCTGCTCAAGTCGGCCGACGCGGGCACGCAGCGCTGTGCCGCCGAGCTGGGCGCGGGCTGGCGCATGGCAGAGTTGCACGACGGGCCGGGCACGGCCATCACGGGCACGCGTGGCGCAGGGCTCGCGGGCAGCACACGCTACTGGGTGCACGTGAACGACCAGCCCGGCAACTGTTGGGACAGCCCGCCGTAGCCAGGGCGGGCACCGATTCGGGAGACTGTCGATGACCCTGCTGTTGATCCGCCACGGCGAGACTGCGCTCAACGCGGCGCGCATGCTGCAGCCGGCCGAGACGCCGCTGAGCGAGCGCGGCCTCGCCCAGGCGCGTGCGCTCGCGTTGCGTATGAGCGGCGCGGGCAGTGTGGGCGACTCAGGCGGCCAGCGCATTGCGGGCATCGTGTCGAGCGACTTGCCGCGTGCATTGCAAACCGCCCAGGCGATTGCGGCGGCCACCGGCCTGCCGGTGGCCACGAGCGCCTGGCTGCAAGAGCGCAACTTCGGCGGCTGGCGCGGCTTGCCGCACGCCAGCTTCGGCTTCGACCCGCTGGCGCACGCCGGCGCGCCGCCGGGCGGGGAGTCGCACGCCGCATTCGCGCTGCGTGCGGCGCTCGCCTTCGCGCACGTCCTCGATGTTCAACGGGCGCTCGGCGGCCCGCTGGTGGTGGTGACGCATGGCCTGGTGCTGCGCGAGTGGCTGACGACCCACGTGGTGCGCGCGCCCGGCGTGCCGCTGCCCACGCACCTGGCCAACACCGGCGTCACGGTCATCGAGGCCGAACCGCCCTACTGCGCAACCCTGATCGACTGCACCCGGCACCTCGACGCACTGGCCGCCGACAACGCGCAAGCGCTGTCAGGCGGCTAGGGCCTGTTCACACTACGCGGCCGTCGACCACGCGCCATCGGCCTCGGCCACCACGCCGTCATCGCGCAGCTTGATGAGGTGCGCCGTCAGCGAGCGCAGCGCCACGGGGTGCATGCGCTCGGGCACGTCGGCATAGACCGTGGCGAGCAGCGCGGGCGCCTCGGCCGGCCCGTGCGCCTGCACGGCCGCCAGCACCTTGGCCTCGCGCCGCAGCCGGTGCTGGACGATCCCCTGCATCGCCTCGCGCGGCTGGGCCATCAGGAAGCCGTGGCCGGGGGCGAGCCATTCCAGGTCGCGCTCGGTCAGCGCACGCAGTGAATCGACGTAGGCCGCCATGTTGCCGTCGGGCGGGTTGATGACGACGGTGGACGACTGCATCACGTGGTCGCCGGTGAAGAGCAGCTTCTCTTCTTCGAGCAGGTAGCACAGGTGGTTCGAGGCGTGGCCGGGGGTGTGGATCACGTGCAGCGTGGTGTCGCCGGGCAGTTCGATGCGCTCGCCGCCTTCGAGCGTTTCGTCGGGCTCGAAGCTCGCGTCCTGCCCTTCGTCATGGTCCGGCAGCGCGCCCAGCACCTGAGCGCCGGTGCGGGCGGCCAGCATCATCGCGGCGGGTGAATGGTCGAGGTGGGTGTGGGTCACGAAGATCCAGCGCACCGGGCCGGGCGTGGCCTTCATGATGGCCTCGATGTGCTCCAGGTCGAGCGGGCCCGGGTCGATCACGGCCCACTCGTTGGCCGCACCGCCGCCGACGATGTAGGTGTTGGTGCCGGGGCCCGTCATCACACTGCCGTTGTTGGCGGTCACGCGGACCACGCGCGCCGACAGGCGCACCGCCACGCCGGGCTGGATGTCGTAGCACGCGGTGCCGGTGCGCTCGGGGTCGAGCCGGCCGATCTCGGCATAGGCTGGCTCGTCGGGCGTGACGGGCTGGGTGCCCTGGCTGCCGGTGCCCATGCGCGGCATCGTCAGCGGCACGCTGCGCGCCGAGCCGGCCCACGCCAGCAGCGCCTCGACGCTGTCGTGGCGGCCGATCAGCGCCAGCGTCTTGCTGGTGGGTGTGAGCAGCTTCAACCCGCTGCCGGCGGCCAGCGCATCGGCCGGGCGCAGCCAGCGCTGCTCGACCATTTCGGTGCCGTCGAACGCGGCCGTCTGCGTGGGCGGCAAGGACGCGATGAAAAAGCGCGTGTCGAAGCGTTTGGGGCGGCCGAAAGGCGTGAGCCAGTGGCTCAGGTAGACGAGCCGGTCGACCGCCAGGCGCAGGCCGAACTCGCTGCAGAACGCGCTCAGCGAGCGTTCGCCGCGGTGCAGCGGGCCGCGCCACGGGCCGAGCGTGTCGCCGCGCACGTGGTCGAGCTCGACAAGTTCGCCGGTCTCGTCCACCGCCAGCAGCAAACCCGATTCCTCGAAACATTCGCGCACCGCCGCGATGTAGTAGTCGAGCCCTCCGCTTTCCAGCCCGAGCCGCGTGCTCGCCGCGGCATCGTCGAGGCCGACACAGTGTTGATGCGCCACGCGGTCACCCGCGTCGACGATGCCCCCGGGAAAGACCCAGGCGCCGCTGAACTGGTCGTTGCTCTGGGTGCGGCGCGACAGCAGCACTTCGATGCCGGCCGCGCCATCGCGCACGACCACGAGCGTGGATGCAGGGCGGGCCGGGCGCTCGACGGCGGAAGGGCTGGGCGGCGAAACGGTGTCGGTGGCTTGCATGGCAAAAAGTTGCGCGGAGCGAGGACGGAGTCTGGCACGGAGCGCCGGCTTCAGCCGAGGCGCTGCAACAAGGCCATGGCTGCAGCCGGTGCCTTCTCTTTCGCGCCGCTGATGAAATACAGGAACACGTCGCGCGGCGCGGCACGGGCCGCGACGGGCTCGATGCGCGGCAGGCCATCGGGCTCGCCGCCATCGCGCCACCGGGTCGCGCACAAGGCCAGCGCGTCGAGCACACGCGGCTCCACGCCGGCCGCGTGGGTCGGCTCGGTGCGCATCAGCCGCGCGTACAGGAAGTCACCCGTGAGATCGGCGAACGACGGGTAATCGTCGGAGTCGGTGAACACGGTCGCGCACCGGTACTTTCGGGCCAGCGCAAGGTACGCGGCGCTCTTGAAGCTCTCATGGCGAACGTCGAGCACATGGCGCAG
>JANXWV010000144.1 GCA_025350965.1 Rhizobacter sp.
CATGGCCGTGTAGGTGTTGAAGATCTCGTAGGTGAAGAACAGGCCCTTCGCCTCGACGCGCTTGCGCAATTCCAGTGCCCGCTTGTCCTTCGGGTTGAACCAATGGTTGCAGTCGATGATGCCGTTCGCCGCATCGGGGAATTCCTTGACGAACTTGTAGCTCGACGCGGCGCCACCCAGCACCGAGTAGATCGCCTTCGGTGCGATCTTCTGCTGCTGCATGGTGCGCACCAGCAGCGCGTACTCGTTGTAGTAGTTCGCCGGAATCACGACGTCCGGGTTCAGTGCCTTCATGCGCAGCACGATGTTGTTGAAGTCGCGCGTCGGGTTGGCGTGCTTCACGACCTCTTTGACTTCGAAGCCGAAGCCCGGCAGTTCGCGCGCCAGGAGCGTGCCGGTGCCGGTGCCGAACAGCGACTCTTCGTGAATGATCATCACCGTTTTCGCGGGCTTGCCAGCCGCCGCGTTCAGCGCAAAGAGGTTCGCCATCGCCACGCGCGCGCAGGCACCGTAGCCCGGGCCGAAGCGGAAGGTGTTCTTAAGGCCGCGCTCGACGATGGTGTCGGCCACGCCCACGTCCACCACGTGCGGCAGGTTCGACTTGGCCGCCGCCTGCGTGGTGGCCAGGCAGATGGCCGATGCGTACGCGCCCAGCACCGCCGCCACGCCCGCCTCGTTCATCTTCTCGACCTCGGCCGCACCGACCTGCGGCTGCGACTGCGCGTCGCCGAGCAGCGCCTCCAGCTTCGCGCCGCCCAGGCCCTTGATGCCGCCCGCCTTGTTCACGTCTTCGATGGCCATCAGCGCGCCTTCGCGGCACTGCTGGCCCGAGTACGCGAGCGCGCCCGTCACCGGGTGCAGCACGCCGATCCTGATGGCGGCCGGCTGCGCGCCCCCCACGACCGGGAAGCCGAGCGTGATGGCACCGGCGGCTGCCGACTGTTGTATGAAGCGGCGACGATCGGTGCGGCTGACGGGGTTGGTGGTCATGGTGCTCTCCGGGTGGCGTTGAGAAGTGAGGGTCGGTGAAAGTCAATGAAAAAGAGGGGGCAACTCTTTGCTGACCCACACCTTGGCGTCGATGCTGCCAACGCGCGACAACTGCATTTCGTAGGCATAGCGGTCGGGCCGGTACAGGCCGTGCAACCACTGCACCGGGCGCTCGTTCGCGTCCAGCACGAGGCGGTTCACCGCCAGCAGCGCCGAGCCGACCGACACATCCAGCAGGCGCGCGGTGGCGGCATCGGCCAGCCGGGCCGAAATGGTTTGCGTGGCCCGGCCGATCTTCACGCCCGAGGCTTCGAGCAGCAACAGGATGGGCTGACGCGCCAGCTCGCGCCGGCCGAAGCCGCGCGCCAGCGTCTCGGGCACCCAGGTGGTGATGTGCGACAGCGGCCCCTCGCGCGTGCTGCGCACCCGCACCGCCTTCTGCACCTTGGCGTCAGTCGGCAGTTGCAGCGCCTGCGCCACGGCATTCGACGCGCGCAGCAGCGCACAGTCGATCACCTTCACCGAGGTGCGCAGCCCCATGCTGACGATGTTCTCGAGCAGGCCACCTGCGCTGGCAAGCGCCGGCAGCGCGTCGCCGGCTGCACTGCGGCGTGCCGGTGGTTCGACCGGCACCGTGCCGCGCCCGGGCGTGCGCACGATGCGGCCTTCTGCCACGAGCCGCTCCAGCGCCTTGCGCACCGTGACGCGGGCGACGCCGAACTCTTGCGTCAGCGCCAGCTCGCTCGGCAGGCGCTGTGCGAAGCGGCCTTCGTCGAGCTGCTGGCGCAGCACCAGGTAGACCTGGTGGTACTTCGGTAGCGGCAGCGCATCGAACATGGAGCTGACGCTAGGGCTGCTCTATTGATCTGTCAATAGGACAAACTTGCGGGGAACAGGCCGGCGCGGCGGGCTTGCATCCAACGAGGCGCATTCCGCGTACGCCGCGAGGCCGCGCACTCTTGTGCGAGGATTCGACCCGCCTGTGGAGACCACCTTGCCGACCCTCAAACACCTCGCCCTCTGGATCGTGCTGCCGCTTGCGGTCTTGGTGCTGCTGGCCGCTTGCAGCCCGCTCACCGTGCTGAACGGCGTGCGCGCCCGCAACACCGAGACCGTCACGCCCGGCGTGCCTTACGGCGAAGGCGCGCGCCGCCAGCTCGACATCCACACCCCCAGCGCCGCAGCGCCGCCCGGCGGCTGGCCGGTGGTGGTGTTCTTCTATGGCGGCTCGTGGAACAGCGGTGACCGGGCCGACTACCGCTTCGTCGGCGAGGCGCTGGCCGCGCGCGGCGTGCTCACGCTGGTGGCTGACTACCGGCTCTACCCCGAGGTGCGCTTCCCCGAGTTCCTGAACGACAGCGCACAGGCTCTCGCCTACGGCCTGCGCGAAGCCGGCCGCCTGGGCGGCAACCCGAAGCGCGTGTTCGTGATGGGGCACAGCGCCGGGGGCTACAACGCCGCCATGCTCGCGCTCGACGGGCGCTACCTGCAGGCCACGGGCCACAGCCCCGACGAACTCGCCGGCTTCATCGGCCTGGCCGGGCCCTACGAGTTCCTGCCCATCGTCAACACCGATGCGCAGCCGGTGTTCTTCCACCCGAACTACCCGCCCGGCACGCAGCCGATCACCTTCGTTTCGCGCAGCGCGCCGCGCAGCTTCGTGGCCGCACCGGTCAACGACAAGCTCGTCAGCCCGCAGCGCAGCACCGTGGCTCTGAGCGCGAAGCTGGCCGAGGCCGGGGTGCCGGTCACGAGCAAGCTCTACGAGCGCGTGAGCCACGCCACGCTGATCGGCGCGTTCGCGCGACCCTTGCGCTGGCTGGCGCCGGTGCTCGATGACGTGGTGGCGTTCATCGAGGCCGCACCGGCACGGCCTTGAGGGGACGGGTCAGCGGCGACCTGCGCTGACCTTCATGCCGGCTTCGCGCCACGGGGCGGCAGCTCGGTCGCGTCGAACATCGCAAGCGTCGGCGGCTGGTCCGTCAGCGCTGCGGCACGCGTTGCGAACTCGCGTGACGCCGGCAGCTTGAAGTGAGCGCCGATGGCGGCCGCATCGCGCCAGCGCTCGAAGAAAACCAGCCGCAGCGGGTCGTCGGCATCGATAGCCACGCCGTGCTCGATGCAGCCTGGCTCGCTGCGCGAGCGCGCCACGTGTTCACGGCTCAGCACCAACAGCATGTTCAAGGTGTCGGCGCGGGCGTGAAGGGTTCCGGTGATGAGGATCATGTTGCATGCCTTTGTGGTCAAACATGCGCTGATTGTTGCCGCCGAAACGGCACCTGATACAGCCACACCGAGCGGCCGTCGGCGCAGCGCATCACCTTGGTCGGCGCCAGCGTCGGTGCGTCGAACTCCAGGCTCGCCAGCCACGCGCCGGGGCGCAGTTCGCGCAGGCCCTTCTCGGCCGCGCGGCCCATGCTTTCCGGGCGCTGGAACAGGTAGACGATGTCGAACGCCGACCAGTCGGCGGCCCAGATGTCGCCGCGCCGAACGTTGGCGTTCACGCCTGCAAAGCGGCAGCGCAGCGCACAGGCCAGCGCGAGCGGCCAGCTCCATTCGATGCCTTCGATTTGGGCGTGCCGGTAGGCCTGGCGCAACTCGCGCAGGCCGTCGCCGAGGCCGCAGCCCGCGTCGAGCACGCGCGCGCCGGGCGGCAGTGGTGCCAGCACGGCCAGGCCGTCGAGTGCACCGCGCGGGGTCGGGAACAGCGGCGCATCGCTCCACGCCTTCAGCGGGTAGACGAGTGCCAGGAAAGCGAGTGGCAGCAGCCAGGCCCAGGCCGGTATGGCACTGCCCCAACCCGACGCCGCGAGCGACAGCGGGAAGCCGGCCGCGATGAAGATGCGCCGCCACGGTGTGCTGCCGCGCAGGCTGAAGGTGGCGCCGAGCGCTGCGGCCAGCGCAATGGCCACCGGTGCCGACAAGCCGTTGTGGCGGGCTGCCGCGAAGACAGCCCAGCATGCGGCCCATGTCAGCAGGGCGGGCAGTGGCCAGCGCAATGGTTGTGGTCGCGGCACGCCCACCGTGGTTCAGAACTTGAACGCAAGGCGCAACCCGCCCCAGTGCCGGCCTTGCACGGTGATCGGTGCGGCGGCTTCCTTCATCACGATGAAGTTGCCGCCGCCCATGTCGCGGCGGTAGGTCTGCAGCAGGAAGGGGCGCTTGTTGCGGGCCGAGGCCAGGCCAGTGCGGTCGTTGAAGATGCGCCGCCAGCGGCTGTTGGCGCTGTCCCACACCACGTCGCCGCGCGGGTTCTGGTTGTACTTGCGGTTGTGCGTGGACACATAGCCGTTGCGGTCGGTCGAGATGCAGAACACGACCCTCGGGTTGAACTCGAGCATGCGTTCCTGAACCGCGGGAAACAGCTCGTCGGTGAGCGCATTGAACGCAATCGTGTGTTGCTGGGGCTGGGTGCGCGGGACCGGCTTGTACGCCTCGTCGAAGAGCTGCGCCAGGCTGATGCGGTGGTTGCGAACCGCGCCTTCGAGCAGGCTCGAAATCTCTTCTGCGGCGCTGGCGGCGGCCTGGATGAACGGCGTGTCGTCGGTGACGATGCCGCACTCGGCCACCAGTTCGATCAGTTGCTCCGAGCCGCCGAGGAAGGCTTCGCTGCGCTTCATCGCGGTGGCGAGCGACTGGCCGGTCTGGCCCATCTCGCCACCCACGGTTGCCATCTGCTGGCCCAGGCCGTTGCAGATGGCGCGGCTGGTGTCGGCCGCACCCGTCACATGGGTCACGGCTTCCTGCACGTCGGCCAGCGCGCGGTGGAAGTCGCCTTGCGCCTCGCCACGGCGCTCGCGCTCGGCGTCGAAGCGGATGCTCTTGGCGAGCGCCTCGATGCGCGCATCGAGCAGCCCGATGGTGCGCATGATCTCTTTCGACGACAGCTCCACCTCGCCCGCCAGCGCCTTGACCGCATCGGCCACCACGCCGAAGCCGCGCCCGGCGTCGCCGGCCCGCTTGGCCTCGACCGACGCATTGAACGCGACCAGCCGCGTCTGCAGCGCCACGCGCGTGATGGTCTGCGCCGCGCCAGCCACTTCACGCAGCGTGGCGACGACCGTGCCGACCTCGGCGCCAACGCCTTCGACGGCCTTGCGCACACGTTCCAACGCTTCCAGCCCGCCGGCAGAAACGTGACCGATCTCGCCCTGCGACGCGATGATCTGCGCCACCTGGCCGGCAACAGCCGCCACCGCCGCCACACCGCGCTCGGAGGCGCGTGCGCTGTCGTCGATCAGGCCGCGCACTTCGGCGGCTTCTCTGCCGATGGTCGAGGCCACGTTGCTGATGGACTGGATGGCCGCGCGCGCGTCCATGACCGGCTCGTCGGCCAGTGCGTCGGCCAACACGAGGGCCGGCGGCGGGGTGGCACTGCGCCTGAAGGACTTCAACGACAACACGGGTGGCTTCGCAATCTGTCAATACGCCCGCAGCTTCACGCGCAGCCGCGCGATCGACTGGCTGTGCAGCTGGCACACGCGCGACTCGGTGACCTTGAGCACCGCCGCGATCTCTTTGAGGTTCATGTCGTGCTCGTAGTACATGCTCATCACGTACTGCTCGCGCTCGGGCAGCACCTTGATGGCCTCGACCAGCGCGCTGCGCATGCGGTGGTCCCGAAGCTGCTCGAGCGGGTTGCCTTCGTCGCCGGCGTTGTGACGGTCCAGGAAGTCGTTGTCGCCGTCGTCGCCGGACATGTCTTCGAGGTAGACGAGCTGCGTCCCGCGTACCTTGCCGAGCAGCTCCTGGTACTCGGCCAGCGTGCTGCCCATCTCGCCGGCGATTTCGCTTTCCACGGGCGCGCGGCCGAGCTTCTGTTCCAGTTTGTGAACGGCCGACTCGATGCTGCGCTGCTGCTTGCGCGTACCGCGCGACAGGTAGTCGTTGCCGCGCAGTTCGTCGAGCATGGCGCCGCGGATGCGCTGCGTGGCGAAGGTCTCGAATTGCACGCCCTGCGCGGCGTCGAAGCGGCTCAACGCATCGGCCAGGCCGATCATGCCGACCTGGATCAGGTCGTCGATCTCGACGTTGGCCGGCAGCTTGGCGATCATCTGGTGCGCCAGGCGCCGCACCAGCGGGCTGTACTGCTTGAGCGTGGTGTTCAGGTCCAGCTGACCCTTGGCGGTGTACATGGCAAGGCTCCCGGCGTTCAATGGGTGGCCCAGGTTGCGGCCGCGCCGGGCAACGGCGCGGCACTCGGGTGGAACGGCATCGGTGGCGTCAGTGGCGTCAGTGGCGTGAGGCGGGGTGGCATGGCCGGTGACCTTTCGGGGGACGAGGGCGTGGCGTGGAAGCCGCCGGTGGCGGCGCGCAGCAGTTCGTGCACCAGGCGGCGCAAGCCCGGCGTGGGCGGTTCGGTGGCGTGGCTGGCGGGGTCGAGCTGCACCCAGTCGTGCAGCACCGCACCCAGAAAGTCGTCGGCACAGGTGGCGAGTTGCATCGCAATGCGTTCGGCGCGCGGCGAGTGCGGCGCGGCGCCGAGCAGCAGGTCGTGCACCACCAGACCGGCGCGCTGCGTGAGCAGCTTCATCGCGGCATAGGCGTGCGTCACGCTGGCGGGCCGGTCATCGGCCAGCAGCAGCGGGCGCACCTCGGGCTGGCCGTCGGCATGCGCGGCGTTGTGGCCGGTGCGGCGCCGCGCGAACAGGCGGCACAGGTCGGTGGCCGGCGCGTGCACGACCAGCACGTCGCACTGCGGTGCGGCTTGCATGACCTTGTCGAGGAACGGTGCCGTGGAGCCGCTCGCGTCAACGAAGCGCAGCGGCAGCCCGCGTGCGGCCAGGTACCAGACCTGCGCTGAGAGCGGCTCGATGCACTCGGCCAGGTCGAGCAGCGCCATCTCCGAAGGCTCGCTCGCCCGCTCGGCGGCGTCGATGACGAGCGTGCGGCGGCCCAGCTCGCTGAAGCCGGCGCACAGGCGCTCGAGCATCACGCCGCTGAACGCGACGTTCGGGTTCGACACCACCGGCACATGCACGACTTGCGTGTGCGCGAACAGGCGGCGCAGGCCTTGGGCTTGGTCCAGGGGCATGGTGTGGGAAGTGGTGTGAAAAGTGGTGTGAGGCAAAACGTCAGGCATGGTCGAAGAGGTCGTGCTGCGGGCGGTGGCGCTCAGGCGTGTGCGGTAGCGCGTTGCGATGTGCTCACGCCCATCGGCGCGGTGAAGATCAGGCTGACTTCGCTCGCGTCGAGCTTGTAGGCGCTGCCGCCGATGGCGCGCATCGCGCGGTGCACCAGGGCGCTGGCCGACAGGCGGTGCCAGTCTTCCGGCACGCGCTGGCCATTGGCCACGCCGATGAGCTTCAGGCGGTGGCGAATGAGCGCGTCGAGCGCCGGGCCGAGTTTCACAGCCTCGTCCATCTTCGACAGCACCACCCCGGCACAGGTGGCGGCGCAGTACGAGATCAGCACGTCTTCGATCGTCTCGCCCTGCGACGCGGCGTTGATGACCAGCAGCTTCTTGATCGAGCGGTGGCTGAGCATGTCGAGCAGTTCGCGGGTGCGCGCATCGCGCTGGGCCATGCCGGCCGTGTCGATCAGCACCATCTTCTTGGCCGCAAGGAGTTCCAGCAGGTCTTCGAGCGAGGCGCGGTCGTGCGCGGTGTGCACCGGCACCCCGAGGATGCGGCCATAGGCACGCAGCTGTTCGTGCGCACCCATCCGATAGGCGTCGAGCGTGATCAACCCGAGGTTGCTGGCGCCAAACTTGGTGGCGAAAGCGGCGGCGATCTTCGCGGTCGTGGTGGTCTTGCCGACACCGGTGGCGCCGACAAGCGCATACACGCCGCCCTGGTCTTCGAGCGGCGCATCGGCCTCGGCCGTGAGCAGGTTGCGCTCGAGCACGCTGGCAGCCCAGGCGCATTCATCGGTGGTGTCTGCGGTGAGGCTGTCGCCGATCTTGCGGATCAGTGCGGGCGAGAAGCCGCCCTCCAGCAGCTTCTGCGTGAGGCGCGCCTGCGCCGGCTGGCGCTGCAGCTTTTCCATGTAGGCGAGCGCACCGAAGCGCTCTTCGATCAGGCCCTTCATCGAACGCAGCTCGTCCATCATGTCTTGCTGGTCTTGCCGGCTGCGGTTGTGCGCGAGCGTGGGCGCCGGGGCGGCGGCCGCCTCGTCCGCCAGGGCGGGCAACTTGGGGAGCTTGTGCGGCCGCGGTGTGGCCACTGCGGCGACGCTGGGCTCGTGGTCGGGTTCGCCGCCCTGCACATCGGCAGGGGCCAGCGTTTCGCTCAGCAACGGCGCCTGGCGCTGCGCCCGGGCGGGTGGTGCAGCGGGGCGCTCGGCCATGCGCTGTTCCAGCACGCTGGTGCGGGAGGGCGCGGCGGCTGCGGCTTTCAGCGGCGCAGCAGGCAACCCGGCCAATGCGGCGGCGCCTTGCGGCGGCAACGCTTCGCCGCGGCGGCGGTGCATGCGCTCGCGCACATAGTCCTGGAACGACAGCGTGCTCATCGAGAGCTGGGTCACGTCGTCGGCGACGGCCGTGGTGCCAACGGCCGGGGTGGTGAGCGCAGGGTCGTTGCGCGCCGCATTGCGCTCCGCGAGACTCCAACCCGTGCCCTCGGCCTTGGGCGCGGCGGCGGGCACCGTGGCCGGTATCTTCGACGGCATCGAAGCCATCGCCGGCGCGGCCGGAGCACTGGTCATGCGCTGCACCTGCGCCATGCCTTCCGGTGCCATCGCCAGCACCTCCACGCCGTCGGCACAGGGTTTGGTGGACAAGACCACCGCGTCCTCGCCCAGGGACTCGCGCACGAGCACCAGGGCCTCACGCGCAGTGCGAGCGGTAAAGCGCTTCAGGTTCATGACGTGGCTCCAATGATCGATGCAATGCGGATCGAATGGGTTTCAGGGATCTCGCTGTGGGCGAGAACGCGCAGGCGCGGCGCAGCGCGCTTGAGCAGGCGCGCCATCGGCGCGCGAATCATGTCGGGCACCAGCAGGCAGGCAGGCAGGCCCAGGTCTTCCTGGCGTTTCGCGGAATCGGCGGCGCTCTTGCCCAGGGTCTCGGCCACGAACGGGTCGAGCGCAGCGCCGTGCGGCGAGTTGAGCGCCTGCGTGACCATGCGCTCGAGTTCGGGCTCGAGCGCAATCACGTCCAGCTCTTTGGTGGGGCCGTAGAGCTGCTGCACGATGCTCGGTGCCAGGTGAATGCGGATGCGCCTGGCCAGCTCGGCCGGGTCGGTGGTGGTGGCGGCGGCTTCGGCCAGGCTCTCGACGATGCTGCGCATGTCGCGGATGTGCACGCCTTCTTCCAGGAGAAGCTGCAGGATCTTTTGCAGTGCGGCGATGCCAACCATCTTGGGAACCACGTCCTCGATCAGTTTCGGGGCCAGCTTCGTCACGTGCTCGACGAGTTGCTGGGTCTCCACCCGGCCCAGCAAGCGGGCTGCGTGAAGCTGCATCAAGTGTGAAAGATGGGTTGCCACCACAGTCGAGCAATCAACCACCGTAAAGCCGGCCATCTGCGCCGACTCTCGCTGGCGCTCTTCGATCCACACGGCAGGCAGGCCGAACGCGGGGTCGGTGGTCTTCGTGCCGATCAGCGGCGTGGTCGCACCACCCGGGTTGATGGCCAGCAGCATGCCGGGGTAGGCGTCGCCCTCGCCCACCACGGCGCCGCGCAACGTCAGGCGGTAGCCGCTGGGCTTCAGTTCCAGGTTGTCGCGGATGTGCACCGGCGGCGGCAGGAACCCGACGTCTTGTGCGAACTTCTTGCGCACGCCCTTGATGCGCCCGAGCAGGTCGCCCTGGCGTGCCTTGTCGACGAGCGAGATCAGCCGGTAGCCGACTTCGAGGCCGAGCGTGTCGACGGGCATCAGGTCGTCCCACGTCGCTTCGGGGTTGGCCTGCGCCGCCTCGGCCGGGCGCGGCGGCGGGATGAGCGCGGCCTTGCGGTCGCGCTCGCGCATCCACCACGCGCTGTAGCCGAAGCCGCCCGCGAGCGACAGGAACACCAGGTTCGGCATGCCCGGAATGACACCCAGCATGCCGATCACGCCGGCCGTGATGGCCAGTGTTTTCGGCGAGCTGAACACCTGGCGCGCGATCTGGCTGCCCACGTCCTCAGACTTGCCGACGCGCGACACCACCATCGCCGCCGCCACCGAGATCAGCAGCGCCGGGATCTGTGCCACGAGCGCATCGCCCACCGCCAGCAGGATGTAGCTGTTCGCGGCTTGGGAAGCCGTGAGGTCGTGCTGCACCACGCCGATCACGAAGCCGCCGATGATGTTGATGAACAGGATCAGCAGGCCGGCCATCGCGTCGCCGCGCACGTACTTGCTGGCGCCGTCCATGGAGCCGAAGAACTCGGCCTCTTCGCCCACTTCGAGGCGCCGGCGCTTGGCCTCCTTGTCGTCGATCAGGCCGGCGTTCAGGTCGGCGTCGATCGCCATCTGCTTGCCCGGCATGGCGTCGAGCGTGAAGCGCGCGCCGACCTCGGCAATGCGCTCCGCACCCTTCGTCACCACGATGAAGTTGATGACGACGAGGATCGCGAACACGATCAAACCGACCGCGAAGTTGCCGCCGATCAAGAAGTGCCCGAACGACTCGATCACCGCACCCGCCGCACCCGCGCCGGTGTGGCCTTCGAGCAGCACGACGCGGGTGGACGCTACGTTGAGCGACAGGCGCAGCAGCGTGGTCAGCAGGATGACCGACGGGAACGCCGCGAAGTCGAGCGGCTTGACCATGTAGGCGGCCACCATCATCACCATCAGCGCCATCGCGATGTTGAAGGTGAACAGCAGGTCGAGCGCGATGGGCGGCAGCGGCAGCACCATCATCGCGAGGATCATCACCACGACCAGCGGCGCCATCATCGAGCGAATGGCCTTCGCGTTCGGGCCGAGCCAGGCTTGCGTCTGCGTCAGCATCGAGGTCATGGGGCGCGGGTCTCCGGATCAAAGGCAAATGCACCGCGAGGTGCTGCGCCATTGTTCCGGGAGCGCGCGAAAACTTGAGGCGGATAAGCGGGGTGGTTGGGGGGCCAGTTCTAGGCGTCTGATCCTCGCCCGCTTGTAGAGTCCGCGACATGCCATTGACGGATGTCGAGAAACGGGGGCCCCTGACCCGCCTGCTGTTGCCACCGGGGGTGGGCGCCGACGCCCTGCCCTTGCTCGCTGCCCGCGCGCTTCGCGCACTCACCGACGGCTACATGGCGGTGTTGCTGCCGGCCTACCTGCTGGCCATCGGCCTGGGCACGCTGCAGGTCGGCGTCATTGCCACGGCCACCATGCTCGGCTCGGCGCTGGCCACCTTGGCGGTCGGCGCCTGGGGGCACCGCGTCGCGTCGGGGCGCTTGCTGCGCGGCGCCGCGCTGCTGATGGCGGCCACCGGTGTGGGGTTTGCTGGCTTGACCTCATTCTGGCCCTTGCTGCTGGTTGCCTTCGTCGGCACGCTGAACCCGAGTTCCGGCGACGTGAGCGTGTTCCTGCCGCTCGAGCATGCGCGGCTGGCCGGCGCAGCCAGCGGCCATGCGCGCACCGCCTTGTTCGCGCGCTACAGCCTTGTCGGCGCCTTGTGCGCGGCCGTCGGTGCGCTGGCTGCGGCCCTGCCGGAGTGGCTGGCAAGCCGCGCCGGTGTTGCGCCGGTCGTGACGCTGCGCGCGATGTTCCTGCTCTACGGCGCGATCGGCCTGCTCGTCTGGTGGCTCTACCGCGGCATGGCCACCGGCGCTGAAGCGGGCGAGCCGACGCGCGCGACCGCGCCGCTCGGCCCGTCACGGCGCGTGGTCGTGCGGCTGGCGGCGCTGTTCAGCGTCGACGCCTTCGCGGGGGGCCTCGTCGTGAACTCGTTGATGGCGCTGTGGCTGCTGGAGCGCTTCGGGTTGTCGCTCGGGCAGGCCGGGGCGTTCTTCTTCTGGGCGGGGTTGCTCAGCGCTGCGTCGCAACTGGCCGCACCGCTTGTTGCGCGCCGCATCGGCCTGCTGAACACGATGGTGTTCACGCACATCCCGGCCAACGTCTGCCTCGTGCTCGCCGCATGGGCGCCGAGCCTGCCGGTGGCGCTGGCGCTGCTGTTCGTGCGCAGTGCCTTGTCGCAGATGGACGTGCCCACGCGCACCGCTTACGTGATGGCCGTGGTGACGCCGGCCGAGCGCCCGGCGGCCGCCAGCTTCACGGCCGTGCCCAGAAGCCTGGCGGCGGCGCTGAGCCCGGCCATCAGCGGTGCGCTGTTCGCGGCCGGGTTCGTTGCACTGCCGCTCGTGGCCTGCGGCGCATTGAAGATCGCCTATGACCTGGCCCTGTGGCGGGGCATGCGCGGCGAGCACCTGCCGGGCGAATAGCTTGCAGCGGGTCCGTCAGTCGAACAGGTCCCCGGCGGCAACTGGCTTGTGGTGCGGGTCGAGCTCTTCCGGCACGTTCAACTCCGGCAGTGCATTCGGCATCGCCACTTGCCCCTTGAGTGCGGCGCGCAGCTGGTACACATAGGCCAGCACCTGCGCCACGGCGGCGAACAACGCAGCCGGGATCTCGCGGTCGAGCTCGGCGTGGGCATACAGCGCACGGGCCAGCACCGGGGCTTCGAGTACCGGCACCTGGGCGCCTTGTGCGGTGTCGCGGATCTTCAGCGCCAGCAGGTCGGCGCCCTTGGCCACCACGCGTGGCGCGCCCATCTTGGTGTCGTCGTACTTCAGCGCCACAGCGTAGTGGGTCGGGTTCATCACGACGAGGTCGGCCGTTGGTACCGCCGCGAGCATGCGTTTCTTGGTCATCTCGCGCATGCGCTCGCGCACCTTGGCCTTGATCTCCTGGTTGCCTTCGAGTTCCTTGTTCTCCTGCTTGATCTCGGCGTGGCTCATCTTCAGGCGCTGCGCATGCTGGTGGCGCTGCAGCGGCACGTCGATGGCCGCGAACAGCGCGAGCGCCAGCAGCAGCAGGGTCAGGCCACCGAGCAGTGTTTGCCCGGTGTGCTCGATGGCCGCCGGCAACGGCATGGCCAGCACGCCCGAGAACGCGTCGATGTGCGAGCGAAAGTACAGCGCGCCGATGGCGCCCAGCACCAACGCCAGTGTGCTGCCCTTGAGTGCATCGATCAGCTTGTCTTTCGACAGGATGCCGGGCAGGCCGGTGATCGGGTTCAGCTTGCCGAGGTTGGGCAGCAACGGCTTGAGCGTCCAGTTCCAGCCGCCGATGGCCAGGCCGCTGAAGAGCGCAGCAGCCATCATCGCGGCGCCGAACGGCACCAGCACCCACATCATCGAGATCGTGAGCGTGACCAGCCGCTCGCCCATGAAGGTGCTGCTGCGCACCGAGGCGGCGTTGAACTGCAGGCCCTGCATCAGCATCTGCTTGAGCCACCCCGACGCGGTGGGCGCCATGGCCACCAGCATCGCGCCGCAGGCCGCCACGGCCATGAAGTGGCCGAAGTCGCGCGAGCGCGCCACCTGGCCGTCTTCACGGGCTTTTTGCAGCTTGCGCTGCGTGGCGGGGAGGGTTCGGTCTTGGGAGTCGGCCATGGCAATGCGCCAGCAATCGGCGCCTTGCGATTGTTCAGGCTCGAACCCGAAACCTGAGGCAGATAAGCGGTGGGAAGGGCGGGTACTTCGCCGGGATGCAATGGGCTGTCAATTCGCCCGGACAGCACAGCCCTTGGCGCCCGGGCTCAAGCAATCACGAAACAGTTGCGCCCCTGCTTCTTGGCGCGGTAGAGCGCCTCGTCGGCATGCAGCAGCAGGGTGCTGGCACTGGTGGCGGCATCGGTGGTTATCGCCACGCCGATGCTGGTCGTGACCGCCAGCTCGCCTGATTCGATGCGAAACGGCGGGCGGATGCTCGCAACCACCTTCTCCGCCAGGCGCTCGAGTTCGCTCGCGCCGGCCAGGTTCTCCAGCAGCACCACGAACTCGTCGCCGGCCAAGCGCGCCACCATGTCGGTGTTGCGAACGCAAGCCTTGAGGCGACGGCCGAACTCGCACAGCACGGCATCGCCGCCGGCATGGCCGTGGGTGTCGTTGATGGCCTTGAAGTGATCGATGTCGAGGAACATCAACGCCACCGGTTGGCGCAGCCGGCGCGCGCGGTGCAGCGCGGCGTCGATGCCTTCATCGAACTGGCGCCGGTTCGGCAATCCGGTGAGCGTGTCGACCCGCGCCAGCAGTTCGAGCTGGCGCTGGGTCCGGTGCAATTCGGACACGTCGAACGTCATCGCCAGGAAGCCGTTGACGCGACCGTCCGCGTCGACATCGGGCACGTAGTTGGACTGGTAATGCGTGTCGCCGGCCTCGGTGTAGCTGAACGACGACTCCTCGCCCCGCAACGCCGCCGCCACGTAGGGCTCGATCTGCGCGTAGGTCTCTGCGCTGCGCGTCTCGCGCATCGTGCGGCCCAGTGTGGCGGCCACGCTTATGCCGAACTTGCGTTCGATGTGCGCGTTCAGGAAGCGGTAGCGCTGGTCGCGGTCGACGTAGGCCACCATCGCTGGCAGGTTGTCGGTGATGAGGCTGAGCCGGCGCTGGCTGTCGACGGCGGCCTGCTCGACGGCCTTGCGCTCGGTCACGTCCTGGAAGGCGCCGAACAGGCGCACCACCTTGCCATGTTCGAGCACCGCTCCGCCTTGCGCCCGCACCACGAGCCGCCGGCCTTTGGCGGTGATGAACGGCAGCTCCAAATCCCACGCCGTGCCGTGGGACATGCCGGCCTCGACCGCAGCCTGGATCAAGGGCCGCGCTTCGGGTGCATAGAAGTCGATGGCCGACAGCAGCGCCGGCTCAATTGATCGGTCGACCTCGTGGATGCGGTAGACCTCGTCGGTCCAGCTCAAGTGGCCAGTCGCAAGCTCGAGCTCCCAGCCGCCGACCTTGGCGATCGTGCCCATGCGCTGCAACAGGCTGCGGGCATGCTCCAGAGCTTGGCGGCCATCGACACGCGCGCTCACGTCGGTGTGGGTGCCGACGATGCGCAGCGGCGAGCCGCTCGCGCCGCGCGCCACCACGATGGCGTGGTGGCGCACCCAGACCCAGTGGCCGCTGCGGTGGCGCATGCGGTGCTCGCTCGTGTAGGCCGGGGTCTCGCCGGCAAGGTGCCGCAGCATTGCCGCCTGCAGCGGCGCGCGATCGTCGGGGTGGACCAGCGTGCGCCAGTCGAGAGCGCGCGCGGCGGGGTCGGCGGGGTCGTGGCCGAACATCTCGAACTCGCGGTCGTTGGCCGTGAACCGGCCGGTGGGCACGTCGAGGTCCCACATCCCCATGTCGCCACTGCGCAGCACGAGGTCGAGCATCTCGGCACTGCGGCGGCGCTCGTCGGTGGCGGCTTGCGACAGCCTGGCCATCTCGCGCGCCTGATCTTCGAGTGCCAGCGTGCGGCGCCGCAGTTCGAACAGCGCGCTCGTCTGGCGGGCCAGCGCCTGCAGGGCGCCGAGTTGAGCCGCATCGAGCTCGCGCGGCACGGTGTCGATCACGCACACCGTGCCCAGGGCCTGCCCGCCGGCGGTGACGATGGGCGCGCCGGCGTAGAAGCGGATCTTCGGGTCACCGGTGACGAGTGGGTTGGCACGAAAGCGCGGGTCGTGGGCCGTGTCAGCCACGATCATCAGCGCGTCGGGCGTGTTGATGGCGTGCGCACAAAAGGCCACGTCGCGCGGCGTGTGCGTGGCCGCCAGGCCGACGCGCGCCTTGAACCACTGGCGCTGCTCGTCGACGAGCGACACCAGCCCGACCGGTGTACCGCAGATCTGCGATGCGAGTTGCACGATGTCGTCGAAGGCCTGCTCGGGCAAGGTGTCGAGCACGCGCAGGTCGTGCAACGCGGCCAGCCTGGCAGGTTCACGGCTTGCTGGAGGTTCGGTGGCCATGTTGCGCGGGGTGGTACTGCGAAGGCGGCACACGCCTGATCCAGGCGGGTCGGTGGGTTGTGAAGCTCGAGACCATTGTGAGGGCGACGCTGGTGCGTCGCCCGGCCGCCAAACCCTTGCATCCGGTTGCACGCTGTGCGGTGCATCCGCCGCGAAGCGGGCTGCGTATGAGCCCCCACGCAGCATCCGTCGCGTCAACCACTTCAAAGGAAACACGCATGAAACACCTCAAGGTCTCCACCCTCGTTCTGGCCCTGGTCATGTCGGCCTCGGCCATCACCGCGATCGCACAGGTCACGGTCGGCGGCGCGCCCATGTACGCCACCAAGGACATCATCGACAACGCCGTCAACTCGAAAGACCACACCACGCTCGTTGCCGCCGTGAAGGCCGCCGGCCTGGTGGACACGCTCAAGGGCCCGGGCCCGTTCACCGTGTTCGCACCCACCAACGCCGCCTTTGCCGCCCTGCCCGCGGGCACGGTCGACACCCTGCTCAAGCCCGAGAACAAGCCGATGCTGACCAAGGTACTCACCTACCACGTGGTCGCCGGCAAGATGGACGCGGCCATGCTCAAGAAGGCCGTGATGGACGGTGGCGGCAAGGCCGTGCTCAAGACCGTTTCGGGCGGCACGCTCACCGCCATGGCAGCAGGCTCGGGCGTGACCGTGACCGACGAGAGCGGCGGCACCGCCAACGTGACCATCGCCGACGTGACCCAGTCGAACGGCGTGATCCACGTCGTCGACAAGGTGCTGCTGCCGAAGTGACGCGCCGACGCGCCGGCCGGGCGGGGTCGGCGGGGCGTTCCCCGCTGCCGCTGCCGGTGCCGCAACGGCACCAGCAGCGGCAGTGCTCAAGCGAGCGCGGGGCGGGCCGATAAAGGAGGACCAAGAAAGCGCGCCGCCAAGCCGGCATGCTCTTCGCCGCCTCGACCCAGGACCCCCGATGAGCGCTGTGCCGTCCCTTGCACGACCCGAAAGCCAGCGCCCCGAGACCGAATTCGGCTTCGAGACGGCCGACTTCGAACGCATCCGCAAGCTCATCTACCAGCGCGCCGGCATCAGCCTGCACGCCGGCAAGGAGGCCATGGTCTACAGCCGGCTGTCGCGCCGGCTGCGCGAGGCGGGGTTCAACTCCTTCGGCCACTACCTGCAGGCGCTGGAACAGACTTCGGACGAACTCGAGTGGCAGGAGTTCATCAACTGCCTGACCACCAACCTCACGTCGTTCTTCCGCGAGGAGCACCATTTCGCGCTGCTGCGCGATGAACTCACCGCCCACAAGCGCCCGGGCCTGCGCATCTGGTGCAATGCGGCCTCGACCGGCGAGGAGCCGTATTCGCTGGCGATGACGGTCGCCGAGGCGCTCGGCGACAACGCCGCTTGCAAGATCGTGTGCAGCGACATCGACACCAAGGTGCTCGCCGCCGCCGAACGGGCCGTCTATGCGGTGGACGCTCGCGGCCTGAGCCCCGAGCGGCTGCGCCGCCACGTCATGCGCGGCACCGGCGCGAACAGCGGCTTCATCCGCATCCGGTCCGAACTGCGGCGGCTCGTCGAGTTCCGTGCCTTCAACCTGATGGACGAACGCTGGTCGCTGGGCGAGCCCTTCGACATCGTCTTCTGCCGCAATGTGATGATCTACTTCGACGCGCCGACCCAGCGCCGCGTGCTCGAGCGCATGCACAGCGTGATGAAGCCGGGCGGGCTGCTGTTCGCCGGCCACTCCGAGAACTTCAGCGATTCGAAAGACCTGTTCCGTCTGCGCGGCAAGACGGTCTACGAGCGCGCCTGAGCGGTGAAGCAAGCCATGGCCCTGGCCACGCCCGTGCGCACCTCGCCGTCGACCCCCCGACTGCAGTTGCTCAAGAGCCGGACGCGCAAGCCCGGCGAAGCCTCGTTCTTCTGGTACGAAACGCAGTTCGGCAACGAGGCGGTGAAGATCCTGCCCGGCGAGTACTTCGTGTATCACGAAGACATCCTGATCATGACGACGCTGGGCTCGTGCATCGCCGTGTGCCTGTGGGACCGCCGTGCCCGCATCGGCGGCATGAACCACTTCATGCTGCCCGATGGCAATGGCAGCGAAACAGGCACGTCCAGCGGCCGCTACGGCTCGTTCGCGATGGAGATCCTGGTCAACGAGATGCTCAAGCTCGGCGCCACGCGTTCCACCCTGGAGGCCAAGGTCTTCGGTGGCGGCCAGGTGCTCTCGGGCATGAACTCGCTGCATGTCGGCGAGCGCAACACCGCCTTCGTGCTCGACTACCTGAAGGCCGAGCGCATGCCGGTCGTTTCGAGCGACGTGCTCGACATCTACCCACGCAAGGTCTGCTTCCTGCCGGCCAGCGGCAAGGCCATGGTCAAGCGCCTGGCCTCGGCCAACAATGAAGCGCTGCTGGCGATGGAACGCACAGCGGCACAGAGGATCGCCCCGGCCGCCAGCGGCGGCGGCTCGGTCGACCTGTTCTGACAACCCACACCCCGGCGCCACAAGGAGTACAGCATGGCCAAGACCCGCGTCGTCGTCGTCGACGATTCCGCCCTGGTGCGCAGCCTGCTCACCGAGATCATCAACCGCGAACCCGACATGGAATGCGTGGGCGCCGCAGCCGACCCGCTGGTGGCGCGCGAGATGATCCGGGACCTGAACCCCGACGTGATCACGCTCGACGTGGAGATGCCGCGCATGGACGGCATCGACTTTCTCGCCAAGCTGATGCGCCTGCGGCCGATGCCGGTGCTGATGGTCTCGACCCTCACCGAGCGCGGTGCCGACGTGACGCTGCGCGCGCTCGAACTCGGCGCGATCGACTTCGTCGCCAAGCCCAAGATCGGGGTTGCCGACGGCTTGCGCCTGCTTGCACAGGACATCACCGAGAAGATCCGCATCGCTGCGCGGGCGCACGTGCGGCGTGCGCCGCCCGCCGGCACTGCCAGCACGCTGGCGGCCGCAACCGCTGCGGGCCCGGCACCGAGCGCGCTCGGCCGCATGTCGACCGAGAAGATCGTCTTCATCGGCGCCTCCACCGGCGGCACCGAGGCCACCAAGGAAGTGCTGGTGAACCTGCCGCACGACGCCCCGGCGGTGCTGATCACGCAGCACATGCCGGCCGGCTTCACGCGCAGTTACGCGGCGCGGCTCGACGGGCTGTGCCGCATCAGCGTCAAGGAAGCGAGTGACGGCGAGCGGGTGCTGCCCGGCCATGCCTACATCGCGCCCGGCGGCCTGCACCTGAGCGTGGAACGCTCGGGCGCCAACTACGTCGCCCGGGTGCGCGACGGCGAGCCGGTGAACCGCCACAAGCCGTCGGTCGAGGTGCTGTTCCAGTCGGCCGCGCGCGTCGTCGGCCCGAACGCGCTGGGCATCATGCTCACCGGCATGGGTGCCGATGGCGCCTGCGCGATGAAGCTCATGCGTGACGCCGGCAGCTACAACCTGGCGCAGGACGAGGCCAGCTGCGTGGTCTTCGGCATGCCGCGCGAAGCCATCGCCGCCGGCGCCGCGCACGATGTGCTGCCGCTCGCCCAGATCGCCGCACGCCTGCTCGAACGTTTGCGCAGCGCAGGCGGTGGCGGCATCAACCGGCTCTAGGGCCTTCCGCCCGCCGCGCGGGCTCGGGAGCTGCCTCTCACAAGCCCATCAAACAAGAAAAGGCCGACCGCGATGCGGTGGGCCTTTTCAGTTG
>JANXWV010000017.1 GCA_025350965.1 Rhizobacter sp.
CTCGCTGGCGAAGACCTGCTCCCAGGCGGCGCGGGTCGCGTCGTTGGCGATGCCGCAGTCGACGATGCTCCAGCCATCCTCGCCGTCGAGCCGATCGCGCAGCAGCCACAGGTTGATGTGGTCGAGCTGGAACGGCAGCAGCATGCGCAGCCAGCGCACGCCGGGCGCGACCTCGAGGGTCGTGCCGAGGGCCGGCAGGGTGTCGCCGAACGGGTCGTCCAGCTGCAGTTCGAGCGCGTTCATGGCCATCGCGGGGTTCCCATTTACACTTTACGCACTTTACGTAAACGTCAATCGAGCCAGTGTAGGCGGTTCGTCGCGCCGCCGCTGTCACCCACATGTCTGCCACGTTCACGATCGGCGAGCTCGCACGCGAGTTCGACCTAACGACCCGCGCGATCCGCTTCTACGAAGACTGCGGTCTGCTCGCGCCGCAGCGCAGCGGCCGCAACCGCGTCTACACCCATCGCGACCGCACGCGGCTGAAGCTCACCCTGCGCGGCAAGCGGCTCGGGCTGACGCTGGCCGAGGTCCGCGAGCTGGTCGACATGTACGAGTCGCCGCGCGACACGATGCCGCAGCTGAAGAAATTCCTGGTCGTGCTCGCGGCGCATCGCGAGCAGGTCGAGCAGCAGATGGCCGACCTGCAGGCCACGCTGGCCGAGGTGCGCAGCCACGAGCGCGAGGCGCGGCGCCTGCTCGCCGACGGGCAGAAGAGGGCGTCGGCCTAGAATCGACCCCGGCGTCAGGCTCTTGGAGACATCGCATGAACCCGGAATTCGTCGCAACCTGGACCCCGCGCGCGCTCGCCGCGCTTCGCATCGTCACCGCGTTCCTGTTCCTGCAGCACGGCACCGCCAAGCTGCTGCACCTGCCGCATGTGGCGATGTTCGACAGCCTGCAGCTGCTGTCCCTGATCGGCTTCGCCGGCGTGCTCGAAATCGTCGGCAGTGTGCTGGTGCTGCTCGGCTGGTTCACGCGCCCGGCGGCCTTCATCCTGTCGGGCGAGATGGCGGTGGCGTACTTCATGGCCCACGTGCCGCTCGGCAACTTCCTGTCGCCGATGCTGAACGAGGGGGAGTCGGCGGTGCTCTTCTGCTTCATCTTCCTGTTGCTGTCGGTCACCGGCGCCGGAGCCTGGAGCGTGGACAAGACCGGCTGAGGCTGCGGTGGCGCCGGCGCGGCGGCGACCTCGCCGACTACAATTGACGTATACGTCAACTGCGGCCCCGACCATGCGTCGATCGAGCCATGAAAGTCGCCGACCTCGATTTCGAACAACGCACGCGCGATTCGTTTGCGCGCCAGCCTGCGATGGCCACGCTCGGTGTCACGCTCGAGGAGATCGGCCCGGGCCGGGTCGTGGTCGCGATGGCGCATCGCGCCGGGCTGACGCAGCAGCATGGCTTCCTGCACGCCGGCATGGTCGCCACCGCGCTCGACTCGGCCTGCGGCTACGCGGCGTTCACGCTGATGCCGGCGCATGCGGGCGTGCTGACGATCGAGTTCAAGATCAACCTGCTGGCGCCGGCGCGCGGGCCGCTGCTGCGCGTCGAGGGGCGGGTGAAGAAGGCCGGGCGCACGATCAGCGTGGTCGACGGCGAGGCCTTCGAGCACGAGGTGGGCAGCAACGAGCGCAAACTCGTGGCGACGATGACCGCTACCATCATGACGATCACCGGCCGCGACGACGTGCGGAACTGACTCAGGAGACACGAAATGACGCAAGCACCAGTCTCTGCGCGCCAGCGGGCCGAGCGCCGGGCCGCTCCCAAGCCGGCCCGCGCCGCCTCGGGCCGGGGGCAGCAATGAACAACTTGCCCGGCCTGAACCACCAGCTCGGTGAAGACGTCGACGCGCTGCGCGACGCGGTGCGCGAGTTCGCGCAGGCCGAGATCGCGCCGCGCGCCGCCGAGATCGACGCCAGCGACCAGTTCCCGATGGATCTGTGGCGCAAGATGGGAGCGCTCGGCGTGCTCGGCATCACGGTGAGCGAGGAGTACGGCGGCGCCGGCATGGGCTACCTCGCGCACATGATCGCGATGGAGGAGATCTCGCGCGCCTCGGCCTCGGTCGGATTGAGCTACGGCGCGCACAGCAACCTGTGCGTGAACCAGATCAAGCGCAACGGCAACGACGCGCAGCGCGCGAAATATCTGCCCAGGCTGATCAGCGGCGAGCACGTCGGCGCGCTCGCGATGAGCGAGCCGGGCGCCGGCTCCGACGTCATCAGCATGAAGCTCAAGGCCCAGCTGGTAGAGGGAAGAGCCGGGGGCGACCACTACCTGCTCAACGGCAGCAAGATGTGGATCACCAACGGGCCCGACGCCGACACCTTGGTCGTCTACGCGAAGACCCAGCCCGAGCTCGGTGCGCGCGGCGTCACCGCGTTCCTGGTCGAGAAGGGCATGAAGGGTTTTTCGGTCGCGCAAAAGCTCGACAAGCTCGGCATGCGCGGCAGCCACACCGGCGAGCTGGTGTTCGACAACGTCGAGGTGCCGGCGCAGAACGTGCTCGGCGAGCTGAACGGCGGCGCCAAGGTGCTGATGAGCGGCCTCGACTACGAGCGCGCGGTGCTGACCGGCGGGCCGCTGGGCATCATGCAATCGGTGATGGATTCGGTCGTGCCCTACATCCACGACCGCAGGCAGTTCGGCCGGAGCATCGGCGAGTTCCAGCTGATCCAGGGCAAGGTCGCCGACATGTACACGGTGCTGCAGGCCGGTCGCGCGTTCGCCTACACGGTCGCGAAGAACCTCGACATGCTCGGCGTCGACCACGTGCGCCAGGTGCGCAAGGATTGCGCGAGCGTGATCCTGTGGTGCGCCGAGAAGGCCACCTGGATGGCCGGCGAGGGCATCCAGATCTTCGGCGGCAACGGCTACATCAACGAGTACCCGCTCGGCCGCCTGTGGCGCGACGCCAAGCTGTACGAGATCGGCGCCGGCACGAGCGAGATTCGCCGCATGTTGATCGGCCGCGAGTTGTTCGCCGAGACGATGTGAGCACGGGCGCAGCATCCGGGCTGCGCCGCGCGGCGAGGGCCCGGTTCGCGCTCGCGCCTGCCGTGGGTGACACGTCGAGCGCAACCGGCGGGAGCTTCAGTCCCTGGGCGCATGGGCGGCAACGGCCATGCCCGGGGCCCGCAGGATTAGCGTTTCCGGCAAGCCACGGCCGGCCCCGCTCGTCGCATGATGTTGCTTCGGCAATCAGCCCGATCACAGGAGCACTCCCATGGCTAGCAACATCCGGGGCCCCGGCATCTACCTGGCGCAGTTCGCCGGCGATGCGGCGCCGTTCGACTCTTGGCACGGCATCACCCAATGGGCTGCCGGTCACGGCTTCAAGGGGGTGCAACTGCCCTCGTGGGACAAGCGGCTGATCGACCTTGAGAAGGCCGCCGCATCGAAAGGCTACTGCGACGACATCGCCGGCGTGGCGCGCGCGAACGGTGTCGAGATCACCGAGCTCGGCACGCACCTGCAAGGCCAGCTCGTCGCGGTGCACCCTGCCTACGACGACGCCTTCGACGCGTTTGCGCCCGAGGCCGTGCGTGGCAACCCCAAGGCGCGCCAAGCCTGGGCGGTGCAGCAGATGCGGTGGGCGGCCAAGGCGTCTGCGCACCTCGGCCTCACGTCGACGGTGAGCTTTCCCGGCGCGCTGGCCTGGCCTTACCTGTACCCGTGGCCACAACGCCCGGCCGGGCTGATCGAGACCGCGTTCGACGAGCTGGCGAAGCGCTGGCGCCCGATCTTCGATGCCTTCGACGACGCCGGTTGCAGCGTCGCCTTCGAACTGCACCCCGGCGAAGACCTGTTCGACGGCACGACCTTCGAGATGTTCCTGGAGCGCGTGGGCAACCACCCGCGTTGCTGCATCAACTACGACCCGTCGCACTTCCTGTTGCAGCAGCTCGACTACCTGGAGTTCATCGACATCTACCACGAGCGCATCACCTCGCTGCACATCAAGGACGCCGAGTTCCGGCCCACCGGCCGCCAAGGCGTGTACGGCGGCTATGCGCCGTGGGTCGACCGCGCGGCGCGCTTCCGCTCGCTCGGCGATGGGCAGATCGACTTCCGCGCAATCTTCTCGAAGATGGCGCAGTACGGCTACAAGAGCTGGGCCGTGCTCGAATGGGAGTGCTGCCTCAAGCACCCCGAGCAAGGTGCGGCCGAAGGCGCGAAGTTCATTCGCGACCACATCATTCGCGTGACCGACAAGGCGTTCGACGACTTCGCCGCAAGTGCTCCCGACCAGGGCAAGCTGAACCGGATGCTCGGGCTGTGAGCGCGCAGCGCATCCGGCTCGGCATGGTCGGCGGCGGCGAAGGCGCGTTCATCGGCGCGGTGCACCGCATTGCAGCGCGGCTCGATGACCACTATGAACTCGTGGCCGGCGCCCTGTCGGCCACCGCCGACAAGGCATTGCGCTCGGGCCGCGCGCTGGGCCTGGCGCCGGAGCGCGTCTACGTTGACTTCGCCGCGATGGCGAAAGCCGAGGCCGCGCGCGCCGACGGCATCGAGGTGGTCGCCATCGTCACCCCGAACGACCAGCACGCGCCGGTCGCAGAAGCCTTCCTGAAGGCTGGAATTCATGTGATCTGCGACAAGCCCGTCACCACCACCAGCCGCGACGCGAAGCGGCTCGCGGCGCTGGCGCGCAAGCACGGTCGCATCTTTGCCGTCACCTACAACTACAGCGGCTACCCGATGGTGCGCCACGCGCGCCAGATGGTGCAAGAAGGGCGGCTCGGCGACATCCGCGTGGTGCAGGTCGAGTATGCGCAAGACTGGCTGACCGAGCCTCTCGAAGCCACCGGCCAGAAGCAGGCCGGCTGGCGCACCGACCCCGCCCGCTCGGGCGCAGGCGGCTGCATCGGCGACATCGGCACCCACGCATACCAGCTTGCCGGCCACGTGACCGGGCTGGTGGTCGATGAGCTGTGCGCCGAGCTGAGCACTTTTGTCGCCGGGCGGCGCCTTGACGACAACGCGCAGGTGATGCTGCGCTTCCAGGGCGGGGCGCGCGGCGCACTGTGGGCCAGTCAGGTGGCGCCGGGCAATGAGAACAACTTGCGCCTGCGCGTCTACGGCAGCAAGGGCGGGCTGGAATGGAAGCAGGAGCACCCGAACCAGTTGCAGTGGTCGCCGTTCGGTGAGCCGGTGCAGACGCTCGCGCGCGGCACCGGTGCGGCCAACGCCACAGCAGCGCGCGTCACCCGCACACCGGCGGGCCACCCCGAGGGCTACCTCGAAGGCTTTGCGACGCTGTACAGCGAGATCGCCCAGCACATCCGCGCCGCACGGCCGGGGGGTGCGAAGGCCGATGGGGCGGCGGAGTTTCCAACGCTGGACGAAGGGCTCGAAGGGGTGCAGTTCATTGAAGCAGTGGTCGTGTCGTCGGCGCGCGGTGGGCGGTGGGTGAAGGTGCCTCGAGTGGCTCGTGCCTGAAGGGAAAAGCGGTATTCAAGCAGCGCTTCTCGCGGCATTGATCGTGTTGCAACGCGGCACCATCCATGCGTGACGTTGTTCGTTCACGAGCGACGACCTCGATCCGCCGCCCTTTCTTCTTGCGAGGCCGGGTGACGGAAGTTCCAGGCACTGCCGCAGCAGCGGCTCATTGACACGTGTCGCTTGAAGGCGGTAGGAAGGAAGTTGACGTGGCGCCCGAGGAAACGAAGATGATCAAATTGAAGTTGGCTGCATCGGAATTCGCAGAGCTCGACGAGACCGAGAGCGCGTGCGGCGACTGTGGCAACGCAGACCGTCTCGGATTCCTGTTCGACTACGCCTATCAGCCCATTGTCGATGTGGCAACGCGCACCGTCTACGGTCATGAAGCCCTGGTCAGAGGGCCCAACGGCGAGGGCGCGATCAGCGTGCTTTCGCAGATCAACGAAAAGAACCGGTACCGCTTCGACCAGGCCTGCCGGGTCAAGGCCATCAAGACGGCCGCGCAGCTGGGCATTCAAGAACGCATCTCGATCAATTTCCTGCCCAATGCCATCTACAAGCCGGAAATCTGCATCCGCACAACCCTTGCAGCTGCGCATGCGCACGGCTTTCCGCTCGACCGAATCATCTTCGAGGTCACGGAGGGCGAGCGTGTCGAAGACGGGCCATGGCTGGCCGAGATTCTTCGCGAATACAAGCGTTGTGGCCTGCTCACAGCGATCGACGACTTCGGCGCGGGCTACGCCGGGCTGACCTTGCTCGCCCAATTCCAGCCTGACCTGATCAAGATCGACATGGAGCTCGTGCGGAACATCGATCGCAGCAAGTCGCGCCAGGCCATCGTGCGCGGGATGGTGCGCATCTGCAAGGATCTGGGGGTGCAGGTCATCGCCGAGGGCATCGAGACCAGCGGTGAGCGCGACTTTCTTTCCGACGCCGGCATCCACCTGATGCAGGGCTACCTGTTCAGCCGGCCCGTGTTCCAGGGCGTCGGCCAGATCGACGCGACGGCATGGGGTGAGCCCTCGGTGGAACGAGGCGCTGGGGTTCGGGCGTAGGGGCACGGACCCAGTCCGATTCTCCCGACTTGCCGGCGTAGCTCGCCCTGGCGGGCCATCTCGAACCTGTTGAGCTCGATCCGGCGCCGCAGTGAACTGCATCCGCGCCTCCATTGAAACCCTGATTGATTTATTTATTGATGTGACGACACTGGCGTCTCTCGCAGACCTCAGAGCCCGCTCACACCATGTCCACCGCCACCATTGCCGACATCGCCGCCCGCGCCGGGGTGGGCACGGCCACGGTGGACCGGGTGTTGAACAAGCGCCCGGGCGTGAACGCCGACACCGTGCAGCGCGTGCTGCAGGTGATGGCCGAGATTGGCGCGCCGCCGCTGCGCGGCCGGCCGCGGCGGGACGCCAACCTGCGCTTCGCGTTCGTGCTGCCGGCCGACGACTCGCCGTTTCTCGAATTGGTCGATCGGCAGATCGCGCAGTCGGCCAGTGATTTCCGCCATCAGCACATCACCGAAGTCACCTACCGCATCGACGCCAGCGACGGCACGGGCACGCAGTTCGCAGCCGGCCTGCTGCAGCTGGCCGACTGCGAAGGCGTGGCGCTGATCGCGCCCGACCTGCCGCCGGTCAAGCAGGCGATCAACGAACTCGTGCGCTCCGGCATCCATGTGGTGACGCTGTTCTCGGACGTGGCGGGCTCGATGCGCGAAACCCACGTGGGCGCCGACAACCGCGCCGCCGGCCGCACGGCCGGGCTGTTGCTGGCGCGCATGGCGGCTGGCGGTGGGGCGGGGCGTGACACGCTGCTGCTCGCTTCGCAGGCCACGCGCCTGTCGGCCGAAATCGAGCGGCGCATCGGCTTCGCGCAGGTGATCGAAGAGCGCTTCCCGAAGCTGCGCATGCTGCGCGTGCCGGACCTGCCGAGTGCAGACGCCGCCGCAGGCAAAGCCTTCACGCGCTTCCTCGCGAAGGGCGGCATCGACCCCGCCAAGATCGCCGGCCTCTACAACGTGGGCTCCGGCAGCGCTGGCCTGGCGCAGGCGCTCGGCAGCGCCGGCCTCTCGGGCCTGGTCGGCATGGCCGCGCATGACCTCACCGACAGCCACCGCGCGCTGCTCAGCAGCGGTGGCTTCGCGTACGTGTTGACGCAGGACATCCACTACTGCGTCGGTGCTGCAGCACGCGTGTTGCGTGCGCTGTGCGAGAACGTGCGAGGTGCACTCAACGTGGTGCAGCCGCGCGTGGAGATCCTGACGGCCGAGAACCTGCATTAGCAGGGCCCGGCCGGCAGAGGTGTGTGCCTGTCAACAACCGTAGGAGACAACCGAGATGAAAGCATTCTTCAAGAAGCTGCCCGCCCTCGCGGCCATCGCAGCAGCCGGTGTTCTCGGCCTGGGCAGCTCGGCTGCGCAGGCCCAGGGCAAGACGATCACGCTGTGCTGGGCCGCCTGGGACCCTGCCAACGCGCTGGTCGAACTCAGCAAAGACTTCACGGCCAAATCGGGCGTGAACATGAAGTTCGAGTTCGTGCCGTGGCCGAACTTTGCCGACCGAATGCTCAACGAGCTGAACTCCAAGGGCAAGCTGTGCGACCTGATCATCGGCGACAGCCAATGGATCGGCGGCTCGGCCGAAAGTGGCCACTACGTGAAGCTGAATGATTTCTTCGCCAAGGAAGGGATCAAGATGAGCGACTTCATGCCGGCGACTGTGACCGGCTATTCGGAGTGGCCGAAGGGCACACCGAACTACTGGGCGCTGCCGGCGATGGGCGACGCGCTCGGCTGGACCTACCGCAAAGATTGGTTCGCCCGGCCCGAGCTGCGCGCCGAGTTCAAGAAGAAGTACAACCGTGAGCTCGAAGCGCCCACCACCTGGGCCGAGTTCAAGCAGGTGGCCGAGTTCTTCACTCGCACAGTCGACGGCAAGAAGGTCTACGGCACCTACCTCTTCACCGAGCGCGGCTCCGAAGGCATCACGATGGGTGTCAGCAACGTGCTGTACCCGTACGGCTTCAAGTACGAAGACCCGAAAAAGCACTACGCGATGGACGGCTTCGTGAACGGCCCCGACGCCATCAAGGGCCTGGAGTTCTACAAGGAGCTCTACAAGTGCTGCACGCCGCCGGGCCTGACCAACTCGTACATGGGCGAAGGGCTCGACGCCTTCAAGTCGGGCCAGGTGGCCATGATGATGAACTGGTTCGCGTTCTTCCCGGGTCTGTACAAAGACCCGAACGTCGGCGGCGACAAGATCGGCTTCTTCGTCAACCCGACCGGGCCGAAGGGCAAGGGCTCGCAGCTCGGCGGGCAGGGCATCTCGGTGGTGGCCTACTCGCCGAACCGGGCCGAGGCGCTGGCCTACATCAAGTGGTTTGCCACGCCCGACACGCAAAAGAAGTGGTGGGCGCTGGGCGGCTACTCCTGCCACAAGGCCGTGCTGCAGGACCCCGGCTTCAAGAAGAGCGCACCGTTCGCGTCCGAGTTCCTGACCGCGATGGACCAGGTCGTCGACTTCTGGGCCGAGCCGAGCTATGCGCAACTGCTGCTGGCCGAGCAGAAGCGCGTGCATGACTTCGTGGTGGCCGACAAAGGCACCGCGAAGGAAGCGCTCGACGGCTTGCTCGCCGACTGGAAGAAGGTGTTCAAGGAAGACGGGAAAACGAAGTAGTCAGTCGCGTCTGCTCCTTCCCCCTCCCCAACCCTCCCCCAGAAGGGGAGGGGGTCAACAGCCCACACCATGTCAACCTCCGCCGAGCTCATCAACCGCGCCGCACAAGCCACGCCGCCACCGCTTGCACGCCACATGCGCGGCCTGTCGGATCGCGCGGTTGCGTGGCTCTTCATCGCACCGACGATGCTGCTGCTGTTGGCGATCAACATCTTCCCGTTGATCTGGACGGTGCGGCTTTCGTTCACCAACTTCCGCGCCAACCGGCCCAATGCCGAGGTGCTGGGCGTGGGCATCGACCACTACGTCGCCATCCTGACCGACCCCGACATCTGGGGCCCGATGCAGGCCACCGCGCACTTCCTTTTCTGGACGATCACGCTGCAAACACTGATCGGTTTCACGCTCGCGTGGCTGATCGACCGCAAGTTTCGCGGCCATGGTTTCTGGACCACGCTGATCCTGATTCCGATGATGCTGTCGCCGGCGGTCGTCGGCAACTTCTGGGCTTTTCTGTACCAACCGCAGATCGGCCTCTTCAACTACGTCGTGTCGTTCTTCACCGGCCTGCCGCCGTCGAGCTTCGAGATGCTCGGTTCGGTGAAGTTGGCACCGTGGGCCATCGTGATCGTCGACACCTGGATGTGGACGCCCTACGTGATGCTGATCTGCCTGGCGGGCCTGCGCAGCATCCCCGACTACATCTACGAGGCCGCCGAGGTCGACCGCGCGTCGAGCTGGCGCCAGTTCTGGAGCATCACGCTACCGATGGTCCTGCCCTTCGTGATGCTGGCGGTGTTGTTCCGCGGCATCGAGAACTTCAAGATGTTCGACCTCGTGAACCTGCTCACCAACGGCGGGCCGGGCTCGACGACCGAGGTGGTCTCGATCACGCTCAAGCGCGAGGCCTTCGAGAAGTGGCGCACCGGATATTCGTCGGCGCTGGCCATCATCCTGTTCGTGGCGGTGTTCGGGTTGGCGAACATTTATGTCAAGGCACTCAACGCGGTGAAGAACCGATGAACACGGGCGCGTGCTCTTGTTCTGGGCGTACCGCCCGAGGCCACGTTCGCACAAACCCCGAGACGAACCCATGAGCACCGGCATCAGCACCGCCCACTCCGTCGTCGAGCCCACGGCCACATCCAAGCGCGTGGCGATGTTCGTCGTCATCGTCTACTCCGTCATCACGCTGGTGCCGCTCGCGTGGATCTTCCTGACCAGCATCAAGAGCCCGCCCGACTCGATCAGCTACCCGCCCAAGGTGCTGTTCGAGCCGTCGATCGAGGGCTACTGCAACCTCTTCACCACGCGCTCGCGCCAGACCGAGGAATACATTCGCGGCCTGCCACCAGCGGCCGATGCCTGCGAGCGCGCCGCGCGGCGCAACAGCATGGTTGTCGTGAGCCGCTCGAACTACCTGCCGCGCTTCATCAACTCGCTCGTCATCGCGATCGGCTCGACGGTGCTCTCGGTCGGCCTGGGCGTAATGGCGGCGTACGCGTTCTCGCGCTTCAAGGTGCCTGGCAAGGACGACCTGATGTTCTTCATCTTGTCCACGCGCATGATGCCGCCCATCGCGGTGGCCATTCCCATCTACCTGATGTACCGCGAGCTGGGTTTGTCGGACACACGGCTGGGCATGATCTTGCTGTACAGCGCGGTCAACGTCTCGCTGGCGGTGTGGTTGCTCAAGGGCTTCATCGACGAGATCCCGCGTGAGTACGAAGAGGCCGCCATGGTCGATGGCTACACGCGGCTGCAGGCCTTCCGCAAAGTGGTGCTGCCGCAGGCCACCACCGGCATCGTGGCCACCGCCATCTTTTGCCTGATCTTCGCGTGGAACGAGTACGCGTTCGCGGTGTTGTTGACCAGTGGCGAAGCGCAGACCGCGCCGCCGTTCATCCCGATCATCATCGGCGAGGGCGGCCAGGATTGGCCGGCGGTGGCGGCGGGCACCATGCTGTTCCTGATTCCGATACTGGTGTTCACCGTGCTGCTGCGCAAGCACCTGCTGCGCGGCATCACGTTCGGGGCGGTGCGCAAATGAGCCCCGTATCCAGGTGGCCGAAGTGGGCTCGGCGCGGGCCGATGGAGATGGCTGCGTGCATCGTCATCGCGCTCGGCATCGTGATGATGCTGCAGCCGTTCGCGCTGGTGCTGTTCACCTGGTCGTTCGTGGTCACGCTCTCGGGGGTTGTCATGTTCACCGTTGTTTCCAAATTTCCGGCTTGATGGATCGACATGGCCGAAATCCGCGTTTGTAACCTTCACAAGGCGTTTGCCGAGTTTGTGGCCGTGAAAGACTCGAGCTTCACGGTGCGCGACGGCGAATTCTTCTGCCTGCTCGGGCCTTCGGGCTGCGGCAAGACGACCACGCTGCGCATGATCGCGGGGCTGGAGCTGCCGACCTCGGGGCAGATCTTCCTCGGCGATGAGGACGTGACCTCCCAGCGTGCGTCGGCGCGCGACATCGCGTTCGTGTTCCAGCTGTTCGCGCTCTACCCGCACCTCAACGTGCGCCGCAACATCGCCTTCCCGCTGGTCTCGCAAGGCATGGCGCGGCGCGAGATCGACACCAAGGTGATGGACGCAGCGCGCATCCTGCGCATCACCGAACTGCTCGACAAGCCGGTGTCCGGCCTGTCCAGCGGCGACCGCCAGCGTGTGGCGCTCGGCCGGGCCATCGTGCGCCAGCCGGCCGCCTTCATGATGGACGAGCCGCTCGGCGCACTCGACTCCGAGTTCCGTGAGTTGATGTGCCATGAGCTGCGCAGCCTCCACGACCGCTTGAAGGCGACCACCGTCTACGTCACGCACGACCAGATGGAAGCGATGGCGATGGCCGACACCATCGCCATCATGAACCGAGGCGTGATCGAGCAGCTCGGTGCGCCGCAAGAGGTCTACGACCACCCCGCCTCGGTGTTCGTGGCCGACTTCATCGGTTCGCCGTCCATGAACTTCATTCCGTTCGAGGGCGCTTGCGAGCCCGGTGCGCGGCAGGTCACCATCGGTGCGGCCCTGCTTCCCGTGCCGGCGCTTGCCGAAGGCGTGGCGCAGCGCGGGTTGCTCTACGGCGTGCGCCCCGAGCACGTGCGCTTCGACGCCACTTCGGCGCTGCGCGCCGAAGTGGTCGGCACCGAATACATGGGCCACAGCCAGATCGTCACGCTTCGCACGGCGGTCGGGTCGATGCTGCGCGCCAAGGTCGGGGTGCAGGTGAACGCGGCCCGTGGCGACCATGTCGGGTTGGCGTTCGAGGGCCGCGCGGTGTCGCTGTTCGACCAGCAGTCGGGCCGCGCGTTGGCGCTGCGCCGCGAGGTGGCGCATGGCTGACTTTCAACTCGACGGTGTCGGCAAGCGCTTCGGTGCGGTGCAGGCCGTGAGCGGCCTGAGCTTGAGCGCGGCCAGCGGTGAGTTCATCGTGCTGCTCGGCCCGAGCGGGGCCGGCAAGACGACCACGCTGCGCCTCGTCGCCGGCCTGGAAACCCCGGACGCCGGCCGCGTGCACATCGGCGGGCGTGACGTGACGGTGGAGCCGCCTGCGCTGCGCGACGTGACCTTCGTGTTCCAGCAGTATTCGCTCTACCCGCACCTGAGCGTGTTCGACAACCTGGCCTTCCCACTGCGCTCGCCGATGCGCCCGCTCGCCGAGGCCAAGGTGCGCGAAAAGGTCGTTGAAGTCGCGCGCCTGCTGCGCATCGACGACAAGCTGGCCAGCCCCGCCACCAAGCTGTCGGGCGGGCAGATGCAGCGCGTGGCCATCGGCCGGGCGCTGGTGCGCGAGCCGGCCGTCACCTTGATGGACGAGCCGCTGTCGTCGCTCGACGCGAAGCTGCGAAACGACCTGCGCCTGGAGCTGCGGCGCATCCAGCAGGACCTGGGCGCGACCATGCTCTACGTCACGCACGACCAGACCGAGGCACTGACGCTGGCCACCCGCATCGGCGTGCTCGACCACGGCCGGCTGGTGCAGGTGGGCAGCCCGCGCGACATCTACGAGAACCCGCAGTCGAGCACGGTCGCAGCCAGGCTGGGCTCGCCGCGCATCAACCTGCTGCCACGCGCCGCGCTCGGCGACTGGCCGGCGCCGGTGCAAGCCGCGACCGTCGGGGTGCGCGCCGAGCACCTGCATCTTCATCTGCACCCGCACGCCGTTGCTGGAACCGCGCCCAATACGCTGCACGCCGAAGTGCGGCGCATCGAGATCCTCAGCGACCAGCGGCTGGTGCACCTGCTGGTTGCCGGCAGTGCGCACCCGCTCGTCAGCGCGGCACCGAGCGACGCCAGTCTGGCACCGGGCACGTCGGTGAGTGTCGAGCTGCGCCACTTGCTCTGGTTCGACACCCACGGGCAACGCATTGCCGCCTGACGCGAGCCCTCCGGAGAACGCCATGCCCCACACCGCCATGATCCTGGCCGCCACGCAAACGCTGATCGATCACGTCGAGGAACTGACACAACTCGACCAGGCCATCGGCGACGGTGACCACGGCCTCAACATGCGGCGCGGCGCACTCGCCATCCAGGCCAGGCTGGCCGAGTGGCAAGGCCAGCCGCTCAACGATGTGCTCAAGGCCATGGGCCTGACCTGCATGTCGACCATCGGCGGCTCGTCGGGCCCGGTGTTCGGCACGCTGCTGGTCACGCTCGCGAAGGAACTGCCGCCCGCGCCAGGGCCGGCCGACTTGTCGCGCGCGTTGCAGGCCGGCATTGCGGCGCTGACACGGCTGGGCAAGGCCGAGGTCGGGCAGAAAACGCTGCTCGACGTGCTCGACCCGCTGCAGCGCGTGCTGGCCGAGGGCGCTGACGACGCGGGTGACATGGTCGCCCGCGCCCGCCAGACCGGGCTCGATGCCTGCGCGGCAACCGCCGCGATGGACGCAACCCGCGGCCGCGCGTCCTTCCTCGGCGACCGCGCGCTCGGCCATGTCGACCCGGGTTCGCGCTCGATGGCCTTGATCACCGCCGCCATCTGCGACACGCTCGCCGCCACCCGCGCCGGCACCTGACTTCTCCACCTTCCAACGCAGCGAGTTGCCATGAAGAAACTCATCAACCACACCGACACCGTGCTTGCCGAATCGCTCGACGGCTTTGCTGCTGCGCATGCCGACATCGTGACACTCGGTGCCGAATACCAGTTCGTGCGCCGCCGCCACACCCGGCCCGGCAAGGTCGCGCTGATCTCCGGCGGCGGCTCGGGCCATGAGCCGCTGCACACCGGCTTCGTCGGCCACGGCATGCTCGACGCGGCCTGCCCCGGGCAGGTCTTCACCTCGCCCACACCGAACCAGATGCTCGCCGCCGCCGAGTCGGTCGACACCGGCGCCGGCGTGCTCTTCATCGTGAAGAACTACTCCGGCGACATGATGAACTTCCAGATGGCCGCCGAGATGCTCGACCGCGACAACGCGACCGTGATCGTCAACGACGACGTGGCAGTCGAGAACAGCACCTACACGACCGGCCGGCGCGGCGTGGCCGGCACGCTGATCGTCGAGAAGATCGTTGGCGCTGCGGCCGAGCGCGGTGAGAGCCTCGCAGCACTCAAGGCACTCGGCGATGCGGTGAACAAGGCCACCGCGTCGATGGGTGTGGCGCTGACGTCATGCACCGTGCCGGCGGCCGGCAAGCCGACGTTCCAGATCGGCCCCGACGAGATGGAAATGGGCGTGGGCATCCATGGTGAACCCGGCCGCCGCCGCGTGAAGATGACCGGCGCCGACGAGATCGCTGCCGAGCTCACCGGCGCCGTGCTGAAGGACTTGCAGTTGCGCCCCGGGCAGCCGGTGATCCTGCTTGTCAACGGTTTCGGTGGCACGCCCACGCTCGAGCTGTACGTGATGGTGCATGCAGCACTGAAGGTGCTCGGTGCGGCCGGCGTGAAGGTGGTGCGCCACCTCACCGGCTCGTACGTGACCTCGCTCGAGATGGCCGGTTGCTCGATCACCGTGACAGCCGTCGACCCGGCGCAGCTGGCGCTGTGGGATGCGCCGGTGCACACGGCCGCGCTGCGTTGGGGGATGTGACCCGCTGACGGGTTGTTCAGCGCACTGCCCGCGCGTGGCGCGCGTTGCGGCAGGCGGCACCCGCCGCGAAGCCTGCGGGCGGGCTCCTTTCTTCTGAACACCCCCAACGGGTCAGCAAACCACCGAACCGAAGCGATGACGCCCGCCCCGGGCGCGCCTTTGCCGCGCAGGCGTGCGCAAGAAGCAAGCGTTGCGCGGCCACCCACCCAGCGCACGGTTCCTCAACTCCTGCACCAGAGCGCCGACAACAAATGGCGGTGGCACATTGCAGCCGCCGACGCACGGCCGAATGCCGCTGCCTTCACCCATGCCCGCACTCGACGCCACCTCGCTCATCTTCAGCAACGCGCTGCTGTCGCTGGTGGTCACCGCTGTGCTGTTGGTGTCGCGCATCGGCCTCGGCGACGCGGCGCGCGGCGTGCGCACCTGGGTCGTGGCCGACCTGTTCTTCGCAGCCGCACGCGGCGTGGCGGTGGCCGAACTGTTGGACCCGCGCGTGCAGGTGCTCACGGGCCTGGGCCTGCCCGTGGTTTCGGGCGCGTTGATCATGCTGGCGCTCGTGGGCCACCTGCACGCGCTCAGGCGCGTTGCCGGTAACGCGGTGCCACTGCGCGCGGTCGCACTTCAGTCCATCGCATTGGCGCTGGTGTTCGCCGTGCCTGCGGCGTGGATGAGCAGCGTCGACGCGCGAGTGCACTGGATGGGCGCGTGCATCTTCGTCATGGCCGCTCTCACGCTGCACACGTTGTGGCCCATGCGCCGCCTGTGGGGCGCGCGGCTCATCGGCGCGATGATGGTGCTGGCGCTCGTGTTCCAGGGCCGCCGCCTGCTCGTGTTCGCGATGCACTTCCACACCGGCGCGGGCCCGCTCGACACGCTGGCGCCGCAGCTGGAAGTGGTGCCGCTGCTGATCGACCTGATCGTCTCGCTGTTCGTGACTACCGGCTTCATGCTGCTGATGCAGGAACGGATGCGCCAGCGCATCGAGCGGCTCGTCGTCACCGACGCGCTCACCGGCGTGCTCAACCGCCACGGGCTGATGGCGCCGCTCGAGCGCGAGCTGGCGCAGGCCGTGCGCCACGGGCGGCCACTCTCGGTGGTGATGTTCGACCTGGACCACTTCAAGCGCATCAACGACAGGCACGGCCACGCGGCGGGTGACCTGGTGCTGGCCGGCTTCGCAGCGCGCGCCACCCGGCTGATGCGCGGCGGCGACCTGTTCGGCCGCTGGGGCGGTGAAGAGTTCCTGATGGTGCTGCCCGACACCGCGCCGGCCGCAGCCTACCTCGTTGCCGAACGCCTGCGCGACGACGTGGCGCGTGCGCCGGTGACCGGCGGCGCCCCGCCCGTGACGGTGAGCGGTGGCGTGGCCAGCGCGGCCGAAGTCGTCGTGTCGGCCCAGGCCTTGTTGCAGATGCTGGAGTTGGCCGACCAGCGCCTGTACCAGGCCAAGCGCCAGCGCAACCAGGTGGTGGCCGCTCCGGCTTGATGTTCCGTCAAACGAACTGGTTCGCGAGGTTCTCCAGGTACTCCTGCCGGCCCGATACCGGCGCCGTGTCGGTGTTCGCGGCCAGCACGCGCGCGGCCAGGTCGTCGAGGGTGTGCTTGCCGGCCAGCACGTCGGCGCCGAACGGCGTGCGCCAGCCGGCGTAGCGCTCGTTCACGAATGCCTCCAGCCGGCCGTCGTTGATCATCTTCTCAGCGACCAGCAGCGCACGGGCGGTCACGTCCATTGCACCGACATGGCCGTGGAACATGTCTTGTGGGTCGATCGATTGCCGGCGCACCTTGCTGTCGAAGTTGATGCCGCCCGAGGTGAAGCCGCCGCCCTTGACGATGGTGTAGAGCGCCAGCGCCGTCTCGGCGATGCTGTTCGGGAACTGGTCGGTGTCCCACTGGCACTGCATGTCGCCGCGGTTCATGTCGATCGAGCCGAAGATGCCGAGGTCGATGGCGGTCGCGATCTCGTGCTCGAAGCTGTGGCCGGCCAGCGTGGCATGGTTGGCCTCCAGGTTGACCTTGATCTCTTTGTCGAGCCCGTAGCGGCACAGGAAGCCGTAGACCGTGGCGGCATCGAAGTCGTACTGGTGTTTCGTCGGCTCGCGCGGCTTGGGCTCGATGAGGATGGCGCCCTTGAAGCCGATCTTGTGCTTGTATTCGACCACCATGTTCATGAAGCGGCCCATCTGGTCAAGCTCCTGGCCGATGCGTGTGTTCAGCAGCGTCTCGTAGCCTTCGCGGCCACCCCAGAGCACGTAGTTCTCGCCGCCGAGCTGATGCGTGGCGTCCATCGCTTCCTTCACCTGCAAGGCGCTCATCGCGAAGATGGCCGGGTCGGGGTTGGTTGCCGCGCCCGACATGAAGCGCCGGTGGCTGAACAAGTTGGCGGTGCCCCACAACAGCTTCATGCCGGTGGCCTGCTGCTTCTCGGCCAGCACGTCGACCATGGCGTGCAGGTGGGCCCTGCTTTCGCGCGGCGTGGTGCCTTCGGGGGCCACGTCGCGGTCGTGGAAGGTGTAGTACGGCGCGCCGAGCTTGGCGAAGAACTCGAAGGCCGCGTCGGCCTTGTCGCGGGCGGCCTGCATCGGGTCTGCCATGTGCTGCCATGGACGCTCGAAGGTGCCGTCGTAGCCGAACGGGTCGAAGCCGTTCCAGCTGAAGCTGTGCCAGTAGCACACCGCGAAGCGCAGGTGCTCGGCCATCGGTCTGCCGAGCACGATGCGGTCGGGCTCGTAGTGCTTGAAGGCGAGCGGCTCGGTCGACGCCGCGCCCTTGAACGCGATGGGTTCGACCGCGTGGAAATAGCTTGTCATGCTGTGCCTTTCGATGCCGCAAGGGGCTTGTTCTGCCGCGCCGGGTACAGCGCGCGGAAGCGTTGATAGCGCGCGTGCAGCAGCGGCTGCTCGGCGCGGTCGGGGGTGTAGAGGTGTGCGACGGCTGGCGCAGTGCACACGTCGGCAATGCCCGCGCCGGTGCACAGCCAGCCGAGCCGCGCTGCGCCCAGCGCGCCGCCGGCGGCCGACTCGGCATGCGTGACGATCTCGATGTCGAGCAAGGTGGCGAGCTGCTGCGCCCACAGTGCACTGCGCGCGCCGCCACCGACCAGCGACAGCCGCTGCACATCGCAGCCCGCACCCCGCAGCGCGGCCAGCCCATCGCCGAGGCCGAAGCTCACGCCTTCGATCACGGCGTAGGCGAGGCGGGCGCTGTCGGTGTCGTGGTCGAGGCCGTGGAAGCTCGCGCGCACCTGTGCATCGTTGTGCGGTGTGCGCTCGCCGCCCAGGTAGGGCAGGAAGATCGGGCTCGCGGCGCGGCCACGTTGATCGAGTGCGCTGGCCTGCGCTTCGAGCGCAGCCTCGTTCGGTGCACCGAGCAGCTTCGTCGCCCACTGCAGGCAGCTCGCGGCCGAGAGCATCACGCTCATCTGGTGCCAGCGCGCGGGCAGCGCGTGGCAGAACGCATGCGTGGCGCTGGCGGTGTTCGGCTGGAACGCGGGTGTCACGACGAACAGCACGCCGCTGGTGCCGAGCGACAGAAAGCCTTCGCCCGCATTCACCGCGCCCATGCCGACCGCGCTGGCTGCGTTGTCGCCGCCGCCACCGGCCACCGGAATGCCGGCGCGCAGGCCGAGCGCTGCGGCGGCCGTGGCGCTGAGCTGGCCGCTCACCTCACTGCCTTCGACCACGCGCGGCATGTGCTCCACGCCCAGGCCGCACAGCGCCAGCAACTCCTCTGACCAAGCGCGCCGGCGCACGTCGAGCCAGGCGGTGCCGCTGGCGTCGGACACATCGGTGGCGTGCTCGCCGGTGAGGTGCAAGCGCACATGGTCCTTCGGCAGCAGCACCTTGGCGATTTGCGCGAAGACCTCGGGTTCGTGCTGCGCCACCCACAGCAACTTGGGCGCAGTGAAGCCGGGAACGATCAGGCTGCCCGCAGTCTGCGCGGCCCACGGCGCACGGGCCATCAACTCGGTGCATTGCGCGGCACTGCGCGTGTCGTTCCACAGGATGGCCGGGCGCAGCACCTGGTCGTGTGCGTCGAGCAGCACTGCGCCGTGCATTTGGCCCGACAGGCCGATGGCCCGGACAGCCCCGTACGCCGGCGCATGCGACGCGCGCAGTGCGGCCAGCGCAGCCTGTGTGGCGCGCCACCAGTCGGCCGGGGCTTGCTCGCTGTGGCCGGGGTGGGGGCGCGAAATCGCCAGTTCGCAACCGGTGGTCGCGACCACGCGGTGGGCATCGTCGAGGAGCAAGGCCTTGACTTCCGAGGTGCCGATGTCGATGCCGAGGTACATGGTGCGCGTGCTTTGTCTGGAAGACCTGGTCAGGAAGGCGCGCCGCCATGCAGCGGGCGCAACTGGCGGTGCAGCACGAGCGCGGCTGCGCCCACGGCAGCAGCCTGCAGGCCATAGCGTGCTGCGCGCACCGTGGGCAGCGCAAGGCCGGCGCTCGCGCTGTACTGCGCGAGCGTGACCAACGCTTGTTGAAGCAGGGCAGGGTGACGCAGGCTCGACCCGCCACCGACGACGATGCAACTCGGGTCGAATGCCATCCACAGGTTCTGCAGCAGCACACCGAAGCTCGCACCGGCACGCGCCGTCGCCCGCGGCCGCGCCAGCGCGCGTGAGCCGAAGAAGGCTTCCGCGCAGCCGCGCCGGCCACACGAGCACAGCGGCCCGTCGATCTTCAGCACGGTGTGGCCGATCTCGCCCGCCATGCCCTGCGCACCGGTGAAGAGGCGGTCGTTCAGCACGATGCCGGCCCCCACACCGACATCGCAGCTGACGAAGATCAACGGCCCGGTGTTCGCGTCTTCCGAGAACTCGTATTCGCCCAGCGCCGCCACGTCGGCCTCGTTCTGCAGGTGCACCGGCACGGCAGGCACGCCGGCCGCAGACAGCGCGCGCGCGAGCAGCGGCAGCAGGTCGAGCTCGCGCCAGCCCAGGTTGGGGGCGAAGCGCACGCGGCCCGTCGCTTCATCGATGGCGCCGGGCACGCCCACACCGATGCCACTGACCTGCAAGCCGCGCTGCACGAGCACCTGGTGCACCCGCGCCACCAGAGCGGCAGCCTGCGCGCACATGGCGCCGGGCGCATGGCCCACGGAAGCTTCTTCGTGCGTGCAAAGCACCTCGCCGAGCAGCGACACGCCGACCACGCGCACCCACTCGACCGCGATCTCCACGCCGATGAGCGCGCGCGCCTCGGCGTCGATGAACAGCGGCGTCGAGGGCCGGCCCAGGCCCGATGCCACCGCGCTCCCAGCCTCGCGCAGCCAGCCTTCGTTGAGCAGGTCGCGCGTCAGCAGGCTCACGGTCGACTTGGTCAGGCCGCTCGCTTCGGCGAGCTGTGCGCGCGACAGGCCCGGCCGGGCGCGCGTGAGCCGCAGCAGCACGCTTCGGTTGATGCGCTTGACGAGCTGCTGATCCCCGGTCGTGTTCATGCCGTCAGGGGGCCGTGGCTTGCGCCTTGCCCTCGGGCTTCTTGCCCGCGATGATCATTCCGAGTACTTCGTCTTCGGTCACGTCGGCCGTGCGGTAGCTGCCCACCATGCGGCCGTTCTTCATCACCGACAGCCGGTCGGACAGGCCGAACACGTCGGGCATGTCGTGGGTGATGAGGAAGATGCCCACGCCGTCGTCTTTCAGCTGCTTGACGAGCCGGCCGACCATGGCGGTTTCTTCGGGGCCGAGTGCGGCGCAGGGCTCGTCCATGATGAGAATGCGGGCGTTGAAATACAGTGCGCGCGAGATCGCCACCACCTGCCGCTGCCCGCCCGACAAACGCCGCACCGGCACGCGGATGTTGGTGAAGTTCTTGTTCAGGCGCTGGAACACCTTGCGCGCCTGCACTTCCATGAAGTGGTCGTCGAGCGTGCGCCACGGCGTGAGCTTCTCGCGGCCGAGAAAGAGGTTGGCCACCGAGTCGAGGTTGTCAGCCAGTGCGAGCGTCTGGTAGATCGTCTCGATGCCGTTCGCCTGCGCCTCGGCCGGCGTGCGGATTTGCACCTTCTGGCCGTTGATGAGCACGTCGCCGCCGTCGATCGGGTACGCGCCGGCGAGCATCTTCATCAGCGTCGACTTGCCTGCGCCGTTGTGGCCGAGAAGCGCGACCACCTCACCGGGGTACAGCGTGAGGCTCACGCCGTCGACCGCGACGACGCCGCCGAAGGCCTTGCGGATGTCGCGGAGTTCGACGAGAGGGGGTGGGGCTTCGCTCATGTTCGATTCAACGTGATCGTTGGCGGCAGGATGTGCATAGCTCTGTCGGAGCGGGCCGAGACCACAGCACCCCGCCGCAGCGCTTTTGCTGCGAGGGTTGGAGGAACAGCGTTAGCCCCAACTCAGCTCTCCCCGAACCACTTGCGGTACAGCACGTCGAAAACCACCGCCACGATCAGCACCTGGCCGATGATGACCATGCGCTTGCCGATGGGCACGTCGAGCAGCAGCATGCCGCTGTCGAGCGACTGCATGATGAGTGCGCCCAGCACCGAGCCGAAGATCGAGCCGCTGCCGCCGGAGAGCGCCGTTCCACCGATGACGGCGGCAGCAATCACATACAGCTCCATGCTCGTGCCGAGCGAGTTGGTGCCGGCGTTCAGCCGCGCCACCGACACGATGGCAGCGATGGTGATGAGCACCGCGAGCAGCGCGAACAGCATCAGCGTCACGCGCTTGACAGGGATGCCGACGAGCGCGGCGGCGTCGGGGTTGCCGCCCATCGCGAACACGTAGCGGCCGAAGCGCGTGCGGTGCACGATGAACGAGAGCAGCCCGGCCACCACGGCCCAGATCAGCACCGGGATCGGGATGCCCTGCGGCTCGGGCTTGGAGCTGATCTGGTAGTGGTTCATGGCCCACGCGAAGGCGAGCATCAGGGCGGCGGGCACGGCGGTGGTGAGCGCGTCCATCCAGAGCGGCTGCGGCGCCACACCGTGGCCGCGCAGTGCGCGCCGCTGTTGCGCGGTGCGAGCCACCAGGCCGAGCATTACGAGGGCTGCCAGCACCCAGGTGGGCATGACGCCGATGCCGCCGTCGTAGCCGCCGCCCAGGCGCAGGAAGAAGTCGTCGGCGACCGGCTGCGTCTTGCCGTCGGCCACCAGGAACGCGGCGCCGCGGAACGACATCAAGCCGCCGAGCGTGACCACGAACGACGGCACGCCGAGCACGGCCGTGAGCCAGCCTTGGTAGACCGACACGGCCAGCGCCACCGCCAGCCCCGCGAGGCACGCCGCCGGCCACGACCAGCCTGCCGTGTATTGCAGGTAGGCGATCAGCACGCCAACGAAGCCCATGACGGAGCCGACCGACAGGTCGATGTGGCGCGCCACGATCACGAGCACCATCACGGTCGAGACGATACCGACCACGGCCGTCTGCTGTGCCAGGTTGTAGAGGTTCTCGGGCGACAGGAATATGCCGCCCGACAGGACGTGGAACACGACTGCCAGCGCGGCCAGCACCAGGCTCATCAGCACCAGGCGCCAGTCGATGTTGGCGCTGCGCCAGGGGTGGGTTGCGGGGGTGGTCATGGGCGGCTCGGTGGTTTTGGGGTGGGGTCCTTCATTCCCCACCCGCTCACTCAATCAATCACTTGCAAGCTGCAGGTGCCTTGTCCGCCGCCACGCCCTTGCACAGCTCTTCCTTCTTGATCCAGCCCGCCTTCACGACCACGTCGAGGTTGTCGCGCGTGATGGCCACCGGCGCCAGGAAGCGCGAGTCAAGGGCGATCTTCTTCTCGCCGCCGTTCCAGCTCTTCGCACCCTCGGGCTTCTTGCCGGCGGCCAGGGCCACGGCAGCCGAGGCGGCCTCGCGGCCCAGGTCGCGCGAGTCTTTCCAGACCGACACCGTCTGCGAGCCCGCGGCAACGCGGTTCAGCGCCGCGAAGTCGGCGTCTTGCCCCGAGACCGGGATGCCCTTGATGCCCTTGCTCGTGAGCGCCGCCACCACGCCGCCGGCGGTGCCGTCGTTCGAGGCCACCACTGCGTCGACCTTGCCGCCGACCTTGGTGAGGATCTGCTCCATGTTCTTCTGCGCGACCTCCGGCTTCCAGCCTTCGGTGTACTCGTCGCCGACGATTCGGATGTCGCCCTTCTTCACGGCTTCGGCGATCACCTCTTGCTGCCCGGCACGCAGGAAGTTCGCGTTCGGGTCGGTCGGCGAACCCTTGATCATCACGTAGTTGCCCTTGGGCTGGAGCTTGAACACCGCGCGCGCCTGCAGGCGGCCGACCTCGGTGTTGTCGAAGGTGATGTAGAAGACGCCGGGCGCTTCGATCAGCCGGTCGTAGGCCACCACGGGCACCTTCTGCTTCGCGGCCTTGTTGACGGCGGGCAGGATCGCGTCCTTGTCCATCGCCAGCATGATCAGCACCTTGGCGCCCTTCGACATCAGGCCCTCGATGTCGGCGAGCTGCTTCTCGGGCGAGCCGGCCGCGTCGGCGCTCACGTACTTGGCGCCGAGCTTTTCGAGCTGCGCCTTGATGGCGGCTTCGTCGGTCTTCCAGCGTTCTTCCTGGAAGTTGGACCAGCTCACGCCGACCACGGTCTGCGCGAAGGCGCCAGTGGCCACGATGGCCAGGGCCACGGCGGTGAGGTGTTGTTTGAGCTGCATGGATGTCTCCGAAGGTAGTTAGTCTGACGCTCGAACTATTGTGGAAGGCGCAGTCCCGTGCCATCCGGGCATGCCCTATGGCCTGCCCTGCGGAAGTTGCCCGAATACACTCGTGCGAACGCTATGGAACCGCCCCCCATGTCCACCCAGCTCGACGAACTTTTCGAAAGCAACCGCCTCTGGGCGAAGACCACCGAAGCACGTTCGCCGGGCTTCTTCACGAGCCTGCTGGCGCAGCAGGCGCCGCAGTACCTGTGGATCGGCTGCGCCGACAGCCGCGTGCCGGCGAACGAGCTGGTCGGCCTGGCGCCGGGCGAGCTGTTCGTGCACCGCAACGTGGCCAACCTGGTCGTGCACTCCGACCTGAACTGCCTGTCGGTGATGCAGTTCGCGACCGACCTGCTGAAGGTCGGCCACATCATCGTCGTCGGCCACTCCGGCTGTGGCGGTGTGCGCGCCGCGCTGCACGGCGTGCGCGTGGGCCTGGCCGACAACTGGATCCGTCACGTGCAGGACGTGCGCAACCGCCATGCCGACTGGCTGGCCACGGTGCCCGAGGCGCGGCGCGTGGATGCGCTGTGCGAGCTGAACGTGGTGGAGCAGGCGAAGAACGTCTGCCAGACCACCATCGTGCAAGACGCCTGGGCGCGCGGCCAGGTGATCGTGGTGCACGGCTGGTTCTACGGCCTGAACAACGGCCTGCTGCAGGACTTGAAGATGACCGTGGCCCACGCCGACGACCTGGCCGCCGCGTACGACCAGGCCATCTCTGCCGTGCAGGCCCGCTACAAGGAGGGCCGCTGATGCCGCAGGCTTCGTTCCCCACCGCGTTGACGGATGTGCGCGCGTTCGACATCGCACGCGCCATGCTGGACGGCTTCAACCGCCACTACTCGCTGTTCCAGCAGGTCAGCGCCGAGGCGCAGCAGCGCTTCGAGGCAGCCGACTGGCTGGGCCAGCAACGCGCCCAGCGCGAGCGCATCGAGTTCTACGACCTGCGCGTGGCCGAGGCCGCCGAGCGGTTGCAGACCGAGTTCAGCGCCGCCACCTTGCCGAAGGACGTGTGGCAGCAGGTCAAGCTGCACTACATCGGCCTGCTCACCAACCACCACCAGCCCGAACTCGCCGAGACCTTCTTCAACTCGGTGACGACGAAGATCCTGCACCGCAGCTACTTCCACAACGACTTCATCTTCGTGCGCCCCGCCATCTCGACCGAGTACATCGAGAACGACGAGCCGGCCTCGCGGCCCACCTTCCGCGCCTACTACCCGACCGCCGAGACGATGCGTGCCACCTGGCTGCGCATCGTCAGCAACTTCCAGCTGCAGCGGCCGTTCGAGCACCTCGACAGCGACATCGACGCCGTGCTCGCGGCGGTGGCGGAGCAGATGGGCGCGTACCGCATGCGCGCGAACTTCCAGATCCAGGTGCTGAGTTCGCTGTTCTTCCGCAACAAGGGCGCGTACCTGGTGGGCAAGGTGATCAACGGCTACGCCGAGATGCCGTTCGCGTTGCCCATTCTTCACGGCGACGAGGGTGGCCTGGTCATCGACACCGCGCTCTTCGGCGAAGACGACCTGCTGCTGCTGTTCAGCTTCGCGCGGGCCTACTTCATGGTGGCGATGGAGGTGCCCTCGGCGTACGTGCAGTTCCTGCGCTCGATGATGCCGCGCAAGCCGCGCAGCGAGCTGTACAACGCGCTCGGCCTGCAGAAGCAGGGCAAGAACATCTTCTACCGCGACTTCATGGCGCACCAGCGCCACTCGAGCGACAAGTTCCGCATTGCGCCCGGCATCAAGGGCATGGTGATGCTGGTGTTCGACCTGCCGAGCTTCCCGTACGTGTTCAAGGTCATCAAGGACTTCTACCCGGCGCAGAAGGAGACCACGCGCGAACTCATCAAGAGCAAGTACCTGATCGTGAAGCAGCACGACCGCGTGGGCCGCATGGCCGACACGCTCGAGTACAGCAACGTGGCGTTCCCGCGCGCGCGCTTCGACGGCGAGCTGGTGGCCGAGCTGCTGCACTTCTGCCCGAGCCTGCTCGAGATCTCCGACCGTGACGGCGATGGCCAGGTCGAGTTGATCCTGAAGCACGTGTACATCGAGCGCCGCATGATCCCGCTCAACATCTACCTGCAGGAGGCCACTGCCGAGCAGCTGGCGGCGGCCGTGGTCGAGTACGGCAACGCCATCAAGGACCTGGTGGGCGCAAACATCTTCCCCGGGGACATGTTGTGGAAGAACTTCGGCGTCACACGCCACGGCAAGGTGGTGTTCTACGACTACGACGAGATCGAATACCTGACCGACTGCAACTTCCGCAAGGTGCCCACGCCGCGCAATGAAGAAGAAGAAATGTCGGGCGAGATTTGGTACAAGGTGGGCCCGCGCGATGTGTTCCCCGAGACCTTCGAGCCCTTCCTGCTCGGCAACCCGGCCGTGCGTGCGGTGTTCATGAAGCACCACGCCGACCTGCTCGACGCCGCGTTCTGGCAAGGCCACAAAGAGCGCATCCTGGCCGGGTATGTGCACGATGTTTTCCCGTACGAAGAGGGCAAGCGGTTCAAGCACCAGCGCACGGGCGCACTATCGGCATCGGCATCGGCATCGGCATCGGCATCGGCCCACGCCGGCCATTCACTGACAGGAGTTTCCCCATGAACGACCCCATCGTCATCGTCTCGGCCGCGCGCACGCCCATCGGCGGGCTGCTCGGCGACTTCTCAACGCTCGCCGCGCATCAGCTCGGCGCGGTCGCCATCAAGGCGGCGGTGGCACGCGCCGGCATCACCGGCGACGCCGTCAACGAAGCGCTGATGGGCAATTGCCTGATGGCCGGCCAGGGCCAGGCGCCGGCACGTCAGGCGGTGCTGGGCGCGGGGCTGCCGCAGTCGGTCGGCGCCGTCACGCTGTCCAAGATGTGCGGGTCGGGCATGCGGGCGATGATGTTCGCGCACGACATGCTGCACGCCGGCTCGGCCGACGTGGTCGTCGCCGGCGGCATGGAAAGCATGACCAACGCGCCGCACCTCACGCACATGCGCAAGGGCGTGAAGTACGGCCTGGCCGCGCTCTACGACCACATGGCCATGGACGGCCTCGAAGACGCCTACGAGCGCTTGCCCAACGGGGCAGGCAAGGCGATGGGTGTGTTCGCTGAAGAGTGCGTTGCCAAGTACCAGTTCAGCCGCGAGGTCATGGACAGCTTCGCCGTTTCTTCGACCCAGCGCGCGAAGCAGGCCAATGAAGACGGCAGCTTCGACTGGGAGATGGCGCCCGTCACCCTGGCTGGCAAAGGCGGCGACACCGTCATCAAGTTCGACGAGCAGCCCTTCAAGGCCAAGCTCGACAAGATCCCCGGCCTGAAACCTGCCTTCACGAAAGACGGCAGCATCACCGCCGCCACGTCGTCGAGCATCTCCGACGGCGCCGCCGCGCTGGTGTTGATGCGCGAGAGCACGGCCACCAGGCTCGGCTGCCAGCCCATCGCCCGCATCCGCGCACACACCGTGCACGCGCAGGCACCGAACCTGTTCGCCACCGCACCGGTCGGCGCCATCGACAAGGTGCTCAAGCGCACCGGCTGGGCCGCGAAAGACGTTGACCTGTGGGAGGTGAACGAAGCGTTCGCGGCAGTCACGCTGGCCGCCATGGCCGAGTTCAAGCTCCCGCACGAGATCGTCAACGTGCATGGCGGCGCGGTTGCGCTCGGCCACCCCATTGGTGCGAGTGGCGCACGCATCGTGGTCACGCTGCTCGGTGCGCTGCGCCAGCGTGGGCTCAAGAAGGGCGTGGCGGCGCTGTGCATCGGCGGCGGCGAAGCCACGGCCATGGCGATCGAACTCGTTTGACTCCGCCCGTGTTCGACGCCCGCCTGATCACCATCAACGAGCTGATCAGCCGCACCACCCGCTACTCGCACGACGACATCGCAAACTTCGCGCGCATGAGCCTGGACCAGAACCCCCTGCACCTGGACGCGCTGCGGGCCCAGCGTGCGCGCTTCGGCGAGATCATCGCCAGCGGCCAGCAGACGGCCGCTGCGCTGATGGGCATGTTGGCCACGCACTTCTCACGCAGCAGCGACGGCGTGCCGCGCGAGATGCTGTGCCTGAACATGAACTTCGCATTCAAGGCGCCGGTGTTCGCCGGGCAAGACCTGCAACTGCGCTGGCGCGTGACGAACATCGAGCCCAGCGCCAAGCTCGGCGGCCTGATCGGTCACCTCGACGGCGGCGCGTCGGTCGTGCGGGGCAAGCCGGCCGTGGTGGCGCGCGGCACCATCCTCGTGAGTACGCCGGCACTGGCGTCGCCACCCGCGCCAACACCAACACCAACACCATGACACCCCATGCTGCTGCCTGAAGACCACCGTGCGGTGCAAGACGCCGTGCGCGCCTACGTGCAGGCCGAGATCGCACCGAAGGCCGCCGCGTGGGACAAGACCCACCACTTCCCGAAAGCCGAGCTGCAAGGCCTGGCCGCGCTCGGCTGCTACGGCGTGGCCGTACCCGCCGAATGGGGCGGCGCTGGGCTCGACTACCTGGCGCTCGCCGTCATCATCGAAGAGATTGCCGCTGGCGACGGGGCCACCTCCACCGTGGTCAGCGTCAACAACTGCCCGGTGTGCTCGATCCTGATGGCCTGGGCCAGCGACGCGCAGAAGGCGCAGTGGTTGGCGCCCCTGGCGCGCGGCGACTGGCTCGGCGCCTTTTGCCTGACCGAGCCGCACGCCGGCTCGCAGGCCGACGGGCTGAAGACCACCGCGCGGCTCGTCAAGAGCGAAGAGGGTGATGTGTACGTGCTCGACGGCGTCAAGCAGTTCATCACCAGCGGCAAGAACGGCGACGTGGCCATCGTGATGGCCGTGACCGACAAGGCCGCCGGCAAACGCGGCATCAGCGCCTTCATCGTGCCGACCCGCACCCCGGGCTACAGCGTGGCGCGCGTCGAAGACAAGCTCGGCCAGCACGCCAGCGACACCGCGCAAATCCTGTTCGAGAACTGCCGCGTGCCGGCCGCCAACCTGCTGGGGCAGGAAGGCCAGGGCCTGAAGATCGCGCTGTCGGGCCTGGAGGGCGGGCGCATCGGCATCGCCTCGCAAAGCGTGGGCATGGCACGCGCCGCGTTCGAGGCGGCGCTCGATTACTCGAAGCAGCGCGAGGCCTTCGGCAAGCCGATCTTCGAGCACCAGGCGGTGCAGTTCCGCCTGGCCGACATGGCGACCCGGATCGAGGCCGCGCGCCAGTTGATCCACCACGCCGCAAGCCTGAAAGACGCCGGCGTGCCCTGCCTCAAAGAGGCTGCGATGGCCAAGCTCTTCGCCAGCGAAATGGCCGAGCACGTGTGCAGCGCAGCACTCCAGGTGTTCGGCGGCTACGGCTATGTGAGCGACTTCCCGGTGGAACGCATCTACCGCGACGTGCGCGTCTGCCAGATCTACGAAGGCACGAGCGATGTGCAGAAGATCCTGATCGGCCGCGCGCTGGCGTGAGAGGCTGACACCGTGGCAAGCTTCGACCCCACCCAGATCCGCGCCCTCGTGTTCGACGTGTTCGGCACCGTCGTCGACTGGCGCAGCGGTGTTGCCCGTGATGTAGCCGCTCTGGCGGCGAGCAAGGGCGTACGGGTCGACGCACCGGCCTTCGCCGACGCCTGGCGCGAGGGCTACCGCCCGGCGATGGACCGGGCGCGGCGCGGCGAGATTGCGTGGACGAACATCGACGGCCTGCACCGCAGCATCCTCGACGAGTTGCTGCCGCGCTTCGGCCTCGGCCCGGTCAGCAACGAGGAAGCCGACGTGCTGAACCGCAGCTGGCACCGCCTCGACCCGTGGCCCGACGTTTTGAGCGGCCTGCATGCGTTGCGCACGCGCTTCGTGATCAGCACGCTGTCGAACGGCAACGTGGCGCTGCTCGTGAACATGGCCAAACGAGCCGGCCTGCCGTGGGACTGCGTGCTCTCGGCCGAGATGTTCCAGAAGTACAAGCCCGACCCCGAGGTCTACTCCACTGCCGCGCAGCTGCTCGGCTTCGCGCCGCAGCAGGTCCTGATGGTGGCGGCGCACCCGAGCGACCTGGCTGCCGCGCAGGGCAGCGGCCTGCGCACCGCCTACGTGCCGCGCCCACTCGAATACGGTGCCGGCGAGCCCAGCGCCGACCGTGTCGGCGAGCGGGTATTCGACATCGTCGCGAGCGACTTCGTCGAGCTGGCGAAGCAACTGAACACCTGAAGACCTGATCTCAGCCTCCGAGGCTGCCCGGCCCGCGAGCCAGAGCGGGGAATCATGCTCACCAGCGTTGTGTTTTGTGACCTGTTGCGTGGCACAAACACGTCAATAGCGGATGCGCCTCGACCTGTGGGCGCGGGCAGCCGACCTGCGCAGCAACCGCTGCGCCGCGGCGACGGCGGGCTGCCCGTGAAACACTGCGCCCAATGAACGAAACCCGCGCCCGCGAAGCCACGCTGCTGCAGGCCTTCGAGACGGTGCAGCCCGCAGCACCGAGTTGGACCCTGGATGACCACCGCTGGGCCAGCCGCGCCGCAGCGCAAGAGGCGCCGCTGCCCGCGCCCGGCGGCTCCGTTCGCAGCGCGACCGCCGCCAGCGAAGACGCCTTCATCGCCCAGCGCGCCCGGCATGGCGTACAGCGCCTTGCGCCTCGCGAGCCTGCTGCGGCGGCCTGGCTGTCGCGGCGCTTGTGGCGCGCGCGCTGGGTGGCATGGGCAGGAGTGGCCGCGTTCTGCGCCGGCCTGCTGGCCGACAGCATCGGCAGCAGCCAGCGCATCAACCTGCTGGCGCCGCCGCTCTGGGGCGTGCTGGCATGGAACCTCGTGGTCTACATCGGCTTGCTCGGCACGGTGCTCGCGGCGCTGCTGCGGCGCGGGCCGGCAGCGCCTGGCACGGTCAACCGCCTGACCCAGCGCGTGCTGCGCATCGGTCGCGCCTTGCCGGGGCTCGCGCCGGTGAACGGCGATGTGGCCGCCGGCGCCGGCGGCTCTGATCGCATGGCTGTCGGCACCAGCGCGAAGGCCTTGCATGTCTTCGCGGGCCTGTGGTCGCAGCGCAGCGCGCGCCTGGCCACAGCGCGCGCCGCCACGCTGCTGCATGCGTGTGCCGCTGCGCTGGCGCTGGGCTTGATCGCCGGGCTGTATGCGCGCGGGCTGGTGCTGGACTACCGCGCCGCGTGGGAGAGCACCTTCCTCGACGCGACCCGTGCACACGCCGTGCTCGCGCTGTTGCTGGCGCCCGCATCGGCGCTGGCCGGCATCCCGTTGCCGGATGCGGCCGGGTTCGAGGCACTGCGCGTGGCGCATGGCAGCGCGGGTGCGGGTGCGGGTGCGGGTGCGGGGGCATCGGCCGGGCCGTGGATTCACCTGCTCGCGCTCACGCTCGCCCTCGTCGTGGTGCTGCCCCGCAGCTCGCTCGCGTTGTGGTCGGCGCTGCGTGGGCAGCACTTGGCGCGGCACGTCGCGCTGCCGCTGGCCGAGCCGTACTTCGCGGCCCTGCTGCGCGAGCAACGTGGCGACGTTGCGCATGTCGTGGTGCTGCCCTACGCCGCCACGCCGGCACCGCAGGCCGTGCTCGGGCTGCGTGCGCTGCTGGCCTCGTCACTCGGTGACGGGATGCAGTTGCAAGTGCTCGCCACCCTCGCGTTCGGTGCCGAGGACGACGCCCGCGCGTGGCCGGCGCTGCCGGCCGCCAGCGTGCTGCTGGTGGCGCTGTTCGACCTCGCCGCCACGCCCGAGGCCGAGAACCACGCAGCCTTCCTGCGTGTGCTGGCGCAGCGAGCTCCACCGGGTGCGACGGTGCTTGCGTTGATCGACGAGGCAGGCTTCGTCACGCGCTTCAAAGGCGATGCGGTGCGGCTCGAACAGCGCCGTACCGCGTGGCGCGACGTGTTGGGGCACACGGGTTGCGCCGCCGTGTTTGCCGACCTGCCATCGCCCGATGCCGCTTCGGCCCGGCGCGCTTTGCGCGCGGCGCTGGGCGCAACGTCAGGTGTCAGCAGCGCCGCGGCCGACACACCATGAGGCGCAAACCCGACAGCATCGCGTTGAGCCTGGTCTCGCACACCAACGCCGGCAAGACCACGCTCGCGCGCACGCTGCTCGGGCGCGACGTGGGCGAAGTGCGCGACGCCGCGCACGTGACCGAATTCACCGAGGCGCACACGCTGGTCGAGACGCCGCAGGGCGATTCACTCGTGCTGTGGGACACGCCCGGTTTCGGCGACAGCGTGCGGCTGGTGCAGCGCCTTCGCCAGAGCGCCAACCCGCTCGGCTGGTTCATGAGCGCGGTGTGGGACCGCTGGCGCGACCGGCCCTTCTGGGCCAGCCAGCAGGCGGTGCGCAACGTGCGCGACGAGGCCGACGTGATGCTCTACCTCGTCAACGCGGGCGAGCAACCCGAAGCGGCCGGCTATGTGCAGCCCGAGCTGGAATTGCTGGGCTGGACGGCGAAGCCGGTGATCGTGTTGCTGAACCAGCTCGGCCCGCCGCGCGAGCCCGCGATCGAAGCGGCCGAGCGCGCGCGCTGGCAGCAGCATCTGGCGGCGTACCTGTGGGTGAAGGCCGTGCTGCCGCTCGACGCCTTCGCGCGCTGCTGGGTGCAGGAGATCACCTTGCTGCGCGCCATCGAGGGTGCGCTCGCGGGTGCGCCCGACAGCGAATTGCGCGAGCGCATGGCTCGCTTGCGTGCAGCCTGGCAGGCGCAACGCATGGCCACTTTCAATGCAGCCATGGGTGCCATTGCCGCGAGCCTGGCGCGCACCGCCACGGCCGCGCAGGCGGTGCCACAGGCGGCATCGTTCACGCAGGGCCTGGTCGAGCGCGCGCGCCACATCGGCGCCAAGCTCGGGCTGGGCCGCGACGGCGAAGCGCCGCTCGCGCAGGCGCAGCGCGCATTGGCCGAAGCCCTGACCGACGAGGTGCGTGCGAACACCCGCAGCCTGATTCGCCTGCACGGCCTGAAGGGCGATGCGCAAGCCGAGATCACGGCGCGCATCGCCACCCAGTTCGCCTTGCGCTTGCGCATGGACGAGAGCCGGGCGGCGCTGTGGGGTGGTGCGGTCACCGGTGCGCTGGCGGGGCTGAAGGCCGACCTCGCGACCGGCGGCCTGACGCTCGGTGGCGGCTTGCTCGCAGGCGGCCTGCTCGGCGCCTTGGGGGCCGCCGGCATGGCGCGCTGCGTGAACCTGGTGCGAGGCACCGACCGTTCCTGGCTGGCATGGAATGCCGAAGCGCTCGACCAGATCACCGAGGCCGCGTTGCTGCGCTACCTCGCGGTGGCGCACTTCGGCCGCGGGCGGGGCGACTGGGTCGCCGGCGAGTCGCCGCCGCACTGGGCCGCCGACGTGCAAGCGGCACTCGCGCCGCACCGCGAAGTGCTGGCCGCCGCGTGGGCCAGCCATGTCGCGGGCGATGCCGACGAAGGCGCGGCACAGCGCATCGCGGATGCGTTGCAGCCGGTGCTCGCGGGTGTCACGCTCGCCGTGCTGGCGCGTTCGTACCCCGATTCAAGCGTTGCGTAAACCCGGGCGTCGAGGGCCGCGTCTTTGAAGTACGCTGCCGCCATGCTTGCTGCGCCCATCGCCTTCTACTTCGACTTTTCGTCGCCGTATTCGTACATCGCATCCGAGTGGGTCGAGGCGCTCGCGGCGCGCCACGGCCGCACGGTCGAGTGGCACGCCATGCTGCTCGGCGCCACCTTCCAGGTCACCGACATCAAGAGCCCGGTGTCGTACCCGCTGAAGCGCGAATACTCGCTGCACGACTTCGAGCGCTCGGCCCGCTTTGCCGGTGTGCCGCTGAAGAACCCGGAGAAGTTCCCGATCGCCACGCAGAACGCGGCGCGCCTTTTCTGGTGGCTGCACGCGAAGTCTTCCACCACCGCCAGCCATTGGGCGCGGCACTGCCTGCGCGCCTACTTCGCGCGCGGCGTCGACCTGTCCGACGTGGCCTCGCTGCGCGCCCTGGCGCAAGAGTTCGGGCTCGACGCCGAACAGGCCGAAGCGGTGTGGAACGACGCGCAGTGGAAGCTGCGGCTGAAGGCCGAGAACGACGCCGCGATTGCACTCGGGGTGTTCGGTGCGCCGTACTTCGTCATCGACGGCGAGCCGTTCTGGGGCAATGACCGGCGTGCGCAGATCGAGCGCTGGCTGGAGAAGGGGCCGTTCTGATGCACGGGTTCGTCGCGTGATGGAGCTCGCTGCCTTCCTGCGCGTGCAGGCGCGTGCCAACCGGCTCGCGAACCACCGATTGCACATGGCCATGGCACCGCTGACGCGGGCCGATTTGCATGCGCCGCGCATCGGCTTCTTCCCGAGCCTGATCGCCACGCTGAACCACATCCTGGCCGTTGATCAGTACTACACCGGAGCGTTGTGCGGCGAGCCGGGCGGTGCCTCTCTGTGGGCGAGCTTCGTGCCCGCTGACGACCTGCCGGCACTCGCCGAGCGCCAGCGCGCAGCCGACGAGCGCTTGATCACCTTCTGCGATGCGCTCGACGCTGCGGGCTGCACACGCGTCGCTGCGATGGACCGCGGCGCCGGCCGCTTCCAGCACGAGCGCGTGGCCAACGTGCTCGCGCATGTGGTGATGCACCAGACCCACCACCGCGGGCAACTGCACGCCATGCTCAGTGGCACGGCGGTCGCACCGCCGCAGCTCGACGAGTTCCTGATGCCCAGCGACGCCCACTTCCGAGTGGCCGACATGGCCGCACTCGGCTGGAACGAGCGCGCGGTGTTCGGGCCGATCAAGATGATGGCGAAGACGGCGCCAACGCCAGACTAGAATCTGCTCGCAATTGACGTATACGTCAATTGGCGGTGCACTTGCCGCCGCCACGATCAGGAGACTCCATGCCCGTTCTCGCCTCCAGGCTCAGCCCCCGCTCCGAAGAGTTCAAGGCCAACGCAGCGGCGATGCGCGCGCTGGTCGACGACCTGAACGCGCAACTGCTGCGGGTGATGCAGGGGGGTGGCGACGCACCGCGAGCCAAGCACGTGGCGCGCGGCAAGCTGCTTCCGCGCGACCGCGTCGAAGGCCTGCTCGACGCCGACACGCCCTTCCTCGAAGTGGCACCGCTTGCTGCGCTCGGCATGTACGGCGGCGCGGCACCCGGCGCCGGGCTGATCGCCGGCATCGGCCGCGTGTCGGGGGTCGATTGCATGATCGTGTGCAACGACGCCACCGTGAAGGGCGGCACGTACTTTCCCGTGACGGTGAAGAAGCACCTGCGCGCACAAGAGATCGCGCAGCAGAACCGCCTGCCGTGCATCTACCTCGTCGACAGCGGCGGCGCGAACCTGCCGAACCAGGACGACGTGTTCCCCGACCGCGAACATTTCGGCCGCATTTTCTACAACCAGGCGCAGATGAGCGCGCAGGGCATCCCGCAGATCGCGGTGGTGATGGGCTCGTGCACGGCCGGCGGCGCCTACATGCCGGCGATGAGCGACGAGTCGATCATCGTCAAGGAGCAGGGCACGATCTTCCTGGCCGGCCCGCCGCTGGTGAAGGCGGCCATCGGCGAGATCGTGAGTGCCGAGGAACTGGGCGGTGGCGACGTGCACACGCGCCTGTCGGGCGTGGCCGACCACCTGGCGCAGAACGACACGCATGCGCTGGCGATCGCACGGGCCTCGGTGGCGCACCTGAACTGGACCAAGGTGCACGCGCAGCGGCTGGTCACGCCACGCGAACCGCTGTTCGATGCGGCCGAGCTGCACGGCGTGATCCCGGCCGACACCAAGAAGCCGTACGACGTGCGCGAGATCATCGCGCGGCTGGTGGACGGGTCGGAGTTCGACGAGTTCAAGGCGCGCTACGGCACCACGCTCGTCACGGGCTTCGCGCACATCGAAGGCATGCCGGTGGGCATCATCGCGAACAACGGCGTGCTGTTCTCGGAGTCGGCGTTGAAAGGCGCGCACTTCATCGAGCTGTGCTGCCAGCGCAAGATCCCGCTCATCTTCTTGCAGAACATCACCGGCTTCATGGTCGGCAAGAAGTACGAAGCCGAAGGCATTGCCAAGCACGGCGCGAAGATGGTGACGGCGGTGTCAACCGCCACGGTGCCGAAGTTCACCGTGATCATCGGCGGCAGTTTCGGCGCCGGCAACTACGGCATGTGCGGGCGGGCGTACTCGCCGCGCTTCCTGTGGATGTGGCCGAACGCGCGCATCAGCGTGATGGGCGGCGAGCAGGCGGCGAGCGTGCTCGCCACTGTCAAGCGCGACGGCATCGAGGCGAAGGGCGGCGCATGGTCGAAAGATGAAGAGGCCGCGTTCAAGCAACCCATCCTCGACCAGTTCGCGGTGCAGGCGCACCCGTATTTCGCCAGCGCCCGGCTCTGGGACGACGGCGTGATCGACCCGGCGCACACGCGGCGCGTGCTGGGCCTGGCCTTGTCGGCCAGCCTCAACGCGCCGATCCCGGACGCGAAGTTCGGTGTCTTTCGGATGTAGTTCTGCACTTGGCGCCCACCGAGACAATTTCCAACGCATCACCGATCATGGACAGCATCTACATCACCCCCGAACACGAGCAGCTGCGCGAGCAGATCGCGCGCTTCATCGCGCGCGAGGTCGAGCCGCATGCGCTGGCCTGGGAAGACGCCGGCTGCGTGCCGCGCGAGGTGCTGCGCAAGCTCGGCGACGCGGGCCTGCTCGGCCTTCCGTACGCCGCCGAGCACGGTGGCGCCGAGGCCGACGCGCTGACGAACCTGGTCTTCGCCGAAGCGCTGTCGCAATCGACGTTCGGCGGCTTCATCATCACCGTGCTCGTGCACACCGACATGGCCAGCCCGCACCTGCACCATGCGGGAACAAATGCGCAGAAGGCGCGCTACATGCCGGGCATCACGGCCGGGCGCACGATCACGGCCGTGGGCATCAGCGAGCCGGGTGCCGGCTCCGACGTGGCAGGCATCAAGACGACCGCACGGCGTGTTGGAGAAGGCTGGTTGCTGAACGGCACCAAGCTCTTCATCACCAACGGCGTCCACGCCGACCTGTACTTCATCGCCGCCAAGACGACCGATGCACGCCACGGCATGTCGATGTTCATCGTCGAGAAGGGAACGCCCGGCTTCACCGTGGGCCGGGCGCTGAAGAAGTCGGGCTGGCTCTCGTCGGACACGGCCGAGCTGGTGCTCGACAACGTGCGCCTGCCTCAAGATGCCCTGCTCGGCGAAGAGAACAAGGGCTTCTACTCGGTGATGCAGAACTTCCAGACCGAGCGCATTGCGCTGGGCGCCATGGCCATCGGCCATTGCACGCAGGCCTTGCGCGTGACGCTCGACCACGTGCGCGAACGCCGCGCGTTCGGCGCCACGCTGTTCGACAAGCAGGTGGTGCGCCAGCGCCTCGCCATGCTCGACGCGAAGGTGCGCGCCGCCAGAGCGTTCATGTACCACTGCGCCTGGCGCGTCACGCAGCAGCATGACGTGGTGCAGGAGGTCTCGATGCTCAAGGCACTGACCGGCGAGCTGGTCAACGAGGTGGTCTCGGGCTGCCAGCAGTTCCACGGCGGCATGGGCTACATGCGCGACACCGTGATCGAACGCCTCTGGCGCGACGCCCGGGTGCTCGCCATCGGCGGCGGTGCGACCGAGGTGATGCTCGACGAAGTGGCGAAGCGCTACTGACCCGATGGACCCGCTCGACCACTTCAGCACGCTCGCGCCATGACCACCACACTCGACATCCGCCGCCCCTCGCCCCACGTGGCCGAGGTCTGGCTCAACCGCCCCGAGGTGCGCAATGCCTTCAACGAAGGCGTGATTGCCGAGCTCACCACAGCGTTCACCGAACTGGCCGCCGACACCACGTTGCGTGCCGTCGTGCTGGGCGGCCACGGCAAGGCCTTCTGCGCCGGCGCCGACCTGTCATGGATGCGCGCGATGGCCGCGTTCACGTGGGACGAGAACCGCGCCGATGCCCAGGCGTTGGCCGACATGCTGTGGGCCATCTACCGTTGCCCAGTGCCCATCGTGGGCCGCATCCACGGTGACTGCTATGCCGGTGGCGTGGGTCTGGCTGCGGTGTGCGACGTGCTCGTGGCGGCCGACGCGGCCACCTTCTGCCTCAGCGAAGCGCGCCTCGGCCTGCTGCCTGCCACCATCGGCCCGTACGTCGTGCGCGCCATGGGCGAGCAGGCGGCGCGGCGCTACTTCGTCACCGCCGAGCGCTTCAGCGCGGCTCAGGCCCAGGCCATGGGCTTCGTGCACGAGGTGTGCGCGGCGGACGCACTCGACACCAAGATCGCCGAGATCGTTGCCACGCTCGTGGCCAACGGCCCGATGGCGCTGCGCGCCTGCAAGTGCCTGGTGCAGGACGTGGCGGGCGAAGCCCTCACACCCGAATTGCGCGGCGAGACTGCGCGGCGCATTGCCGACATCCGCGTCACCGAAGAAGGGCGCGAGGGCGTGCAGAGCTTTCTCGGCAAGCGCAAGCCTGCGTGGCGGGTCGGCGCACCATGAACCTGCCCGGCCTCGACACCACCCATTTGCTCGCCATTGCCGCCGCACTTGGCTGGGCGAGCGGCTTGCGCCTGTATGCAGTGGTGTTCCTGACCGGCATGGCAGGCTTTCTCGGCTGGGTCGATCTGCCCACCGGCCTGAAGCTCCTGCAGTCACCGGTGATGCTGGCGGCAAGCGGGCTGATGCTGTTCGTCGAGTTCTTCGCCGACAAGATCCCCGGCGTCGACACGCTGTGGGACGCGGTTCACACGGTCGTGCGCATTCCTGCCGGCGCGGCACTGGCAGCCTCGGTGTTCGGTGCCGATCAGTCGAGCTGGGCCATGGCGGCGGCACTCATGGGCGGCACACTCGCGGCGACCAGCCACGTGGCCAAGGCGACGACGCGCGCCGCCATCAACACCTCGCCCGAGCCGTTCTCGAACATCGGCATGTCGCTGCTCGGTGACACGCTGGTGCCGGCGAGCCTGTGGTTGTCGTGGTCGCACCCGACCGTGTTTTTCGCCGCACTGGCCGTGGCACTCGTGCTGTCGGCGGGAATCGTTTGGGTGCTCGCGAAGTTCCTGCGCGCTCTGGTGCGGCGCGTGTCGGGCTGGTTCGGTGCGGGTCTAACGCAGACGTGAGTCGCCGACGAAGTGAAAAAGTGAGGAACTGATGTTCACCAAGATCCTGATCGCGAACCGGGGCGAGATTGCTTGCCGGGTTGCCGCCACCGCGCGGCGCATGGGCGTGCGCACCGTCGCCGTCTATTCCGACGCCGATGCCGACGCCAAGCACGTGCTGGCGTGCGACGAGGCCGTGCACATCGGCGCCTCAGCCCCACGCGACAGTTACTTGCGCGGCGAGCGCGTCATTGCGGCTGCGCTCGCCACGGGGGCGCAGGCCGTGCACCCGGGCTACGGTTTCCTGAGCGAGAACGAAGACTTCGCGCAGGCCTGCGCAGATGCCGGGCTGGTGTTCATCGGGCCGCCGCCTTCGGCCATCAAGGCGATGGGGTTGAAGGCCGAGTCGAAGCGGCTCATGGCCCTCGCCGGCGTCCCGCTGGTGCCCGGCTATCACGGCGCCGACCAGGACCCGGCGCTGCTCAGGCGCGAGGCCGATGCGATGGGCTACCCGGTGCTCATCAAGGCCAGCGCGGGCGGCGGCGGCAAGGGCATGCGCATCGTGAGCGCCAGCAGCGAGTTCGATGCGGCGCTGGCCTCGTGCAAGCGCGAGGCCATCAACAGCTTCGGCGACGACGCAGTGCTGATCGAGCGCTACGTGACCCGGCCGCGCCACATCGAGATCCAGGTTTTCGGCGATGCGCACGGCGACTGCGTCTACCTTTTCGAGCGCGACTGTTCGGTGCAGCGCCGCCACCAGAAGGTGCTGGAGGAAGCGCCCGCACCCGGCATGAGCGAGGCCCGCCGCGCCGAGATGGGCGCTGCTGCGGTAGCGGCCGCGAAGGCCGTGGGCTATGTGGGTGCCGGCACGGTGGAGTTCATCGCCGAGCCGGTTGAAGGCAGCTGCAACGGCGACTTGCGCTTCTTCTTCATGGAGATGAACACGCGGCTGCAGGTCGAGCACCCGGTCACCGAGGCGATCACCGGGCTCGACCTGGTCGAGTGGCAGCTGCGCATCGCCAGTGGCGAGCCGCTGCCATTGAAACAGGGCGAGCTGCGCATCCACGGCCATGCGATCGAGGCGCGCATCTGCGCCGAGAATCCCGACGCGCAGTTCCTGCCCGCGACCGGCCGGCTCGCTGTGTTCCGTACCCCGCCGGCCGCGCGCTTCGAGCGCGCGCCGGGGTCAGAAGCGCAGAGCGCGCCGGTGCGCTTCGATGCCGGCGTGCGCGAGGGCGACACCATCGAGCCGCACTACGACTCGATGATCGCCAAGCTCATCGTCTGGGGCGAAGACCGCGCACAGGCACTGGCCCGGCTCGATGCCGCGCTGGCGGCCACCCACATCGTCGGCCTGCACACCAACGTGGCCTTCCTGCGGCGCGTGGCGGCGAGCCCGTCGTTCACGAACGCCGACCTCGATACCGCGCTGATCGAACGCGAGCGCGCCGTGCTTTTCAATGCCGCGCCGTTGCCGCTCGAAGTGGCGGCCGCTGGTGCTGTGGCGCATGCGCTGGCCGCCGAGCGCGCGCTGGAAGGCGCCGACCCCTGGTCGCGCCGCGATGGCTGGCGCCTGCACGGCAGCGCCACCCGGCGCTTCGACCTGCAGATGCAGGGCGTGCATCACGTCGTCATGCTGGAGCGCGCAGCAGCCGGGCAGACGCTCGTGATCGGCGCGCAGCGCTGGCTCTTCACGACCACGCCGCGCGGCGACCCGTTGCACAACGAGCCCGATGTGCACGACGTGGCTCTGGCGGGCCGTCGCTGGGCGCTCACGGTGTACGTCACCGGCGAGCGCTTCAGCGTGTTCTCGTGCGATGGGTCAGCGGTGCTCGACGCGTTCGACCCCATCGCGCATGCCGGCAACGGGGCCGGCGCAGAAGCAGGGCGCCTGACCGCGCCGATGCCGGGGAAGGTGATCGCTTTCCTTGCGAAGGCCGGCGATGCAGTCAAGCAAGGCCAGGCGCTGGCCGTGATGGAGGCGATGAAGATGGAGCACACCATCACCGCGCCGCGCGACGGCACGGTGACCGAGCTGCTCTATGCCGTGGGCGACCAGGTCAGCGAGGGCGGTGAGTTGCTGCGGTTGGCAGCGGCTTGACGGGCCGCCGCGTCAGCGCCCTGCGGCGCGGCGCAGCCACCGAGCAGCGACCTGCCAGCCGGCGGATGCTGGCGCAGCGTGCGCGGCATCGGCGGCTTCTGGTTGGCGTGAAACGCCGAAGCCGGAAGTGTCTTGTGCCCAGACGGCGTCCTGGGGTGCGGGCCGGGCTTCAGCGCTCGGCGCTGTTGGCCGCGTTGCCACCCGTGCGGCAGCGCGCTGGCGGGCCGTGCGGCGCGCAGTGCCGGCTTCAACTTCAGTGGCGTCGTTGAACTGCTTCGCCAGGTTCACCAACTCGGCGTGACCGGAACCCTCGCAGACCCAAAGGGCTTCACGCGCCTCCGCATCACCCCGCAGCAGGCCCGCCACGTCGACCTGCTCGCCATAATGGCGCAGCAGTGCAAAGTGAATGCGGGTGGCAATGCGAAGGCGGATGGTGGTGTCCACGGAATGTCCAGTGATCGAGAACGCTGATGGTCAGAGTTGTGTCGCTTTGTTGCCATCCCCAAAACGGGGGTGAACGCCTGCGGCAACCTCTTCAAACGAGACTTTGTTCATGATCCCTTTACAAGTGACGCTGGTCGAGGTCGGCCCGCGCGATGGCCTTCAGAACGAAGCGCAGCCCGTGAGTGCTGCGCACAAGATCGAACTCGTTCATCGCCTGCAGGCGGCGGGCCTGCGCGAGATCGAGGTCACCAGTTTCGTCAGCCCGAAATGGGTGCCGCAGATGGCCGACAACACGCAGGTGATGGCCGGCCTGCAGCGTGAGGCTGGCGTTCGTTACTCGGTGCTCACGCCGAACCTGAAGGGCTTCGAGGCGGCGGTGGCCGACGCTGCCCACCGCCCCGATGAGATCGTGGTGTTCGCCTCGGCCACCGAAGCCTTCAGCCAGCGCAACATCAACTGCGGCATCGAGGAAAGCATCGAGCGCTTCCGCCCGGTGGTGGCCGCTGCGCACGCGCTGGGCATCAAGGTGCGCAGTGCCATCTCGTGCGCGCTGGGCTGCCCGTACCAGGGCGAGGTCACGCCCGACGAGGTCGAGCGCGTCGTCAAGCTGATGAAGGCCATCGGCGTGGACCATTGCGGCGTGGCCGACACCATCGGCGTGGGCACGCCCAAGCGCGCGCAGGCGGCGCTGGAACGCGCGCTCAAGCACTATCCCGTCGACCGGGTCAGCGGCCACTTCCACGACACCTACGGCCAGGCGCTCGCCAACATCTATGCCTGCCTGGAGCTCGGCATCCACACCTTCGACGCCAGCGTGGCGGGCCTGGGCGGCTGCCCGTACGCGAAGGGTGCGACCGGCAACGTGGGCACGGAAGATGTGCTGTTCATGCTGAACGGGCTGGGCATCGACACCGGCATCGATTTGAACAGGCTGATCGACGCCGCTGCGTTCATCTCCGGCGTGCTCGGTCGCAAGCCTGTCTCGCGCACTGGCAATGCGCTGCTCGCCAAGCGCATGCAGGCGGTGACGTGACCAGCACGGCAATCGCAGATCGCCCGGAAGGCTTTCGTCGCGTCACGCAGTGGCTTGCCGAGCGCGGCCACGCGCCTCTGCCGGTCTACCTCGACGTGGCCGCACGCACCGCGCAAGAGGCGGCCGACGCGCTGGGCGTGAGCGTCGGCCAGATCGCCAAGAGCGTGGTCTTCAAGCGCCGTGCCGACGAGCGCGCCGTGCTCGTGGTCACGTCGGGCGACAAGCGGGTGGACGAGCGCAAGGTGACTGCGCTCGTCGGTGCGGTGGGCCGCGCCGATGCCGGCTTCGTGAAGGCATCCACCGGCTTCACCATCGGTGGCGTGTCACCGGTAGCGCACGCCACCGAGCCGGTGCTGCTGATCGACCGCGAGTTGTTCCGCTTCGACGTGATCTGGGCCGCCGCCGGCCACCCGAACGGCGTGTTCACGCTCAGCCCGCAGGCCTTGGCGCAACTCACCGGCGCGCCGGTACACGACGTGGTCTCGGCCTGAGCGCGTGACGTGCTCGAGGGCGTGAGCGCGTCACGCAGCGCCTTGCTCGGTGACCACCAGCGTGAGCGTCACATCGTGCGGCTGCGGGTCGAAGGCCGCCACATCGACAAGCCCCACCGACCACGCCACGCCAATGGCAGTCGTGCCCGGGTGCAGCGCGAGCCAGCGGTCGAAGTAGCCGCCGCCATAGCCGAGCCGGTGCCCTTGCGCCGTGAACCCGACGCACGGCACCAGCACCACGTCGGGCACAACCGGCGCGCCGCTGGCGCTGGCGATGTTGCACTCGTCGCGCACCGTGGGCTCGCGACCGTCCCAGGCACGGTATTGCATCTCGACCGGCGCGCGCCGCGCGTATGGCAAGGCCAACGCCACGTGTGCAAAGGCCTTGTCGGCAGCCAACGCGGCCACTGCGTTAAATTCGGAACGTATCGGCCAGTACAGCCCCAGGCACTGCGGCTCCAGTTCGTGAAGCAAGGCCCTGAGATGCTTGGCCAACGCAGCTTGCACCGGCCCCGCCGCAGCACCCGCCACGAAGCGCTGGCGTTCACCCTGCAGACGTTGGCGCAAGGCCTGCCGCGACGCAACAGCCTCGACATCCTGCGCAGCAACTGGCAGTGAAGACATGATGGACCCGTGATGAAATTGAATGTGATGCGCGTGCGCAAATCAGTATATGACCGGGCCCTGAGCCTGTTCCTCGCGGCAGTGCTGCTGCCCGCCGCCGGCGGCTTGCTCGCCTTGCCTGTGCGTGCTGCGGGCGCAGACACCGTGATCAACGATGCCCGCGAGGCCTTCCGCAAGAAAGACCGCGCGCGCCTCGTCATCACGCGCGCGCTGGCCCTGGCCGCGAACCACCCGCTCGCGATGTGGGCCGACTACTGGGAGTTGACGAACCGCATTGCCGACGTGCAGCAGCCCGAGGTCAACGCCTTCGCCGCGCGCTGGCCGGGCAGTTACGTGGAAGACCGCTTCCGCAACGACTGGCTCCTCGAGCTCGGCCGCCGTCGCGACTTCACGAACTTCGCGGCCGAGTACCCGCGCTTTCGCATGAACGACGACCGCGAGGTCAGTTGCTACGCCTTGCTGATCGACCAGCTCGCCGGCAAGGACGTGCGCGACAACGCGCTCGCCGCCTGGCTCGCGCAGCGCGACGCTGACGACGGTTGCGCGCTGATGGCGAGCACCCTCTTCGACGCAAAGCAGATCACCCCCGCCGATGCCTGGCGCAAGGCGCGCTTCGCGATCGACGCGAACCGCCCGCGCGCCGCGCGCATGGCCGCCGGGCTCATCGGCACCGATGTCGGCAATGCCGTCGCCGCGCTCGCCGAGAACCCCGCGCAGTACCTGCAGCGCCAGGCCAGCGCGGCCACCCGCACCGGCGCCGAACTGACCACCCTTGCGCTGATGCGCCTGGGCGTGAACGACCCCGAAGCCGCAGCCGCGCAACTGGCCGACCGTTGGGACCGCGCGCTGCCCGCCGACCTGAGCGCTTGGGCGTGGGCGATGGTGGCCAAGCAGTCGGCCATCAAGCTGCAGCCCGAGGCGGCCGACCACTTCCAGCGCGCTGCGCTGCGCTCAACCAAGGGCGGCCGCGAGCTCGACTGGCCCGACGACACGCTCGCCTGGAAGGTGCGCGCTGCCCTGCGTGCCGACAACGGCAAGGCACGCTGGCAGCCCGTGATGCAGGCCATCAATGCCATGGCACCCACCGAGCAGCGCGAGCCTGCGTGGGTCTACTGGAAGGCGCGTGCGATGGCCGCGCTCGGCCCCGATTCACAAGACGGCGACTCGATGCGTTCGATGGCGCGCGAGCAGCTCGCAACGCTGTCCGGGCAGCTCAACTTCTACGCCGCGCTGGCGGCCGAACAGTTGGGCCAGCCGGTCTTCATGCCCGCGCCGCCCGCACCCCTGACAGCGGCCGAGCGCGCCGGCGCCGAGCAGCACCCCGGCCTGTCGCGCGCGCTCTGGCTCATCGCCTCCGGCCTGCGCGCCGAGGGCGTGCGCGAGTGGAACTATTCGCTGCGCGGCATGAGCGACCGCGAGTTGCTGGCCGCCGCGCAACTGGCCTGCGACCGCGAGGTGTGGGACCGCTGCATCAACACCAGCGACCGCACCAAGACCGAGATCGACATGGCCCAGCGCTTCCCCACGCCGTTCCGAAAAGAGGTGACTGCGCGTGCCGGCGAGATCGGCCTGGACCCGGCCTATGTGTACGGCCTGATCCGGCAAGAGTCGCGCTTCATCATGGACGCGCGCTCGGGTGTCGGCGCCTCCGGCCTGATGCAGGTGATGCCCGCCACCGCGCGCTGGACGGCGAAGAAGATCGGCCTGCCGTTCACGCCCGACATGATTGCCGACCGCGACACCAACATCCGCATCGGCACGGCCTACCTCAAGCTGGTGCTCGACGAGTTCGGCGGCTCGCAGGCGCTGGCCGCGGCGGCCTACAACGCCGGCCCGGGCCGCCCGCGCAAGTGGCGCGACGGCCCGGTGCTCGACACGGCGGTGTGGGCCGAGAACATCCCGTTTCCCGAGACGCGCGACTACGTCAAGAAAGTGCTGTCGAACAGCAGCTACTACGCGGCATTGCTGAGCGGCCAGCCGCCCACACTGAAGGGCCGGCTCGGCAAGCCGATTGCGCCGGCCGATGCCAACACGCCGCTGCCCAACAAAGACCTGCCCTGAACAAACAATAGGAATTCGATGCAGCTCTGGATCGGGAACAAGAACTACTCGTCATGGTCGCTGCGGCCGTGGCTGTTGATGACGCACACCGGCATCGCGTTCGACGAAGTGAAGCTGCGCCTCGGCTTCGCGGCCGATTCCGAGTTCAAGCGCCGCATCCAGGCCGTGTTGCCCGCCGGCCGCGTGCCGGTGCTGGTCGATGGTGACCTGAGCGTGTGGGACACGCTGGCCATTGCCGAGTACCTGGCCGAGATGTTCCCCGACAAGCAGCTCTGGCCGCCGGACAGGCGCGCGCGTGCGAATGCCCGCTCGATGTGCGCCGAGATGCACAGCGGCTTTGCGGCGTTGCGCAGCAACTGCCCGATGAACATCGAGGCGTCACTGCCGGCGGTGGGCGAGCGGCTGCTGCGTGACGACGCGGGTGTGGTGGCCGACCTGGCGCGTATCAACGCCATGTGGACGCAGGCGCTTGCCGCATCGGGCGGGCCGTTCCTGTTCGGCGCGTTCAGCGTGGCTGACGCGTACTTCGCGCCGGTGTGCGCGCGCATTCGCACCTATGCCCTGCCCGTGCCGCCCGAGGTCGCAGCTTATGTGGATCGCATCTTCGCGCTGCCCGCGGTGCGGCGCTGGGTCGATGAGGCGATGGCCGAGCACGACTGGCTCGCCGAAGACGAGCCCTACCGCAGCCGCCCATAAAAAAAGGCGGCCTCGTGGCCGCCCTGATCAACCCCTGATGGGCCGATGAATTGCAGGCTCTATCAATCGGCCTTGCGGCGGCGTGCCACGAAGCCCACAGCACCGAGGCCGGCGAGCAGCAGAGCATACGACTCGGGTTCCGGCACCGGCGTGATGGCGATGTTGCCGGAGTACGAAGCCTGTGCGGCCGAGTTCACGCCCGTCACGATCAGGCGGTAGTCGCCCATCGACAGCACCGTGTTCGTCAGCGAATAGAACTCGACGACGTCGTTGCCCAGGTTGCCGGTGAAGGTGGCCACGACCGCGTTGCTCGCGTCTTCGATCACCACGCTCGTGAAGTCCAGGTCTTGCGCGCCGGATTGCGCGCTGCTGGATGTCGACGTGATGGAGTACGCCGAGCCGGTCAACGAGAACGTGTAGGTGTCGGTGAAACTTCCGACCGCATTGTTGCGACCGAAGAACACGTTTCCGGAACTCAGGTCAAGTGCGGCGGTGGCGGTGTCGGCAAAGCTCGACGAGGCGCCGACAGCCAGGGCTGCGGCGAGAAATATCTTCGTGGGTAGCATGGTGGAGTCCTTGTGGGATGGGTTGAAGCTGCCTCCCGAAGCCGGTGGCCTCGGTAGCAAGTGATAGTTTTCACTGCGTCGCCCCGTCGCCGGCCCCCGTTCCAAGGGGGTCACTACACTTGAGCCGCAAGTCGCGGCGAGTGCCTACAACGCCTTCTGGCGCAGCGCCTACAGTTCGTGTGATGAAGTCCTACATCGTCGGCGGCGCGGTCCGCGATGCCCTGCTGAAACGGCCTGTGAGCGACCGCGACTGGGTCGTCGTCGGCAGCACGCCCGAGGCGATGCGCGCGCTCGGCTTCACACCGATCGGCGCCGACTTCCCGGTCTTCCTGCACCCGGTCACGAAAGAGGAGCACGCTCTCGCGCGCACCGAGCGCAAGACGGCCGCCGGCTACCACGGCTTCAGCGTTCGCGCCGCGCCCGACGTGACGCTGGAACAAGACCTCGCGCGCCGCGACCTGACCATCAACGCCATGGCGCAAGACGCCGACGGCACGCTGATCGACCCGCACGGCGGCCAGCGCGACCTGGCTGACAAGGTGCTGCGCCATGTGGGCCCGGCGTTCGCGGAAGACCCGGTGCGCATCCTGCGGCTGGCCCGTTTCGCGGCGCGCTTCACCGGGTTCAGCGTGGCTGCCGAAACCACCGCGTTGATGCGCCGGATGGTCGAGCACGGTGAAGCCGATGCGCTGGTGCCCGAGCGCGTGTGGCAAGAGCTGGCGCGCGGCCTGATGGAGGCGCAGCCCTCGCGCATGTTCGAGGTGCTGCGCTCGTGCGGCGCGCTGGCGCGGCTGCTGCCCGAGGTCGACCGCCTGTGGGGCGTGCCGCAGCGGGCCGACTACCACCCCGAGGTCGACACCGGCGTGCACCTGATGATGGTGCTCGACATGGCCGCGCACCTGAACGCAAGCCTGCCGGTGCGCTTTGCCTGCCTGGGCCACGACCTCGGCAAGGGCACGACCCCGGCCGACGTGCTGCCGCGCCACATCGGCCATGAGCAGCGCAGTGTCGACCTGGTGCGCCAACTCTGCGAGCGGCTGCGCGTGCCGGTGGCCTGCCGCGAGCTGGCCGAGGTGGTGGCGCGCGAACATGGCAACGTGCACCGCAGCGCAGAGTTCAATGCGGCAGCGGTGGTGCGCCTGCTCGACCGCTGCGACGCATGGCGCCGGCCCGAGCGCTTTGCTGAAGCGCTTCTCGCCTGCGAGTGCGACGCGCGCGGGCGCCTCGGCCTGCAAGACGCGCCGTACCCGCAGCGCGAACGGCTCTCGCGGGCGCTGGCGGCAGCCCTCGGCGTTGACACGGCCAGCGTGGCGGCCATGTGCGCCGAGCGCGGCATGAAAGGCCCCGCCATCGGCGAAGCCGTCCACGCCGCCCGCGTCGCCGCCATGGCCCTCGTGTTGCCCCCTCTCCCCCTGGCAGAGGGAGTAAAACAAGCGCACCCAAAACCGGAGACTCCCATGACCGACATGTCCACACTCTTCTCACTCCAAGGCCGCATCGCCCTCGTCACCGGCGGCTCGCGCGGCATCGGCCGCATGATCGCGGCGGGCTTCCTGAGCCAAGGCGCGAAGGTCTACATCTCGTCGCGCAAGGCCGCCGATTGCGACGCCACCGCCCAGGAGCTGAGCACGTTGGGTGAGTGCGTTTCGATCCCTGCCGACGTGTCCTCGGCCGACGGCGTGGCCGCACTCGCCAAGGCGTTCGCAGCGCACGAAGACAGGCTCGACATCCTCGTCAACAACGCCGGCGCGGCGTGGGGCGAGAGCTTCGACACCTTCCCCGAGAAGGGCTGGGACAAGGTCGTCGACCTGAACCTTAAGACGCCGTTCTTCCTGACCCAGGCCTTGATCGGCCTGCTGCGAAACGCGGCGAAGGGGCAGCCCGCCAAGGTCATCAACATCGCCAGCATCGACGGCATCTCGATCAACCCGCAAGAGACCTACTCGTACGCCGCCAGCAAGGCCGGGCTGATCCAACTCACACGGCGCATGGCGCTGCGCCTGGCGCAAGACAACATCGTGGTCAGCGCCATCGCGCCGGGCGCCTTCGCGTCCGACATGAACCGCGTTGCGCGCGACCATGCCGAAGAGACGGCCAAGCACATCCCCGCCGGGCGCATTGGGCGCGATGAAGACATGGCGGGTGCCGCGATCTACCTCGCGTCACGCGCCGGCGACTACGTGATGGGCTCGACGCTGGTGGTCGACGGCGGCGTGACACACGCGCGGGGGTAGGGGCCCTTCGGGGGGGTGCAATCCCCCGTTCGAAGGTGTCAACTCTGACAGGTAGCGCAAGCGGCTCCGGCCCCCTACAGTGCCCCGGCGCGCCGCAGTCAACACGCCACCTCGCACATGCCACCCACTCGAAGTGGGGAGCCCCAGCGAGGGCTGGCGGCGCGGGCAGGCTGCGACCAGAGTGCGTTCACGACAACGCACCTGGTTCGGAGGCCTGGCTTGCAACACATCACCACCGCACTGGCGGCAAACGCCGCCGCGCTGCCGCCAAGTCACCCGGGCAGCGAGGCAGGCGCGGGCCCGGGCACCGAGCCGCACCGAGCTGCCGGTACATCGCCCACACCGCCCGACCGCCACGCGCTCGCCGGCCTGTGCCTCATCGCCCGGCTGCACCACGTGGCGGCCGACCCCGACACGCTGGCACACCAGCTCGGCCTGCCGCCCGCACAAGTGGTGGGCAGCACCGAGTTGCTGCTGGCCGCCAAGCGCCTCGGCCTTGCGGCCAAGCTCGCGCGCAGCAGCGCCGAGCGCCTGCCGCTGGCCACGCTGCCGGCCCTGGCGCGCATGCTCGACGGCCGCTTCGTGGTGCTGGCGCAGTGCGACGGCCAGCGCGTGCTGTTCATGGACCCGCGCAGCGCCACCGAAGGCCAAGCCACGCGCCCGACCATCGAGCCGCTGGAGGCGTTCGTGGCGCAGTGGAGCAGCGAGCTCATCCTGATCGCAAGCCGCGCCAGCCTGGCCGGTGAGCTGGCGCGGTTCGATTTCAGCTGGTTCATCCCCAGCATCGTCAAGTACCGCCGGCTGCTCGGCGAGGTGCTGGTGGTCTCCCTCTTCCTGCAGCTCTTCGCATTGGTCAGCCCGCTGTTCTTTCAGGTGGTGATGGACAAGGTGCTGGTGCACCGAGGCCTGACCACGCTCGACGTGCTGGTGTGCGGCCTGATCGTTATCACGCTGTTCGAGAGCGTGCTCACGCTGCTGCGCACTTACGTGTTCAGCCACACCACCAGCCGCATCGATGTAGAGCTGGGCGCGCGGCTCTTCCGCCACCTGCTGAACCTGCCGCTCGCGTACTTCCAGGCGCGGCGCGTGGGTGACTCGGTGGCGCGGGTGCGCGAGCTCGAGAACATCCGCAGCTTCCTGACCGGCAGCTCGCTCACGCTGGTGCTCGATGTGATGTTCTCGACCATCTTCATCGCCCTCATGCTTGCCTACAGCGTGCCGCTGACGCTGATCGTGCTGGTGAGCCTGCCGCTGTACCTGGCCTTGAGCCTGACGCTCGTGCCGGTGCTGCGCGCGCGGCTGAACGAGAAGTTCGCGCGTGGCGCCGAGAACCAGGCGCTGCTGGTCGAGGCCGTGACGGGCATCCAGACCGTGAAGGCCAGCGCACTGGAGCCCACGCTTGCCAAGCGTTGGGACGATCAGCTGGCGGCGTATGTGTCGGCCAGCTTCCGGACCCAAACTTTGGCGAGCTACGGGCATGAAGGCATCAACCTGATCGGCAAGCTGGTTGGCGCGGTCACGCTCTGGTATGGCGCGCGGCTGGTGATGGAACAGCAATTGAGCGTCGGCCAGTTCATCGCCTTCAACATGTTCGCGCAGCGCGTGGCCCAGCCCATCATGCGCATGGCGCAACTGTGGACCGACTTCCAACAAACCGGCATCTCGATGGCGCGGCTCGGCGACATCCTGAACACGCGCACCGAGGTGCCGCCTGCGCATGCGGCGCAACTGCCGGCGCTCAAAGGGCGCGTGCAGTTCGACGCCGTGAGCTTTCGCTACCGCCCCGAAGCGCCGCCCGTGCTGCACGGCCTGAGCATCGACATGCAGGCCGGCGAGGTGGTCGGCATCGTCGGCCGCTCGGGCTCGGGCAAGAGCACGCTCACCAAGCTCGTGCAACGCCTGTACACGCCCGAGCAAGGGCGCGTGCTGGTGGACGGCATCGACATCAGCCTGATCGACGCCGCGCAACTGCGCCGCCAGATCGGCGTGGTGCTGCAGGAGAACCTGCTCTTCAACCGCAGCGTGCGCGAGAACATCGCCATCACCGACCCGGCCGCACCCATCGGCGCGGTGATGCAGGCCGCGCAGCTGGCTGGGGCGCACGAGTTCATCGCCGAGCTGCCCGAGGGCTACGACACCATGGTGGGCGAGCAGGGCACCGGCCTGAGCGGTGGGCAGCGCCAGCGCATCGCCATAGCCCGCGCGCTCTTCACGCACCCGCGCATCCTGATCTTCGACGAAGCCACCAGCGCGCTCGACTACGAGAGCGAAGCGATCCTGCAGAAAAACATGGGAGCGATATGCCGAGGGCGCACGGTGATCATCATTGCGCACCGGCTGAGTTCGGTCCGGCAGTGCCACCGGATCGTGGTGATGGACAAGGGCGCGATCGTGGAGCAAGGGCCGCACGATGAGTTGTTGAAGCGGCCGCAGGGGCTGTATGCGCACCTGTGGTCGATGCAGGGGGGAGCAGCAGCATGAACCACCACTCCGCCGACAACGCTGTCCACAGCTCTGCCGACAGCTCTGCGGACGGTGGTCGCACCTCATCACCACGCCACCCGCTGGTCGAACTGGCCTTGCGGTACCGCGCGGTCTTTGGTGCCGCATGGGCCATGCGCAAAGAGCTGGCAGGCCCGAAGCTGCTGGCCGACGAAGCCGCCTTTCTGCCCGCAGCGCTGAGCCTGCAAGCCACCCCCGCGCACCCCGCGCCGCGCCGGGTGGCGATTGCGGTGTGCGCGCTCTTCGTCATCGCCCTCGTGTGGGCCACGCTCGGCGAGATCGACATCGTCGCCGTGGCACCCGGCCGCATCGTGGTGAGCGAACGCACCAAGACCTTGCAGCCGCTCGAAGCCGGCGTGGTCAAGCGCGTGTGGGTCAAGGAAGGCGAAGCCGTGCAGGCCGGCCAAGTGCTGGTCGAACTCGACGCCACCAACGCCAGCGCCGACGGCGCGAGCCTGCAGGAGCAATGGAACGCGGCGTTGTCTGAGCAGGCGCGTACCAAGGCGCTGGCCAACGCACTCACATCGGGAACGAACTCTCCCGCATTACCCCCTCTTCCTCGGGGAGAGGGTTGGGGGCTTGATGGGGCTTTCGAGCCGCATGCGGCGAGCCCATCAAGCGATTCCGGCCTGCAGGCCGGAACGCGCCCTGCAAGGGAGGGCGCGGGCGCCACGACCCGCCAAGCCACCACCCGCCAACTCCAGGCCGAATGGCAAGACATCACCGCCAAACTCGCCAAGCTGGACGCCGAGAAAGCCAGGCACCAAGCCGAAGCCGCCACCGTGCGCGCCACCATCGCGAAGCTCGACGCCACCCTCCCCATCGCCCAGCAACGCGAGGCCGACTTCAAGAGCCTCACCGAGCAGGGCTTCATGTCGAACCATGCCGGCCAAGACCGCACCCGCGAGCGAATCGAGCAAGAGCGCGACCTGGCCACACAACGCGCCCGCCTGCAAGAAGCGCAGGCCACGCTGCAAGAGAGCGTGCAAGCGCGCGCCGCCTACCTGGCCGAAACGCAGCGCGCGTTGAGCGAGCGCCACGCGCAGGCCACG
>JANXWV010000047.1 GCA_025350965.1 Rhizobacter sp.
GCCCATACACTGCCAGCCGATGGAAACCAAGTGGCTTGAAGACTTCGTCAGCCTTGCCGAGACGCGCAGCTTCTCGCGTTCGGCGCAGTTGCGGCATGTCACGCAGCCGGCGTTCTCAAGGCGCATCCAGTCGCTCGAAGCCTGGGCAGGCATTGACCTGGTCGACCGCTCGAGCTACCCGACGCGGTTGACCCCAGCCGGCGAAACGCTGCACGGGCAAGCGCTCGAGGTGCTCGGCTCGCTGCAGACGGCGCGCAACATGATGCGCGGTCACAAGTCGGCCGGGCACGACATGATCGAGTTCGCGGTACCGCACTCGCTGGCGTTCACCTTCTTCCCGCACTGGGTCATGGACCTGCGCAAGCGCTTCGACGGTTTGAAGAGCCGGTTGATCGCGTTGAACGTGCACGACGCTGTCATGCACCTGACCGAAGGCAGCTGCGACCTGCTGATGGCCTACCACCACCCGTCGCAGCCGTTGCAGCTCAACCCCGAGCGCTACGAGATGCTGAGCCTCGGGCACGAGACGCTGATCGCCTGCACCAAGCCCGATGCGCAAGGCCAGCCACTGTTCCGCCTCGGCAGCGCCGGCGGGCGCGGGGTGCCGTTCCTGAGCTACGCCGAGGGTGCCTACCTTGGGCGGCTGGTCGAGGTCATCACCAAGCTGTCGCCGGAGCCGCTGCACCTTGAGCCGATCTACGAGACCGACATGGCCGAAGGTCTGAAGGCGATGGCCGTCGAGGGCCACGGCCTCGCGTTCCTGCCGGCCAGTTCGGTGCGGAAGGAGTTCAAGTCGAAACGTCTGGTGCGCGCGGCAGCAATGGGCGCGCACGAACTGACGATGGACATCCGCATCTACCGCGAGCGCCCGGAACTCGCCCGCCACAACAAGCCCGGTGCGCTGGCGTTGTGGGACTTCCTGGCTGCGGCCCACTGACCCCGGATCGACTGCGGGTTGCCCCTGATTCGTTATGCGGCGATTGCATGGCCGCCCGGAGATTCAGCATTGGCGCGGCGTGCAGCCCCGCCCTACAGTTCGCGCCGGCACCGAACCACGCTGGAAACACCGCAACATGTCTGACATTTCGCACCGCATCGAACACGACTTCCTCGGCGAAATGGCGATCCCCGCCGCCGCGTATTGGGGAGTGCACACCGCGCGCGCCGTGGACAACTTTCCGATTTCGGGCCAGACCGTGGCGCAGATGCCCGAGCTCGTGCGCGCGCTGGCCTTCGTGAAGAAGGCCGCCGCGCAGGCGAACGCCGAACTGGGCGTGATCGACGCCGCGCGCGCCAGCGCCATCATGCAAGCCTGCGACGAACTCATCGGCGGCGCACTGCACGAGCAGTTCGTGGTCGACGTGATCCAGGGCGGTGCCGGCACCAGCACCAACATGAACGCGAACGAGGTGATCGCCAACCGCGCGCTCGAACACATGGGCTTCGCCAAGGGCAGCTACGACAAGCTGCACCCGAACGACCACGTCAATGCTTCCCAGAGCACGAACGACGTCTACCCCACCGCCTTGCGCGTGGCGGCCTGGTTCGGCATCGAGGGCTTGCTTGCGGCAATGGTCGAATTGCGCGGTGCGTTCGAGGCCAAGGCGATCGAGTTCAAGGACGTGCTGAAGATCGGCCGCACGCAACTGCAGGACGCGGTGCCGATGACGCTCGGGCAAGAGTTCCTCGCCTTCGCCATCATGATCAAGGAAGACGAACTCCGGCTGCGCGAGGCGCGCGCACTGATCACCGAAGTGAACCTCGGCGCCACCGCCATCGGCACTGGCATCAACGCGCCTGCGGGCTACGCCGAGATCGTGATTCCACTGCTGGCACTGGCGAGCGGCGTGCCGGTGGTGAAGGCCGAGAACCTGGTCGAGGCCACTCAGGACACCGGCGCTTTCGTTCAACTCTCGGGCGTGCTCAAGCGTGTGGCCTGCAAGCTCAGCAAGGTGTGCAACGACCTGCGCTTGTTGTCGAGCGGGCCGCAGGCCGGCTTCGGCGATATCAAGCTTCCGGCGCGGCAGGCGGGCTCGTCGATCATGCCGGGCAAGGTGAACCCGGTGATCCCCGAGGTGATGAACCAGGTCGCGTTCGAGGTGATCGGCAACGACGTGACCATCACCATGGCGTCGGAGGCTGGGCAACTGCAGCTCAACGCCTTCGAGCCGATCATGGGGTATTCGCTGTACAAGAGCGTCCGGCACCTGACGAACGCCTGCAAGACCTTGCAGGTGAACTGCGTGCAAGGCATTCAGGCCAACCACGCCCTGCTGGCCAAGCGCGTGGCCGAGTCCGTCACGCTCGTGACGGCGCTGAACCCCATCATCGGGTACGAGCGCGCAGCGCTGATCGCCAAGACCGCGCTCGCGCTGCAGGGCCAGGAAGGCAGCACGATTGCCGAGGTGGCCGAGGCGCTGGGCATCATGAGCGCCGCCGAGATGAATGCGCTGCTCGTGCCCGAGCGGTTGACGCAGCCGGTGCGCCTCACGGCATGAAGCTTGCACTCGGGTTCTGACAGTAAAAAGCCTTGTCGTTGCTGCGCTCGCCCTGCCCGTGCTGTTCGCGGGTGTTACCTTCGACCGCTGGTTCATGCGGCCGATTCCACCGAAGAACACTGCGCTGGGCTTGCCGATGAACGACTCGCTGAAGGACTTTTGGAAGTACCCCACCGACCAGGTTCCTGGCTGATTTCCGCGACGTTTGCTCCGGCAAAACCCTAGTCTCCCGGGCAAACCTAAGCGCTCGCGTCGGCCGCCATCCCTAGAATCCCGTTCTTTCGCTTTCAACCCCGTAGGAGTTCGCATGAAGAAGTCGATGTTCGCAAACACCGTGGCCCTGGCCGCCGCCATGGTTGCGATCGCAAGCGTCCAGGCGCAGACCGCTGACACGCTGCAAAAGGTCAAGGAGAGCGGCTCCATCACGATGGGCGTGCGTGAATCGTCGGGTGTGTTGTCGTACACGCTCGGTGGCTCGAAGTACGTGGGCTACCACGTGGCGATCTGCGAAGCGGCGGTCGAGAACATCGAGAAAGCCATCGGCAAGAAGCTGACCATCAAGTACCAGCCCGTCACGTCGCAGAACCGCATTCCGCTGGTGCAGAACGGCACCGTCGACATCGAGTGCGGCTCCACCACCAACAACGCCACGCGTCAGAAAGACGTGAGCTTCGCGAACACCACCTTCGTCGAGGAAGTGCGCATTGCGGTCAAGGCGACGTCGGGCATCAAGTCGGTCGCCGACCTGAAAGACAAGACCGTGGCCACCACCACCGGCACCACGTCGGTTCAGACGCTTCGCAAGAACAAGCGCGCTGCTGGCCTGGAGTTCAAGGAACTGTTCGGCAAGGACCACTCCGACAGCTTCCTGCTCGTTGAATCCGGCCGCGCCGACGCATTCGTCATGGACGGCAGCTTGCTCGCCGGCTTGATCGCACGCTCCAAGAACCCGGCTGATTTCAAGATCGTGGGCGAGGTGCTGTCGGTCGAGCCCATCGCCATCATGATGCGCAAGGACGACGAAGGCCTGAAGAAGATCGTCAACGCCACGATCGCGGGCCTGGTCAAGTCGGGCGAGATCAACAAGCTGTACACCAAGTGGTTCCTGCAACCCACGCCGCCCACCGGCGCGACCGTGGGTCTGGCGATGAGCGAAACGCTGAAGGAAACACTCAAGTCGCCCAACGACAAGCCCATGGAAGAGTACGCGAAGAAGCTCTGACTTTCTCTGACCTTCCACTGCGGTGGGTTGCTGC
>JANXWV010000122.1 GCA_025350965.1 Rhizobacter sp.
CGAGCCGCACCTTGTAGACCTTGCCGTTGTTCGGGTCGAGGATCTCGCCGCCGTCCCACAAGGCCTTGTCGGCGCCGTTCTGCTTGACGCCCTTGACGAGCGTCATGCCGACAACCGGCTTGTCTTTGCGCTCGTCGGTGCACTTGTCACACACCGCGTCTGGCTTGGTGGCGGGGTCGAGCAGCTTCTCCAGCTTGCCGGTGATGACACCGCCGCTCTCGGTCAGCCGGATCAACGACTTCTCCTTCTTCGTCTCGTCATCGATGGTCTTCCACAAGCCGGCCGGCGTGGCCTGCGCATGGGCAAGCGTTGCGCCGATCACGAGGCCGCAGGCCACACCGAGGTGCACAGTGTTTCGGATCATTTTTCGTCTCCCTTGAAGTGGCGGGTCAGAACAGCGCTTCGTCCATTTCCATCAGGCTCGCCGAGCCGGCCCGCGCGGTGCGGATCAACGTGGCCGTCTCGGGCAGCAGCTTGGCGAAGTAGAAGCGCGCGGTCGTGAGTTTGGCTTGGTAGAACGGGTCGCCGCCATCCAGCTTTTCGAGCGCCACCTTGGCCATGCGGGCCCAGAAGTACGCGAACACCAGGTGGCCGCAGACGCGAAGATAGTCCACCGCGGCCGCACCCACCTCGTCGGGGTTCTTGAACGCCTTCATGCCGATCTCGGTGGTGAGCTTGGTGACCTTGTCGCCCAGGTCGGCCAGCGGGTTCACGAACTCCTGCATCGCCTCGTTCGTGCCTTCTTCCTCGATGAACTCAGCCACCAGCTTGCCGAACTTCTTGAGCTTGGCACCGTTGTCGCCCAGCACCTTGCGGCCCAGCAGGTCGAGCGACTGGATCGTGTTCGTGCCCTCGTAGATCATGTTGATGCGCGCGTCGCGCACGTACTGCTCCATGCCCCATTCGCGGACGTAGCCATGGCCGCCGAACACCTGCATGCAGTGCGAGGTGGCGATCCATGCGTTGTCGGTGAGAAAGGCCTTCACGATGGGCGTGACGAGCGAGACCAGGTCGTTGCACTCGGCACGCACTTCCGGATCGGTGCTCGCGAGTTCCTTGTCGAGCTGCAGCGTCGTCCACATCGCGAAAGCGCGGCCGCCTTCGGCATAGGCGCGCGCAGTGAGCAGCATCTTGCGCACATCGGGGTGAACGATGATCGTGTCGGCCGGCTTGTCGGGGTTCTTCACGCCCGAGAGCGAGCGCATCTGGATGCGGTCTTTCGCGTACGCCACGGCGTTCTGGTAGGCCACTTCAGTCAGGCCGAGCGACTGCATGCCCACGCCCAGGCGGGCCGCGTTCATCATCACGAACATCGCCGCCAGGCCCTTGTTCGGCTGGCCGACCAGCGTGCCGACGGCACCGTCGAGGTTGATCTGCGCGGTGGCATTGCCGTGGATGCCCATCTTGTGTTCCAGGCCGCCGCAGAAGATGGTGTTGCGCGCGCCGAGTGAGCCGTCGGCATTGACCAGGAACTTCGGCACGATGAAGAGCGAAATGCCCTTCGAGCCGGCCGGCGCATCGGGCAGGCGGGCCAGCACCAGGTGCACGATGTTCGCGGCCAGGTCGTGCTCACCGGCGGAGATGAAGATCTTGTTGCCGGTGAGCTTGTAGCTGCCGTCAGGTTGTGGTTCGGCCTTGCTGCGCAGCAGCCCGAGGTCGGTGCCGCAGTGCGATTCGGTCAGGCACATCGTGCCCGTCCACTCGCCGCTGGTGAGCTTGTGCAGGTACATGCGCTTCTGCTCGTCGGAGCCGTGGGTGTGCAGGCACTCGTAGGCGCCGTGCGAGAGGCCGGGGTACATCGTCCACGCCTGATTCGCCGAGTTCATCATCTCGTACATGCACTGGTTCACCATGTGCGGCAGGCCCTGGCCGCCGAAGGCCGGGTCGCTGCTCAGTGCGGGCCAGCCGCCTTCCACGTACTTGGCGTAAGCCTCCTTGAAGCCCTTCGGCGCGGTCACTTCATGCGTGGCGCGGTCGAGCGTGCAGCCTTCTTCGTCGCCGCTCTGGTTCAGCGGCGCGATCACGTTGGCCGCGAACTTGCCGCCTTCTTCGAGCACGGCGTTGATGGTGTCGGCATCGATGTCGGCGTGTGCCGGCAGGGCCTTCAACTCATCGACGGCGTTCAGCACCTCGTGCATGACGAACTGCATGTCGCGCAGGGGCGGGGTGTAGTGGGGCATGGCGTGAAGCTCCTGGGGATAGGTCAAACGGATGAGGTGGTGCGCTTGCGGCGCGGCGCGGCGGGCGCCGTGTTCACGGTGGCGGGGCCGTGCGCAGCGCCGGGCAACGCGGTGTAGTGGCCGAGCACGCGCTCGAAGGCGGCGCGGGCGCGCTCGTCGGCGCCCGGGTGGCGCAGGAAGCGCGCGTCGTGGTGCAGCGCGAGGATCAGGCCGTGCACTTCGAACAGCATCTGCGCCGGTTCGGTGTCGGCGCGCAGGTGGCCTTCATCGACCGCCATCTCGATCGCCCGCTCGAGCGAGCTTTGCCATGTTTGCACCATGCCGACGAGCGCGTCACGCACCGGGCCAGGCCGGTCGTCGAACTCGACCGCGCCGCTGATGTAGATGCAGCCCGAATCGATCTCGACCGTGACGCGCTTGATCCAGCGGTCAAACAGCGCCCGCAGGCGCGGCAGGCCACGCGGCTCGGCCATCGCCGGGAAGAACACCTCGTCGGCGAACTTGGCGTGGTACTCGCGCACCACCGAGATCTGCAACTCCTCGCGCGAGCCGAAGTGCGCGAACACGCCCGACTTGCTCATCTGCGTCACTTCCGCCAGCGCGCCGATCGACAGCCCTTCGAGCCCCATGTGCGATGCGAGCGCGAGCGCGGCGTCCAGGATCGTGGCGCGCGTCTGGCGGCCCTTCATCAACGGGCGCAGCGGTGCAGTGGCTTCGGCAGGGCGGGGGTCGGGGTGGGGGTCGGTCACGGTAAGCGCAGGGTTGAATCGAAAAAACGAACGACCGTGCTATTTTGCAGAAGATTGCGGTAGGCGTGGGCCACGGGCCCGATCCGCAGCCGTGTTTTTCTAGGCGTTCGCGCCTAGAACGGCGCACCCGGCGTGGCGTTGGCCAGGGTTAACCCGCCGAACGATGCGTTGCCATCGGTGACCCGCCGCCGATGACGTGGCCATGACAACACGGCCCCACGCCTGTGGTGCGCCTGCACAAGGCGCATGATCGGGGGCTTGAGGGACACGCGTTACATGCATTACGCTCGAAGCACCATGGAAGTCTTGCAACTCGACATTTCGGGTCGGCCGCAAGCATGGATCTCGGCCAAGGAAGCGGCGGTGATCTATGCGACCGACGGTATCGCGTGGACCTTGGGCGACGCCTTCTTCGTGCTGCGCGGCGGCACCCAGCGGCGCACCGGGCTGCAGTCCCGCATTGAGGTGCACCCGATCATTGCGGTGCGCGGCTCGGTGCCCAGCCGGGCCTGGCGCCAGACGCCGGCGCTGTCGAACCCCAAGCTCTTCGCGCGTGACCGGCAGATCTGCGCGTACTGCGGCGGCCAGGCCCACTTCGACGACCTGACGCGCGAGCACATCGTGCCCACCTCGCGCGGCGGCCACGACACCTGGATGAACTGCATCACCGCCTGCCGGCCGTGCAACGGCCACAAGGGCAACAAGCTGCCCGAAGAAGCGAACATGAGCCTGCTCTACATGCCCTACGTGCCCAGCCTGCACGAAGACATGATCCTGCGCGGCCGGCGCATCCTGGCCGACCAGATGGAGTTCCTGCTCGCCAGCGTGCCCCGGCACAGCCGCCTGCACGGGTAGCCTGGCGCGTCGTTCAGCGACTTTGCGCCGTGTGCTCTGCGCACCGGCCGCGAGGGTTTCAACCCACGTCGCGTGCGAGCCGCAGTTGCGCCAGCACATCGTCCTTCGTTCTGTAGCGGCCGAACGCCGCCATGTCCTGCTCGCGCACGATGGGGAATGAATCGAGCAC
>JANXWV010000132.1 GCA_025350965.1 Rhizobacter sp.
TGCCCTCGAACATCGTGCGGATCTCTTCCTCGGTGAGGAAGCTGGTCTCGATATCGATCTGGGTGAACTCGGGCTGGCGGTCGGCGCGCAGGTCTTCGTCGCGGAAGCACTTGACGATCTGGTAGTAGCGGTCGAAGCCCGACACCATCAGCAGTTGCTTGAAGAGCTGCGGGCTTTGCGGCAGCGCGAAGAACATGCCCTCATGCACGCGGCTCGGCACCAGGTAGTCGCGCGCGCCCTCGGGCGTGCTCTTGGTCAGCATCGGGGTTTCGATGTCGATGAAACCGTTCGCATCGAGGAACTTTCGCACCTCCATCGCCACGCGGTAGCGCAGCATCATGTTGCGCTGCATGGCCGGGCGGCGCAGGTCGAGCACGCGGTGCGTGAGGCGCGTGGTCTCGGAGAGGTTGTCGTCGTCGATCTGGAACGGCGGCGTGATGCTGGGGTTCAGAACCTCGATCTCCAGACAGAGCACTTCGATCTTGCCGCTGGTGATGTTGGCGTTGACCGTGCCGTCGGGCCGTGCACGGACCTTTCCAATGATCTTGAGGCAGAACTCGTTGCGCACAGCTTCGGCCACCTTGAACATCTCGGCGCGGTCCGGGTCGCACACGACCTGCACGATGCCTTCGCGGTCACGCAGGTCGATGAAGATCACGCCACCATGGTCACGGCGGCGGTGGGCCCAGCCCATCAGCGTCACGGTCTGGCCCATCAGCGTTTCACTGACGAGGCCGCAATACGTTGTTCTCATGAAATCACTCCACGGTGTTCGGGTGAGGGCTGGCACCCGCAGTGCCTGCCGCCTTGGTGTTGTTCAGGGGGCTCTGCGGCACTGTGTTGCAGGCCGTGGCGCTGGGCGGTGGCCGGGCCGCCCAGCCCGGTCAATTTCGGACCGGCTCGGGCGCGGCTGCGCGGGCAACCGGTATGGCCGGTGCGGCGTTCATCGGGTGCACGGGCGGCGCCACCACGCCCATCGAGATCACGTACTTCAGCGCTTCGTCGACGCTCATTCGCAGCACGATCACGTCGGCGCGCGGCACCATCAGGAAGAAGCCTGAGGTCGGGTTCGGCGTGGTGGGCACGTACACGCTCACGTAGTCGCCGCTCAGGTGAATGGCGGCCTCGCCGCCCGGCTTGCCGGTGACGAAGGCGATGGTCCAGCTGCCCTGGCGCGGGTACTGCACCAGCACGGCTTCACGAAACGCGTTGCCGCTGCTCGAGAACAAGGTGTCGGACACCTGCTTGACCGAGCTGTAGATCGACTTGACGATGGGGATCTTGGCGAGCAGCCGCCCGCCCTGGTTGAGCCACCACTGGCCCACGATGTTGGCGGCGAACACACCGGTCAGCAGCAAGCCGGCGAGCAGCACGATCACGCCGAGGCCGGGAATCTGCCGCAGCAGGCCGATCGTGCCGGCGGCCCCCTCCGGCAGCACGGCCTGCGTGGCGGTCAGGAACCAGCCGAACACGCCGTCGAGCAAGCCGAGCGCGGCCTGCAGCACCCAGATCGTGATGGCCAACGGCAGCCACACGAGCAGGCCGGCGATGAGGTACTTTTTCACGTGGGTTCTCGGCGCGTGGCGGGGCGTGGCGGTGGGCGAACTTCGCTCACTTGGTGCCGGTGGCCGGTGCGGCGGCGGGCGCGGGCGCGGGCGCCGGCGCAGACCCGGCGGCGGAGCCGGCAGTTGCCGGCGCCGCTGCGGCGGGCGCGGCGGCCGGTGCATCGCCCTTGGCGACCGGGGCGGCATCAGTCTTCGGCGCGTCGCCGGTTGCGCCTTCCTTGGACGGCGCGGCGGGCTTGTCGCCACCCTTGAAGTCGGTCACGTACCAGCCCGAGCCCTTGAGCTGGAAGCCGGCGGCCGTGACCTGTTTCGTGAAGGCTTGCGCGCCGCACGCAGGGCACTGCGTGAGCAGCGGGTCCGACATCTTTTGCAGCACATCCTTCGCGTGCCCGCATTCAGCGCAGCGGTAGGCGTAGATAGGCATGTCAGGGCTCTTGATCCATTGAAAACAACCGCGCATTGTACGTTGGTACGCAGTGGCGGCTGCCCGCTGCAGCGGGCTGTTCAGCGCCAGTGCAGTGCCAGTTGCGCGGCCAGCACGCCGATGAGCACGCCGAGCGCCGCGTAGATGACGGCCTGCAGCAACCGGTTGGTGCGGCGCTGCTCGAACAGCAGCGCTTCGATCATGCGTTGCTCGGCGGCCGGCTTGGGGCTGAGCGCCTGGTGCAGCAGGCGCGGCAACTCGGGCAGCAGCTGCACGTAGCGCGGCGCCTCGTTCTTGAGCCGCTCGACGAAGCCGGCCCAGCCCACCTGCTCGTGCATCCAGCGCTCGAGAAACGGCTTGGCGGTGTTCCACAGGTCGAGTTCGGGGTCGAGCTGGCGGCCCAAGCCTTCAACGTTGAGCAGCGTCTTCTGCAACAGCACCAGTTGCGGCTGGATCTCGACATTGAAGCGGCGCGAAGTCTGGAACAGGCGCAACAACACCTGGCCGAGCGAGATGTCTTTCAGCGGCCGGTCGAAGTGCGGCTCGCACACCGCGCGAATCGCGCCTTCGAGTTCGTCGACTCTTGTTGCCGCCGGCACCCAGCCGCTCTCGACGTGCAGTTCGGCCACGCGTTTGTAGTCGCGCCGGAAGAAGGCAATGAAGTTCTGGGCAAGGTATTCCTTGTCGACTTCGGTGAGTGTGCCGACGATGCCGAAGTCGAGCGCGATGTAGCGGCCGAAGGTCTCCGGCGCCACGCTGACCTGGATGTTGCCGGGGTGCATGTCGGCATGGAAGAAGCCGTCGCGAAACACCTGCGTGAAGAAGATCGTGACGCCGTCCCGCGCGAGCTTCGGGATGTCGACCCCCGCGTCGCGCAGGCGCTGGGTCTGGCTGATCGGCACGCCGTTCATGCGCTCCATCACGATCACGCTCTGGGTGCAGAAGTCCCAGACCATCTCGGGCACCATCACGAGGCCCAGGCCCTGCATGTTGCGGCGCAGCTGCGCGGCGTTGGCGGCTTCGCGAACCAGGTCGAGCTCATCGTGCAGGTGGTTGTCGAACTCGGCCACCACCTCGCGCGGCTTCAGGCGCTTGCCGTCGGGCGACAGCCGCTCGACCCAACGTGCGATCGTGCGCATCAGCGACAGGTCGTCGTCGATCACCGCGAGCATGCCGGGGCGCAGCACCTTCACCGCGACCTCGCGGCCGTCTTTCAGCTGCGCAAAATGGACCTGAGCAATAGACGCACTGGCGACGGGCTCGGCATCGAAGCGCGCGAACACCTCGTCGATGGGCCGGCCGAACGCTTTCTCGACCAGCGCCCTTGCCTGAGCGGCGGGGAACGGCGGCACGTCGTCCTGCAGCTTGGCCAGCTCGTCGGCCAGGTCTTCGGGCAGCAGGTCGCGGCGCGTGGACAGCACCTGCCCGAACTTCACGAAGATCGGCCCGAGCCGCTCCAGGCCCATGCGCAGGCGCTCGCCGCGCGGGGCATCGAGCGTGCGGCCGATCGTCATGACCCGCACCAGCAGCCGCACCCAGCGCTGCTGGAAGCTCGACAGTGCCAGTTCGTCGAGCCCGTAGCGCAGAACCGTGATGCAGATGAAGAACAGCCGCGCGATGTGCCTCATTGAGCGGTGCTGCCCCACCCCGCGCCGCCGGCCCGCTTGGCGGCGGCGCCCAGCGCCTGTGCGGCCTGTCGCAGGCCGGCGGCCACGCCACCTGCAATGCGCGCAAGCTCGCGCGCCGGTGCCGCACCGACGACGCGTTCGAGATCGTCCTGCAGGTCCCAGCGCAGGTTGTCGAAGAGCCAGTTCAGGTCGGCCGCGAAGGCAGCGTCGCCCGCCACGTCGACCTTCGGGCGCTCGCCCGTCAAAGCCTGCACCATGCCCAACGCGGGGTTCGAGGCGTCGATGCTGACGCGCAGGTCGGCTTCGGTCGCAAGGCCCGCGTCCCCGGTTGCAGCGTCACTGCCGCACCATTCGAGCAGGCCCGCCGGGGTGACGCGGAACGCCATGGGCGGCCACGGCGGCAGCATCGACGGCCAGCCCTCGAAGTGCAACCGGATGCTTCTTCCGGCGTGGGCTTTCAGGCGCGCCACAGCCGCCGGCTCGGCGCCGATCACGTGGTTGGCCAGCAAGGTGGCGCGCTCCATCGCAGCCGAGCCGAGAAGCGAGTTGAGAGTGTGGAACATGCACGGATTGTAGGCACGCCGACCCCTTCGCCCCCCTTGGAAGCAGGCTCGTCGGGTCCGGTTTTTGATGGAGAATCCGCGCGTCACGCTACAGGTCTTGGCCCGCGACGGCACGGGACACGCAGACTTTTCGGCTCGCATCGGCTTTTCGATGGCACCTGGCGCCAAACCGTGACAACAACCCGAACCGATGTTTGACGACCGCACCTACAAGAGAACGTTCTACAGCGCACCGCAGTCGGTGACGTCGCTGGTTGCCGCGTTCCTGGAGCCGAGCATCACGGTGCTCACGTTCTTGCTCGCGACCGTGTATTTCGACGAGCTCGTGGACCGGCCCGCGCTGACCCTTTGCCTGCTCGTCTTTGCGCTCACTTTCCCGGGGCGCAACCGCTTTCGCGACAACCTGATCGCCGCAGGCGTCGACATCGCCTCCAGCTGGGTGACGCTCGTCGCAATCCTCGCGCTGTGCGGCTACGCCACCCGCAGCCTGCACTACTTCGAAGACAACGTGCTGATGACGTGGCTGGTCGTCACGCCGGTACTCCAGTGGGTCGCCGTCTGGCTGGGCGGCCTGGTCGTGCGCAAGCTGGCGGCCCGGCCCGAGGCGCGCAGGGCCGCCATCGTGGTCGGCGCCGGTGGCCTGGGCGTGAAGGTGGCGCGGGCCCTCACCGAGAGCGGCGATCAGGGCGTGGACTTCGCCGGCTACTTCGACGACCGGACCGACGATCGGGTTCACGGCGACGCCGTCGCGCTGCGCCGCGGCGGCCTGAAGGACGTGGCCGCATTCGTCACCGAGAACGGCATCCGCGAGGTCTACATCACCTTGCCGCTGGGGTCGCAGCCGCGCATCGTCGAGCTGCTCGAAGAAGTGCAAGGCACCACCGCGTCGCTGTTCTTCGTGCCCGATGTGTTCGGCATCAGCATCATCCAGGGCCGCCTGCAGGACATGAACGGCGTGCCGGTCGTGGGCATTTGCGAGACGCCGTTCACCGGCACCAACGAACTCGTGAAGCGCCTGTCCGACATCGTGCTGGCCATTGTCATCATGCTGATCATCTCGCCGCTGCTGCTGGCCATCGCCATCGGCGTGAAGATCAGCTCGCCCGGGCCGGTGATCTTCCGGCAACGGCGCAACGGCCTGGACGGTGGCGAGATCATGGTCTACAAGTTCCGCTCGATGACGGCGCAAGACAACGGCCCCGTGGTGCGCCAGGCCACCAAGCACGACCCGCGCATCACCCGCTTCGGCGCCTTCATCCGCCGCACCTCGCTCGACGAGTTGCCGCAATTCCTGAATGTGCTGCAAGGCCGCATGAGCATCGTCGGCCCGCGCCCCCACGCAGTGGCGCACAACGAACAGTACCGCCAGATCATCAAGGCCTACATGGTTCGCCACAAGGTCAAACCCGGCATCACCGGCTGGGCACAGGTGAACGGCCACCGTGGTGAAACCGACACCATCGAAAAGATGCAGGCGCGCGTCGAATACGATCTTGAATACTTGCGCAACTGGTCGCTCGGCCTGGACCTGCAGATCATCGTGCGCACGATACGGCTGGTGTTCTTCGACCGCCACGCCTATTGACCCCGGGGAGAAACTGTATGAATGGTTTGACGCCTGCGCAGCGCGCAGCCTGGCAACCGCTGCTCGTGGCACTGGCTGCCGCTGCCGCCTGTGGCGCAGTACGCGCCGATGAGCCGAGCCCGTATTTCATCGGTGTCACGCAGAGCCTGACGCACGACTCGAACGTGTACCGCGCACCGAACCGCGTGTCCGACAACTATTCGAGCACCGGCCTGGTCGGAGGCTTCGACCAGCCCATCGGCCGCCAGCGCATCTATGCGAACGCCAGCGTCCAGCTGAACAAGTACCAGGACCAGACCACGCTCGACAACACCAGCTACAACACCTCGCTGGGCTGGGACTTCGCGACCATCATGAAGCTCTCAGGCGGCCTGTCGTTCTCGGCTTCGCAACAGCTCGTCAACGCCGACAACAACAACACGCTCACGCCCAGCACCGACCGCAACCTCGCACAGACCGAGCAGTTCGCCGCCCGTGCTGCCTGGGGCGGCGATGCGGCGCTCACGCTGAACAGCGCCTATTCGCACAGCCGCGTGCACTACTCGGCGGCAGCGTATGCGGCTTCCGAGTCAGCGCAAGACTCGTTCAGCCTGGGCAGCAACTACCGGGTCGGCGCCACGCTCAACGTGGGCGCGGGCTTGCGCGTGTCGCGCAGCGTATCGCCCAAGGGTGTGCAGGTGGCCGTTGGCGTGTTCGACGAGAACACCGTCAAAGGTCAGAACATCGACCTGCTGGCCGACTGGCGCCCGAGCGCCTTGACCACCACCAGTGCCCGCTTGAGCTGGACGAAGCAGAGCAACTCGCGCGTCGGCGACCGAGACTTCTCCGGCCTGACCGGCTCGCTGAGCGCCACTTACGCGCCCACGGCCAAGCTCGGCTTCAACGCCTCGCTGGCGCGGGACGCCGGTACCAATTCGAGCTTCTTCAACCTCACGAACCCGACCACCGGCACCACCGCCCTCGGCCTGTCCGAGAGCAGCCAGACCACGAACAGCCTGACGGTCGGCGCCACCTATGCGGCCACCGCGAAGATCAGCGTCAACGCCGGCGCGCAGTGGCGGCGCAGCAATCTCGTCGACTCATTCACCGTGGCCGGCAACGGCAGCAACAACGAGCGCACCGACGAGACCAAGAGCCTCTCGCTCGGTGCGAACTATGCGTTCTCGCGCGCGTTGACCTTCGGCTGCAGCCTGTCGCACCTGACGCGCAATGCGTCGGCCAGTGCCACGTTCGCGGGCTTCTCGTACGCCGCCGACACCGCCAGCTGCATTGCCCAGTTCACGCTGCGATGAGCGCGCCGCGCATCCTGCTCACGGGCGCGGCGGGCTTCATCGGCTCGCACACCTGGCTCGCCTTGCTGGCGGCCGGGTTCGACGTGGTCGGCATCGATGACTTCTCGAACAGTTCCCCGCAGGTGCTGGAGCGGCTTGCCGCGTTGAGCGGAACGACACCCGACTTCACCCGCGCCGACGTGGGCGATGCGGCGGCGCTGAACGCGCTGTTCTCGGCAGGACGCATCGATGCGGTGGTCCACTTCGCAGCCTTCAAGGCGGTCGGCGAAAGCACGCAGAAGCCGCTGGCCTACTACGCCAACAACGTCGGTGGCCTGCTCACGCTCGCGCAGGCCATGACACGCCACGGTTGCAAGACCCTGGTGTTCAGCTCCAGCGCCACGGTGTACGGCCTGCCCGAACAGTTGCCGATCCGCGAAGACGCGGCCCTGTCGGCGACCAACCCCTACGGCGCCACCAAGCTGATGAGCGAGAACATCCTGCGCGACGTGGCCCGCGCCGACCCGCAGTGGGCCGTGGCCCTGCTGCGCTACTTCAACCCGGTGGGCGCCCACGAGAGCGGCCAGATCGGCGAAGACCCGCGCGGCACGCCGAACAACCTGCTGCCCTTCGTGGCGCAGGTGGCGGTGGGCAAGCGCGAGCGCCTCCAGGTGTTCGGGCGCGACTACGCCACGCACGACGGCACCGGCGTGCGCGACTACATCCACGTGCTTGACCTTGCTGCCGGCCATGTGGACGCGCTGCGCTACCTGCTGGCCGGCAAGGGCTCGATCACCGCCAACCTGGGCACCGGCAGGGGCTACAGCGTGCTCGACGTGGTCAAGGCTTTCGAGCGCGCCAGTGGCCAGAGCATCCCGTGCGACTTCGCACCGCGCCGCGCCGGCGACGTGGCCACGTCATATGCAGACGCCACACTGGCCCGCGAGTTGCTGGGTTGGCAGGCGACGCGCAACATCGACACCATGTGTGCCGATGCCTGGCGCTGGCAGCGCATGAACCCGAACGGGCTGGTGGGTTGACCGCGCTGTGTTGCGCGCTTTTTGTGCTCTGCGCGCTTTGAAGCTCCGGCCTCGTCGAACCCAACCTCACCCCTGCACATGAACTCTCTTCACGTTCAACCCGTCATCATGGCCGGCGGCAGCGGCACACGGCTGTGGCCGCTGTCGCGCGCACAGCACCCGAAGCAGTTCCTGGTGCTGCAGGGCAACCGCAGCCTGTTTCAACAGGCGGCCACCCGGCTCGGCGCGCTGGGCTCGGCCGACATCGTGGTGAACGCGCCGTGCATCGTCGGCAACGAGGAACACCGCTTCCTGGTGCTCGACCAGCTCCGCGAACTGGCGCTCGCACCGCCGACCGTGCTGCTGGAGCCGATGGGCCGCAACACAGCGCCCGCCATGACGCTGGCTGCGTTGCAGGCGCTTGAAGGGGGCAACGACCCCGTGCTGGTGGTCAGCCCGGCCGACCAGACCGTGACCGACGAGCCAGCCTTCACCGCCGCGCTGCAACGCGCGGCGCGCGTGGCCGCAGGCGGCGCCATCGTCATCCTCGGCATCACGCCGGACCGGCCCGAGACCGGCTTCGGCTACATCCGCGCCGCAGTCGTTGAAAGCGCGGGCGTGGGCGACGACGCATTGAAGGTCGCGCAGTTCGTCGAGAAGCCCGACGCTGTCACCGCCCAGCGCTACCTCGACGAAGGCCACTACTACTGGAACAGCGGCATGTTCGTGGTGCGCGCTTCGGTGTGGCTGGCCGCCATCGAACGCTTCCGCGCCGACATCGCCACCGCCTCGCGCGCGGCCTGGGCGGCGCGCACCGACGACACGCCGTTCATCCGCCCCGGCAAGGCCGAGTTCGCGGCGATCCCGAGCGAATCGGTCGACTACGCGGTGATGGAAAAGTGCCCCTCGGTCTGCGACATCCGCATGGTCGCACTCGACGCCGGCTGGTCCGACCTCGGCGCCTGGGACGCCGTCTGGCAGGTCAGCCCCAAGGACACGCAAGGCAACAGCAGCGTGGGCGACGCGCTCATCAGCGACAGCCACAACACGTTGGTGCACGCCACCAGCCGGCTGGTGGGCGTGGTGGGCCTGCGCAACGTGGTGGTCGTCGAAACGCCCGATGCGGTGCTGGTGGCCGACCTGTCGCGCAGCCAGGAGGTCAAGCAGATCGTCGGGCGGCTCACCGCGTCGGGGCGCAGCGAGCAGACGCTGCACCGCCAGGTGCACCGCCCATGGGGCTGGTACGACAGCATCGACTCCGGGGCGCGCTTCCAGGTCAAGCGCATCATGGTCAAGCCCGGCGCGAGCCTGAGCCTGCAGATGCACCACCACCGCGCCGAGCACTGGATCGTGGTCAGCGGGACCGCTGAAGTCACGAACGGCGAGCAGGTGATCCTGCTGACCGAGAACCAGAGCACCTACATCCCGCTGGGCACGGTGCACCGGCTCACCAACCCGGGCAAGGTACCGCTCGAGATCATCGAGGTGCAGTCGGGCAGCTACCTCGGCGAAGACGACATCGTGCGCTTCGAAGACACCTACGGGCGGGTCAAGTAGCCCGCGCTCCTTGAGTCGCCCATCAAGTCATCCCATAAGTCATCCATCCCCTCACCCACAGGACTCCCCGACCCATGATCCTCGTCACTGGCGGCGCCGGCTTCATCGGTGCGAACTTCGTTCTCGACTGGCTCTCGGTGAACGCCGAGCCCGTGCTGAACCTCGATGCGCTCACCTACGCCGGCAACCAGGAGAACCTGGCAACGCTCGCGGGCGATGCGCGCCACACCTTCGTGCGCGGCGACATCTGCGACCGCGCACTGCTGGCGAAACTGATGGCCGAGCACCAGCCGCGCGCCATCGTCCACTTCGCCGCCGAGAGCCACGTGGACCGCAGCATCCACGGCCCCGAGGCGTTCATGAAGACGAATGTCGACGGCACCTTCGCCCTGCTCGAAGCCGCCCGCGCGCACTGGGCCACGCTGACCGGCGACGCGAAGGCCGCGTTCCGCTTCCACCACGTCTCGACCGACGAGGTCTACGGCTCGCTCGGCAAGGGTGACGCCCCGTTCACCGAAACCCATCTCTACGAGCCGAACAGCCCGTACTCGGCCAGCAAGGCCGCGAGCGACCACCTCGTTCGCGCCTGGCACCACACCTACGGCCTGCCGGTCGTCACGACCAACTGCTCGAACAACTACGGGCCCTATCACTTCCCGGAGAAGCTGATTCCGCTGATGATCGTCAACGCCCTGGCGGGCAAGCCCCTGCCGGTGTACGGCGACGGCCAGCAGGTGCGCGACTGGCTGTTCGTGAAAGACCACTGCGCCGCCATTCGCGAAGTGCTGGCACGCGGCACGCCGGGCGAAACCTACAACGTCGGCGGCTGGAACGAGAAGCCCAACATCGACATCGTGCACACCATCTGCGCCCTGCTCGACGAGATGCAGCCCGACCCGGCCGGCAGCTACGCCCGCCTGATCACCTATGTGACCGACCGCCCCGGCCACGACCGCCGCTACGCCATCGACGCGCGCAAGATCGAGCGCGAGCTGGGCTGGAAGCCGGTCGAAACCTTCGAGAGCGGCATCCGCAAAACGGTGCGCTGGTACCTCGACAACCAGCAATGGGTCGGCCATGTGCAGAGCGGCGCCTACCGCGAGTGGGTCGACACCCAATACGGCGAGCGGGCCTCGCGCCACCCGAGCCCGTGAAGATCCTGCTGCTCGGCAAGAACGGCCAGGTCGGCTGGGAGTTGCAACGTGCGCTCGCGCCGTTGGGCGAGGTGATCGCACTCGACCGCCACAGCCCCGGCCACCTGCGCGCCGACTTCGCCGAGCCCGAGTCACTGGCTGCGGTGGTGCGGGCGATTGCGCCGCACATCATCGTCAATGCCGCCGCGCACACCGCCGTCGACAAGGCCGAGAGCGAACCCGCACTCGCCCAGGCTGTGAACGCCACCGCGCCCGCCGTGCTGGCGCGAGAAGCCCATGCGCTCGGTGCCTGGCTGCTGCACTACAGCACCGACTACGTGTTCGACGGCAGCGGCAGTGAACCCTGGGCCGAAGGCTCGCCAACCGGCCCGCTCAGCGTGTACGGCCGCACCAAGCTCGAAGGCGAGAACGCGATCCACGCCAGCGGCTGCCACCACCTGCTTCTGCGCACCAGCTGGGTCTACGCCACGCGCGGCAACAACTTCGCCAAGACCATGCTCAGGCTCGCCAAGGAGCGCGACCGCCTGACCGTCATCAATGACCAGACCGGCGCCCCGACCGGCGCCGACCTGCTGGCCGATGTGTCTGCCCACATGCTTCGCACCGCTGTGCAAACGCCGCAGGTGCAGGGCACCTACCATGTGGCCGCCGAGGGTGAAACCACGTGGCACGGCTACGCGCGTCACGTGATCGAGTTCGCCCGCGCGCTCGGCCAGCCGATCACCGTGCCCGCCGGCGCCATCGAGGCCGTGCCCACCAGCGCCTTCCCCACGCCCGCCCGCCGGCCAGGGAATTCGCGCATGAATACGCAGAAGCTGCGAACCACGTTCGGCCTGTCCCTGCCGCCGTGGCAGAGTGGCGTCGAACGCATGTTGACCGAAGTTTTGACCTGACGAACCCGCGCACCGACATGAACACACTTCAACGCAAGGGCATCATCCTCGCCGGCGGCTCCGGCACCCGGCTGCACCCGGCCACGCTGGCCATGAGCAAGCAGTTGCTGCCGGTCTACGACAAGCCTATGGTGTATTACCCGCTGGCCACGTTGATGCTCGCCGGCATACGCGACATCCTGCTCATCAGCACGCCGCAAGACACACCGCGTTTCGAGCACCTGCTGGGCGATGGCAACCGATGGGGCGTGAACATCAGCTACTGCGTCCAGCCCAGCCCCGATGGCCTGGCCCAGGCGTTCATCCTCGGCAAACACTTTGTCGGCAACCACCCGAGCGCACTGGTGCTGGGCGACAACATCTTCTACGGCCATGCCCTGCAACACCTGCTGACGGGGGCCGACGAACGAACGAGCGGCGCCACTGTCTTCGCGTACCACGTGAACGACCCCGAGCGCTACGGCATCGTCGCGTTCGATGCCGAGCGGCGCGCGCTCAGCATTGAAGAAAAGCCCAAGGCGCCGAAGAGCAACTACGCCGTGACCGGCCTGTACTTCTATGACGAACAGGTGTGCACGATCGCCGCCCACACCCAACCCTCGCCACGCGGCGAACTCGAGATCACCGATATCAACGCCGCCTACCTGGCGCAGGGCCAACTGCATGTCGAGATGATGGGCCGCGGCTTCGCGTGGCTCGACACCGGCACCCACGACAGCCTGCTCGAAGCCAGCCAGTTCATCGCCACGCTCGAGAAGCGCCAGGGCCTGAAGGTGGCATGCCCGGAAGAGATCGCCTACCGCTCGGGCTGGATCGACGCCGCGCAGCTCGAAGCCATCGCCCAGCCGATGCTCAAAAATGGCTACGGCCAGTACCTGCGGCGCCTGCTCACCGAGAAGAGCTTCTGATGAAGGTCACGCCCACCGCCATCGCCGATGTGCTGATCATCGAGCCACGTGTGTTCGGTGACGAACGCGGCTTCTTCTTCGAGAGCTTCAGCCAGAAGGCCTTCGACGTGGCAGTCGGCCACCACGTCGACTTCGTGCAAGACAACCATTCCCGCTCGGCGCGCGGCGTGTTGCGCGGCCTGCACTTCCAGGCCCCGCCGCACGCCCAGGGCAAACTCGTGCGGGTCGTGCAGGGTTGCGTGTTCGATGTGGCGGTCGACATTCGCCCCGCGAGCCCGACCTACGGCCAATGGGTGGGCGTGGAGTTGAGCGACGCCAACCAACGCCAGCTGTGGATTCCCGCAGGCCTGGCGCACGGGTTCCTGGTCGTCAGCGAGCACGCCGACTTTCTCTACAAGACAACGGGCTACTACATGCCGCAGGCCGAGCGTGCACTCCGTTGGGACGACGCCGATGTGGCCGTCGCCTGGCCGGACGTCGGCGTGCCGCTCGTGCTGTCGGCCAAGGACGCCGTGGCTCCCGGGCTCGCGCACCTGGCTCGCGGCTGAGCCGCGCGTCCGGGCCGCGCGTCTCATCCCCGCGTCTCCACCGCCAACCCCTTCTTGCTGATGCTGCTCCCGCTCCCGAAGCCCGCGACCACCGCGGCTGCTGTGGCGGCCGCTTTGCGTGTGGGTGTTGTCGCGTGGGCCCTGCTCGCGCTCGCAGCGGTTTTCGTGATGACGCTCGGCACCGACGAGGCCTGGGTGCTGAACGGCCTGCGCAGTGCGCTGCACCCGCAGGTCGAGCACCTCAGCACCGAGTTGATCGTCACCAGCGGCGGGCCGTTCGCACTGGTGAACGTCGCGCTCGAATGGGCCGCCGGCAGCCGGGTCTGGCTGCACCGGATGGTGTCGCTCGCCTGCCTCGGCCTGGCGTTCGTGCTGGTGCTCAGACACGACAGCAAGCTGCGTTCGCCCGCCGCAGCCCGCTGGGTGATGCTCGCGCCGCTGGTCGCCGTGCCGGGCGCGGCAGAGGTCGGCACCGCCGCGCTGGGAACCTCGATGGGCCTGTGCCTGATGCTCGCAGCGCTGACCGTGTGGGCCTCGACGCGGGCGGCCCTCGCCTGGCGTGTCACGGGCGGCGGGCTGTTGAACGGCCTCGCCGCAGCAGCGCGCTTCGACCTCGTGCTGGTCGGCCCGGCCGTGTTGCTGGCCAGCAGCGTGCGGCTGACCCCCGAACGCCGGATCGCGCTGCGCCTGAACTTCGGCGCCTGGGCCTTCGTCGCCATCGGCGTCGCGCTGTTCCTGCTCAACCAGTGGGTGATGAGCTTGCCCGCCAATGCCATGCCGGCCGCCGAGGTCAGCTCAGCGACCGGCCTCGACCCGTGGTCGCTGAACTACCCGAAGCAGTTGAACCAGTGGTTCACGCTGACGACTCTTGCGCCTTTGTCATGGCTTGCGGTCATGACCGTCAGCGCGTTCTGGTGGCCGCAGGCTGCAGCGGCCACAACGGCTGCAAGCCCCACCGACGCACCGCGCTTCGAGACGCTGTTGGCGGTGACCGGCGCCGTGCTTCTTGCAGCATGGCTGGTTCGCGCGCCCATCCCGCACCTGCGCTATGCGTTCCCCGCGCTGTTCTGCTTTGCGGCGCTGGCAGCGTTCGGTTTGCGCGAGCTGCTGGTTCGCGCGCTGGCCAGCGGGTCGATGCGGCACGTGTTGCTGTGCCACTGCGTGGCGCTGGCGTTCGTGTTCGGCAGCATCGGCACCACCACGAGATCACTGGTGATGTCGGACAGCGATTACGCCAGTTGGGAGTGGACGCATGAAATGCCGTTCGACTACTTCCGCCGCTTCGAGGCACGCCAGCACCAGCAGGAAGCCGCAGCTTATCTGCGCGATCAACTGCCAGCCGACGCGCGCCTTTACTCGTATGTGCCGTACGCGCTGCGGTACCTGACCAGCCGCCCGGTCGTCGCCATCGATCGGGCGCCGTTGGCCGATGCGGCCGTCCCCCACGCCCAGCGCTACCTGGTCTTGACACCCGCGATCGGAACCTATTTCTCGATGAAGCCGGAATCGGCGACGTGGATCCTCGCGCAGGCGCCGCTGGTCAAGCAGATCGGTCGATACTCCATCTACAAACTTCCGGCCGGCACCGACGCCGACCTGTCCAACCTCAGGCTGAGCCGTTCGAGCTACGACGGCCACCCCGGCTCAGTGGCCTGGTTCGGTCGCCGATGAGCCCGGCGCACCAGGCAAATTCACCCGCATCGGTCATGAACCCAGACAAGCCCATCAGCGTTTCCGTCATCGTCCCGGTGTACCAGGGGCAGCACACGTTGCCGACCTTGCTGGCCGAGATCGAGCCGCTGACGAAAGAACGGCTGACAACGGGTGGGCACCGATTCGTGGTGTCCGAGGTGCTGCTCGTTCACGACTGCGGGCACGACCGGTCCGACCAGACCATCGAGCTTCTTCGCGAGCAATACCCGTTCGTGCAACCGGTCTGGTTGTCGCGCAATTACGGTCAGCATGCGGCCACGATGGCCGGCATGGCCAGCGCGTCCGGTGACTGGGTTGCCACCATCGACGAAGACGGTCAGCAAGACCCGGTGGACATCGGCAACATGCTCGACGCCGCGCTGGCTTCGTCACTGCAGGTGGTCTATGCCCAGCCCGTGAACCCCCCACCCCACGGCATGTTGCGCAACCTGTTGAGTGGCACCGCCAAGGCCATCAGCGTGCGCCTGCTGGGCAATGCCGGCATGGGCAAGTTCAACAGCTTCCGCTTCGTGGACGGTGAAATCGCGCGCACGCTCGCTGCCTATTGCGGCAACGGTGTCTACCTCGACGTGGGCCTGTTCTGGATCGCGGGGCGAATCGGCCATTGCCCGGTCAAGCTCCGCATCGAACTGGACCGCCCGTCCGGCTATTCGTTCGTGAAGTTGCTGTCGCATTTCTGGACCTTGATCCTCACGACCGGCACGCGGCCATTGCGCCTGATCACCATCGTTGGCTTCATTTCGGTGATTCTGGCCATCGCCATTGCCGCCTACGCTTTGTACGGCAAGCTCTACGGTCAGGTGCCGGTTCAGGGCTGGGCTTCCTTGCTGATCGTGGTGTCGTTCTTCTCCGGCAGCATCCTGATGGCACTCGGCGTGATTGCGGAATACCTGGCGGTCACGATGGGGATCGCCATGGGCAAACCGCTGTACGTCGTCAGTACCAAACCCACGCGGCCGAAGGTGAAGCGCTGATGGCCATCGCCTGGGTGATCGGCAGCGGGGGTTTGCTGGGAGCGGCGCTGTGCCGTGCCCTGCGCCGCGACAGCACAGCGCTGTTCGTGCCGCAAGCGCGCTTCCAGTGGCACGACCCGGTGGCGCTGGAAGCTTCGATGAAGGCCGCCATCGAACAGTTTGAGGCGCAATTGGGCGATGGCACGCGCTGGGAACTCTATTGGGCCGCGGGCGTGGGCACCATGAGCGGCGGCGAAGCTGAAATTCAACCTGAAACACGTGCGCTGACGCAAATGCTGCAATTGCTCGGCGCCAGCACGCGTTTGATGAGCACGCCGGGCGCTGTTTCACTGGCAAGTTCTGCCGGCGCCATCTATGCCGGCTCGACCGACAGCGTGATCACCGAACAAACACAAGCTCACCCGACCACGCCGTACGCGCTCGCAAAACTGCAGCAGGAAAACCTGGTCGCCACATTCGTGCAGTCGCACCCGAACCTTTGCGGCATGGCTGCCAGAATCTCGACCCTGTACGGGCCCGGGCAGGCAAGCGGCAAGAAACAAGGCTTGCTGACGCATATTGCACGCAAGATTATTCGAAACCAGTTGATCCAGATCTATGTGCCGTTCGATACCATCCGTGACTACATTTCTGCTGACGACGCCGCCAACGCGATGATCCGGTCGCTGCGTGCGCAGCCCGACACCCGCCGGTTCCTGGTCAAGATCGTGGCGTCGGAGCGGCCGACGACCATTGCCGAGATCGTGTCGACCTTCAAGCGCATCGTGCGCCGAGCGCCGCGGATCGTGACCAGCGCCAACCGCATGACAAGCCTTTATTCGCGCCGCGTGCAGTTTCGGTCCGTCGTGCTGCCGGCACCCGGCGCAGTGGCAAGCACCAGCCTGGCCATCGGCATTTCGCAATTGATGATTGCCGAGCGCGCCGCCTTCGGGCAAGGCACGCAAGGCGAATACCGCACCTGAGGAGCCTCCATGAACGAAGCCGAATTCGACCAATTCGCGGACGAATACTATGCAATGCACACCGACAGCATCGCGGCATCCGGCGAAGGGCCGGAATACTTTGCCGAATACAAGATCGTCGATATTGCCGCTGAAATTTCTGCGCTCACCCACAAGCCGACCGACGAGCTCGACATACTTGATTTCGGTGCCGGCATCGGTGGCTCGATCGCGTATGTCAACAAGCATTTTCCGAATTCCAGCCTGACCTGCCTCGACCCTTCCCAGCGCAGCCTGTCGGTGGCCGAAAAACGCTTTCCTGCACTCGCGCGCTATTCTCATTTCGACGGCGCGAAAATTCCTTTCGAAGCCGACAGTTTCGACCTCGCCTACGCCATGTGCGTGTTTCATCACATCGACCACGACGAACATGTGGCGCTGCTCAAGGAGTTGCGCCGGGTGATCCGCCCGAGCGGCAGCCTGTTCATCTTCGAACACAACCCGTACAACCCGTTGACAGTCAAGGTCGTCAACAGCTGCCCCTTCGATGCGAACGCGCGCCTGATCAAGGGTGCGCAAATGAAGGCCCGGCTCGACGCGGCCGGCTTCGGGTCCACCAAAGTCCAGTACCGGATATTTTTTCCTCACGCACTTAAGGCATTGCGCCCGCTTGAAATGTCCATGAAGTGGTTGCCGCTGGGCGGGCAGTACTACACCATGTCGCGGAAATGAACCCCAAGGAGCTTCGCGAACTGGCGAAGTTCATCGTGGTCGGCGTCTCGAACACGCTGATCGGGCTGATGGTGATCTACATCGCCAAATGGGCCTTTCATGTGAGCGATGCGCCGGCCAATGCGATCGGCTATGCGGTCGGCATCGTCGTGAGTTTCAGCCTCCACAGCCGCTGGACTTTCGCCTACCGCGGGCCACAACGCGACGCCTTCATCAAGTTCCTGCTTGTCGCGCTCGTGGCCTACGGGATGAACCTTCTGGTCGTCATGCTTCTGATCCACCGCGCCGGGCTGAACAGCTATCTGGCGCAGGCGGTCGGCATCCCCGTCTACACCGTCGTGTCTTATGTTTCTAGCAAGTACTTCGTGTTCCGCAGCGGAGGGCCCCCACTGCCACGCAACTGACAGCACTGCCCTCGACCCGCGTTATGAGCGGCCCCGGGCGCGCGTTCCATTCGTAACAGCTTGGCTGTTCAGCGCCCCACCGGAAACGCCGATGTAGACGCATGAGCCCCCGTCCCGTTGCGTTGCGCCTGCCGGCAGGCCCGCTGCCCACCACGGCATCGAAACGTTTCGAGCAGGCGAATCGTGTCGGCTTCGCAACCACCCGTATCACCCGCCGGCCGCAAAACGCCAGCCCTGTCGGGTGTGTAACGAGATCGCCTGAAAGCCGGCCTCGGCGGCCTTGCGTCGTGCAGTTGTACCGCTCTGGTTCGTGGCACGGCGTTTGCACCCACAGCCGTGCTCGCTCCCCGGAAGCATCGGGTTGTTTGTTGATGGCGCTGTCAGCCCCAGGCTCGATGCGCACCCTGCGATGGCGTCACACCCGTCCCATACGCTCAGCCAGCGTTTTTTTTCACGTCGCCCGGCCTCGGGCAGCGATTTTAAGTTTTCCGAGATGGAGCCGTCGTGTTCAATCAGCCAAGTAAAGCCCGCCCTGCCGGCCTGTGCGCCTCGCTGCTGTTTGCAGCAACCCTTGCAGCCTGCGGCGGCAACAGCCCGTCCGCCGAACCCGACACCAGCACGCCCGCAGCCGATGCATCAACATCCGACCCGCTCGGTGTACGCGCCGGCCCGGGCGCCGTGCTCGGTGCCGTGGCCAAGCCGGTCACTCCCACCAACCCGAGCGCTCCGGCGCCGGCACCGAAGCCGACCGAACTGCTCTGGTCGAACCCCGCCACATGGGGCGGTACGCTGCCGGGCGCCGGCGCCACGGTCGTCATTCCGGTCGGCCGCGCCATCATTTTGGACACCAGCACGGCATCACTCGGTGCGCTCGATATTCAAGGCACGCTGACCTTCGCCGACCGTGATGTTTCGCTGACCGCCGCCAGCATCAAGGTCAGCGGCGCGCTCAACGTGGGCAGCGCCACGCAACGCTTCGTCAGCAAGGCCACCATCACGCTGACAGGCGCCCCGGTTGCCACGAACAACGGCGTTGCGCGCGGCATCATCGTGGACGGCGGCAAGCTCGCGATGTACGGCGTGGCGCCGTCGCCGGTGTGGACCAAGCTCAACGACCACGCGCAGGCCGGCAGCACCAGTTTCACGACGGCCGACACGCTCAACTGGGCCGCCGGCAGCACCATTGCGGTCGCACCGAGCGACTACTACAGCATCGCCGAGACCGAGCGCCTGACCCTGGCGTTAACCTCGACCGGCAAGGCACTGAAAACCACCACCGGCGTCGCCAAGTTCCGTTGGGGCAAGCTGCAATACGTGACGGCCGCCGGCATGAGCCTGACGCCCGACCCGACCTACACGCCGCCTGCCCTGCCCGCCCCCACGGTGCTCGACGAGCGTGCGGAGGTCGCCAACCTGAGCCGCAACATCGTCGTGCAAAGCGTCGACGACAACGACTGGAAGACCAACGGCTTCGGTGTTCACCTGATGGTGATGAACATCGCGTCGAAGGTCGTGATCGACGGTGTCGAGTTCCGCCGCGCCGGCCAGGCCGGCGTGACCGGCCGTTACCCGATTCACTGGCACATGCTGAGCTACGCCCAGAGCACCGGCGCCTTCATCGGCGACGCCACCGGCCACATCGTGCGCAACAGCGCCATCTGGAACTCGGCCAACCGCTGCATCGTGCTACACGCCACCAACGGCGTGGCGGTGCAGAACAACATCTGCGAAGACATCAAGGGCCACGCCTTCTTCCTGGAGGACGCCGTCGAGCGGCGCAACGTGTTCGAGGGCAACCTCGCACTGATGGTGCGCTCACCGGCACCGGACAAGCTGCTGCAGTTGCACGAAGGCACCGTCTCGAACGGCGGCCCGTCGGGCTTCTGGCTGACGAACCCGGACAACATCGTGCGCAACAACAGCGCCGGTGATGCATCGGGGCTGGGCTTCTGGCTGGCCTACCCGCGCAAGGCGCTCGGGCTGTCGGCGGCCGTGCCTATGTTGCCGGACCGCCTGCCACACGGTGTGTTCGAGTACAACACTTCACACTCCAACAAGATGAGAGGCGTGATGCTGAAGTTCTCGCCGATCGACGCGGCGGGCAATGTCGGCCCGAACATCTACTCGCCCACGGTCGACGGCAGCGAAGACACCGGCAACACGAACGAGTTGGGCAACCGCGTTCGCTTCACGCTGAAAGGCATCGTCGCCTACAAGAATCTGGACGGCGCGTACCAGAACTACACCTCGGTACCGGACTATCTCGAATGGGTGACCGCCGACAACGTGGGGGTGCACTTCGCCGGCTCCACGAGTCAAGCCGCCACGTTGCAGCGTGGATTGATGGTGGGCCTGAGCCTGAACAACGGCACCGGCTACTTCAAGCAGTGGCCATACGACCCGCCGTCGGCCTTCGCGACCTACCACTCGGCGGTCGACATGAAAGACAACACCGCCGTCAACTTCGCGTTCGTCGAAGGCAAGCCCAGCGGCATGTTCAAGACGGACGACTACTACCTGATGCCGGTTGAAGTGGGCACGGTGCGCAACACGAACAACCGCCTGATCAACAGCCACCCAGGCTACCGAACCTTGCCGCCGAACCTGGACGGGCAACCCTTCAACACCCGCAACTACACGCTGGCCGGCGCGGTGTGGGACGCGAATGGCTACTGGGGGCCCAAGGGCAACTACTGGGTCTACGACTACCCGTTCTTCACCGCAGGCGGCGGCTGCCAGCAGGTGGCTCCGGCCGGCAAGAACGGCCAGAGTTGCGACGGCAGGTACTTCGGCATTCGCGGGTTCGAGACCGACTTCAATGCAGACGGGAACCGCTTCTACAACGCGATGCAAGCGGTACGGCAGGACGACAACGGCAATGAGATCGGCCGATGGGTCGTGGCCGACGGCACCACCGACCCGACCAAGCAAGGGTTCAGGCACTTCGCGGCTCGGGCCGGTGGGCGCTTCGTGCTCCGGTTCCCGAATGATCCTCTGCCGAAGAGCGTTGCCTTCAACGTCATCAACGCATTCCGAGACACCGATTCGTTCGTCATCGGCATCGGCTTCGATGGCTCGACAACAGCGGCCGGGTACATCATGTCGGGCAACAACAGTTACCGCTACGACGCCAAAGTGAGCCCGACGAACGGCATGTACGCCAGCAAGTACGCACGCTACTTCAAGCCGGCCGCCAGCCTGGCGGAGGTGATTGCAGGCAACGGCGACCTGATGTGGCAGGACCGCGCCAACAACATCGTGTGGGTGCGCTACCGTGGCGGCCTGGGTTACCCGCTCGACTTCGAGCGCATTCGCCCCGGCTCCGACGCCGACCTGTACCGCCAGGCCTCCGTGGTGCTGTATTCGAAATCCTGACTTTCCGCGGCCGTCACCGAGTGCGACGGTCCGGCACCGAACCCGAGCTGGCCGCGTGCTGCTGGGCCTGGTGTCTGCGCTCGTGCTGGTGTGCTGCGGCCAGGCCACCGTGGAGCCTGATCAAGTGGCGCGTGTCGAGCAGGTCTACACGGCCTGTGTCGAAGAGATGCTGCGCAGCACCTGCAAGGTCTCCAACGACAACACGCCCAGTGCAGCGTCTTCACCGCCGGCGCCGGTGTTCGTTGCCGGCGCAGGGCAGGTCGATTCCGCGAGCTACCAGAGCCTGCGTGATGCTGGCGACGCCATGTGCAAGCTGGTGCGCCAGTCCTGCACCCAGGCCTGGTCGGGCGCGGCCTGCCAGACGTCGCGAACCCTGTGGTCGAAGTGACCGACCCACCGATCCGGGCCGACGAATTACTTCAGCGCCGCCATGAACGCCATGTGGTCGTCGAGCGAAAGCGCTCCCCGGTCGCGCGGGTGGTTGCGGTACGGGTGGTCGAGCACGTGGCACACATACATGTGCTTGTACCAAGCCTCGAAGGGTTGCGACCGGCGGCCAGGCAAGCTGTGGTCCTGAAAAATCGGCCGAATCGAGTTCGCTGCGTTGTGTTCTGCGACCGCCGCCAGTTCACCGCAGGCCTCGTTCGAAAAGTAGGACCCGACGTCATCCAGGTAGAAGCTGATCGCCGGCAGGTACAGCCCGTGCTCACCGCTCAGGCCGCGCAGCGCTGCGACGGTGCCGGAATAGATGTCGACATCGATCGAGACAAAGCCCAAGGGGCATCGAGGGGTCAAGGTCGTGACGAACGGGGCGACGGTGGCGTTGATATCGCCCAGGATGAGTTCGGCCTTGCCTTTCAGTGCCTGGCGCAACTGCTCGGGGTCACCCATCGAGAAGTCCCCGCCTGACCAGAGCTCCGGGTGGTCCTTGTAGCCCGTCAAGGCGGGCAGCCCGGCGCCGGTGTCGAACCCCACGATTCGGGTACGCACGCCCGTCTCCTGTTCGATCAATGCGGCGACCTCCGTCATGTTGGTCAAGCCGCGCCCGGTGGCCACGCCGAATTCGCAGGCGGTGACTTCGGAAAAACCGAAGAACTTGGCCGTATCGGCCGCACGCAACATGCCGTACACATAGTTGGGTCGGGCCACGAGGCCGAACGACTCCTTCTCGCGAAACGTGCCGGTGCGCTTGCTCAACGAACGCGGGCCCAACAATCGGGACCAGACCTTGCGCCCCACGGCAGTCTTCAACAACGAATGAGAAAAGATATCCATGGTCTTGCCGGTGGCCTCATCAACTGAACGAAGGCGAGTCTATGCGCGGTCGCACGAACGCCGGCACCGAACTCACACTGTGGCGGCGAGATGCTGACCCAACCTCAGGGATTGCATGACCACGGTCAACGTCGGGTTGATGCCGCCGCCCGTCGGGAACACGCTGCTGCCTGCGATGTACAGGTTGCCGACCGTGTGGACCTTGCAGTTCCGATCAACAACACCGTCTTTCGGGTTGCTGGACATCCGGGTCGTGCCCATCTGGTGGCAGTGATTGATGAGGTCGATCTCGCGTTCGGGGTCGGTGATGTAGCGCGCCAGCTTGACCCGCGCCACATCGAGCATCAGTAGTTCTTGCGCCAGTTCCAGCGCGAGCGTGCGAATGGTTCGCCTGTCGGCATGGTTGATGACCCAGTGAAGGTGGGCACGGCGCTGGCCGAAGGCGTCGACATCGCCGTTCAAAGTCACGCGGCTGTTCCGGTCGGGCGCCTGCTCAATCAATGAGGTGATCACACCTTCACCGTCGCAATTGAAGTCGGCAAACTTCCGCGCGTACTCACGCACCGATTCGAAACGGCAGGTCTCGTCGCGCAAAAACTCTTTCACCTTGCCGAGGTGGCCGGTGTACTCGGGCGGCATGTAGTCCGGCGCCAGCGCAAGAACACCACCGCCCATGCGGTGCTGCTTGATCAATTGCTGGCTCGGGTACATCACTCCGGGGTTTACCTTGAAGAAGGCCCGGTCACGGACAACAAAGCGGCCTACCTGCACGTTCAGGTGCTCCATGAAGCAGCGCCCCACGAAGTCCGACTCGTTGCCGATGCCCGCCGGCACCTGCCCATTGCAATTGAGCAGCAACCGTGCATTCTCGATCGCGCCCATGGCCAGCACGAACCGGTTGGCCTTGACTGCCACCTTCGCGCCAGCATAGTTCCGCACCGTACCGGACGTGACGCGCGGCGCACCTCCGGCCTGCGGCTCGACCCGCATGTCCAGAAGATTGGCGTTGAGGTACAGGTCGATGCGGCGCGACTCCGAAAGCTCCTTGTGGTACTTCACCCCGAAGCGAGTCGGCGGGCTCAGCCGCATCACCGGGGTCACGAACCGCGAGGGCTTACTGGCGATGATCGGCCTGGGGTTGAAGTCGCCTGTGCCGAGGTCGAGGATGTTCATCGCCTGCGGCAGGTGCACCATCAGTTCCTGTCGTTCGATGGGCCAGCCCGGCAGGTCGTGGTGGCGCACCGCTGCGAAGTCGGAGGGCTCGAACACACCACACTGCCCGGACCAGTGGTTCGACGTGCCACCGAAGTACCGCAGCCTGCAGGTCTCGATGGCGTTCCAGGTCTTCAGGCCGGTTTCTTTGCCCTGGTAGATGGCTTGCGACGCATCGGTTCGTTCCAGGCCACCGGCTTCCAGAAGGGCCACGCTCTGGCCCGCCGCAGCAAGTTCGCGTGCAACCGTCAGGCCGGCAGGGCCACCGCCCACCACGCACACGTCGTAGCTTCGCGCCGCCAGCGGCGAGGGGTCACGGTTGAGGTCAAATTCCATCCGGCAGGTTCGCCCTAACCGCGAGCAGGTGGCTTGATGTCGGAGGGCCGGATCACCCAACCATCGACCAGCACCGGCTCGTCACCAGGCACTGCGCTCGCGAAGGTGCAACCAAATGAAAGTACTGCAACACCTGCAACGGCAGCGCGCCGATTCAGCGCCGCGACCGGGCTCTCGCATGTTCCGGCGCGCTCGCGGCAGCCAGTCGGCGCCTCAAGGCCAGCCAGCAGCTCAGCAACAGTCCGACCGGTCACGTTGTTCATCCGTTTCAGAGGGCGCAGAGGCTCACCCGACACGCCCTAACAGCGAAAAAATGCCTGGCTTGTGGCTCAGGCACCGCAGCTTTGTACTTGAAAATGCATTTATAACGAAGAAATAAAATTCTAGCCGAGCGGTTTGCGGCCCGCGTGCCGCAAATGTGTGCAGACCTCTCGACAAGCCCGTTTTCGCGAAGACGCTGTTGGCCATGCCGTGCAGCTTTTCGCGGTCTGCGGGACGAGAACTGTGGCGGCGTTCGTAGGTGTTGTTGCTGATGGGAGAATTGCCGCCACTCGGGCCCGGCCCCAACGCACATCGACACCGCAAACCAGTGAACCAATCGACTGCCCCCGCCGACCCGCCCCCGAAGCCCTGGCCGCGCTCCAAGATGCTCAACGTGTGGGTCGACGACCTCTCGTTGAACCAACTGCTGGCCAAGCTCGACAGCGGCGTGGTGTTCACCCTGAACCCTGACCACCTGTACCACCTGCAGCGCAACCCGGCGTTCCTGGCGGCCTACCGCCAAGCCGACTTCATCACCTCCGACAGCAAGTACGTGTACTGGTCGCTCGGCTGGATCGGCCGGAGCATCCAGGAAAAGGTGTCGGGCTCCGACATCGTGCCCAGCTACTGCTGGCACCACCGCAACAACCCCGACGTGAAGGTGTTCTTGCTCGGCGCTGCGCCCGGCATTGCGCAGACCGCCCTCGAGCGCATCAACGAGCGCTGCGGGCGCGGTGTGGTCATCGGCGCGCATTCCCCGTCGATGAACTTCGTGAACGACGAAGCCGAGATCAACGGCGTGATCCAGAAGATCAACGACTCCGGCGCCAACGCACTCATCGTGGGCCTGGGCGCCCCCAAGCAAGAAATCTGGATGGTCACGCACCGCCACCTGATGCCGAACGTCAAGGTGTTCATGGGTGTCGGTGCCACCATCGACTACGAAGCCGGCGCCGTGGCCCGCGCCCCGCGCTGGATGACGCGAATCGGCCTCGAATGGGTCTACCGCCTGACCACCGAGCCACGCCGCTATTGGCGCCGTTACCTGCGCGACATGGAGTTCTTCTGGCTGGTGCTGGTCGACGGCGTGGGGCGCTACAAATCACCTCTGCCCTTGCCCCTGGCTGCACCCGCTCCCGAGGCGGGTGCCGGCAGCCGCTGACCCCATCAATGACCGCGCCAACTCACCGCGTCAACTCACTGCGAACACGAGAACATTCCATGATCAGAACCGCCATGGTCGGGCTCGGCAAGATGGGCCTGTCCCACCTTGCCATCGCGCGCGCGCACCCCGACATCGACCTCGTTGCCGGCTGCGACGCCACCGCCTACCTGACCGACATCCTCACCAAGCACGCCGGCCTGAAGTGCTACGCCGACTTCGACCGCATGCTGGCCGAAGAACAACTCGACGCGCTGATCGTGGCCACGCCTTCGAAGCTGCACGCCGGCATGGTCGAGAAGGCGCTGAACAAGGGCTTGCACGTGTTTTGCGAGAAGCCGTTCGTGCTCGACGTGGACGACGGTTCGCGGCTCGTGGCGTTGGCCGAGAGCAAGCAACTCGTCAACCAGGTGGGCTACCACTACCGCTTCGTCGGCGCCTTCAAGGAAGCGGCCCGCGTGGTCAAGAGCGGCGCGCTGGGCACGGTGCACCACGTACGCGCCGAGGCTTACGGCCCGGTCGTGTTGCGGCAGAAGGGCGGCACCTGGCGCTCGGCCAAGAACGAAGGTGGCGGCGCGCTCTACGACTATGCCTGCCATGCCATCGACCTGGTCAACTTCATCGCCGGCGTGCCCAGTTCGGTGGGCGGGGTGGTGCGCCACGGCGTGTTCTCGCGCGACGTGGACGACGAGGTCTACGGCAGCTTCTACTACCCGAACGGCGCCAGCGGCCAGCTCTGCGTGAACTGGAGCGACGAGAGTTTCCGCAAGATGTCGACCAAGATCTCGGTCTGGGGCACGAACGGCCGCCTCACCGCCGACCGCCAGGAGTGCCAGGTGTACCTGCGCGAACCCCACGCCGGCATGCCCGGCGCCGACAAGGGCTGGACGGTGCGCTACACCACCGACTTGAGCGACGAGGTGTGGTTCTACCTGCGCGGCGAAGAGTATTCGGCCCAGGTCGACTACTTCGCACAGAGCATCAAGGCGAAGCGCACCGACGGTGAAAATACCTTCCGCTCGGCGCTCGACGCCGACCGCGTGGTCGCCATGATCCTGGCCGACGACGCCGGTGCCGGTGCCGGCACCGGCAGCGCGGCCGTGGGCGGCGTGGCCACCCAACAAACCCCGCCCAAGGGCTTTTTTGCTCGCCTTCGCGCTTGAGCACAGCCACCAAGACACCGGACACAAGCACCATGGATCGAGTTCTCTTCGGCGACAACCAGTTCTTCGGCGTGAACCACATGTCGGAAGAAAAGGCGCGGGCGCAGTCCATGCGCTTTCAAGACCTGCAGGCCATCATCGACGTGCTCGATGCCGCCTATGCGGAAGGCATTCGCACCTTCATGTGCACCACGCATGACCGCATGGCCGACATCTGCGACCACTTCCGCGCCAACCCCGCCAAGTACCCCGACTACCAGTTCTACCCGTGCATGCCGTACGCGCACAAATACGCGAACGCCGTCACCGAGAACGGCATGATCGAAGCGCTGCGCATGTTCCTGCCGCAAGACGGGGCCGTGGGCGCCATGCTCAAGGGCGGCCTGGCCCTGGCCAACAAAGACATCGAAGTCATCATGCAGTTGCTGATCGACGCCGAGATGAAGATGTTTCACGGCCTGAAGACGCCGGTGATCTTCATGCAGAACGTGATCACCGACCTGCTGCTCGGCCTGGGCATGAAGCAGACGCTGCGCATCTTCCACGACCATGTGCGGAGCAAGTACGGCGCCGAGCCCGGCTACATCACCATGAACGTGCCTCTCTTGCTCGATGTGCTCGACGAACTGGGCATCGACAACCCGATCGTCTGCGCCAACATCAACAAGATCGGCTTTCGCATGAGCGGCGGCATTGCGACGTACGAGAACGCGATTGCGCAGCGCCGCTTTCGGCCGGTGGCGATGTCGGTCCTGGCATCGGGCGCGATCTCGCCGCGCGCAGCCATCGAGTACGTGTGCGGGCAGCCGCGCATCGAGTCGATCGTGTTCGGCGCGTCGAGCCGGTCGAACATTCGCCAGACGAAGGCGTTGATCGATGAGCTCAGCGTGGCGCCGGCCTGATCGCACCCAAACTGCGGCGAGAGACTGAATGGAACCCGTCACCCGCCGCAGCTTCGTGGCCGGCACGGCGACCGCGCTGTTGGCAACGCATTCGGGGGCGGCGACCGCCGCCGACACTCGGCCCGCACTGAAGCACGGCTGGAACGTCAACGGGCCCAGCTGCTACGACGGCGCTTCGCTGTTCATCAACCGGTTGTTCGACTCCGCGATCGTCGGGGACACCACCGCGACTGGCTACCCACCCGGCGGGTCGGGCAAGCACACCGCGTATGTGGTCATCTCGGAGAACGCCTACGAGTGGTGGGCCTATAAGCCCGGCACATACCGCGTGCGCGGCACCGGCACAGGCGCAAAGGTTCAAGTCAGCGGTTCGGGCATTGCGGCACAGACCGTCACGACCACCGAAGGCAAGCCCTTCCTCGTGTCGGTCAAGCTGCCCCCGTTGACAGCACCCGAAGGTGAAGCGGCGTTGACCTTCACCCGTGTGCAGCACCTGAACGTCAGCGTGGCCGGTGGCAACTCGGCAATGACCGACCTGGTAGTGCTGCACGCGGACGACGAAGCCGACTTCGCTGCCGGCAAGGTCTTCACAGCCGAAGCCCGGGCGGACCTCAGCACCGCGTCGCGCGGCCCGGTGCGCCCGATGGGCATGATGCAAAGCGTGAGCGGCTGGGTCAAGGACGTGAGCGACCTGCCCGCCGACGACAACGTGGGCATGACCAACTACTTCATCCAGTACCCTGGCCAGGGCCACACCCAGGCGCGGTTCAGGCTGGCATCGCCGGAGAAGCTGGCACGCCTGGCGATCGAGACCGGCAGCCCGCTGTGGGTGAGCCTGTGGGTCATGGCCAGCGACGCCACGCTCAAGGCATTCTTCGACCGCCTGGCTGCAGCCTACCCCTCGGGCGACCTGTACGTGGAGGGCGGCAACGAGGTGTGGAACAACGCCTACACGGCGAACTCGGGCTTCCTGGCCACGCAGTACGGGCGGCCCGAGTACCAGAACACCGGTCTCGTGAACGGCGCAAGCGAGACCATCATGCACAACGCCGCGCACTTCGCGTTGCGTTGCTTTCGGGCCGCCGAGAGCGCGTCGGCGTTCAACAGCCGCAGCCGCATCAAGCGCATCTTCAGCTGCCAGCTCGGTTGGCCGGAGCGCTCGTTCCAGGGGCTGGACTATGTGGACCCCGGCATCGTCAGCAAGGGGCAGAAGCTGGGGAAGCTGATCGACAGCCCCTGCGTGTCGACCTACTTCGCCCTCGCCCCCGATGCGCTGTTCACCGGCGGCAACACGCGGCGCGGTGTCACTCAGTTGCCCAAGTACGGCGTGGTGATGTCGCGCCGCCGGCTCATCAAGGACAAGATCTACGAGAACGGCCCGAGCAACGGCGGCAATGCGGCCGTGTGGTTCGAGAAGGCGTGGAAGAACTCCATCGACGACCTCGCTGCGTTCATCAAGGTCTACCAAGTGCGCCTTGCGGCTGCCGGTTACGCGCCACTGCGTTACTCGCACGAAGGCTGCTGGTCACACGACGACATTCCGGCCTTCGACCTCGGCACCGAAACCGGCGACACCAGGAAGCCCGCCGGCCTGCCCGGCGTTTGCATGGCCTACAAGGCGGCTACCGGTGCGTTCACGCCCGCGAACGCCACCGTGGGCGGCTTCGCGTTCAGCGATGCCGGCGAGCCGCTCGAAGCGTGGTTCAGCGATGGTGACCTGATGCAGGTCGGCTACAACGGCAACACCGGCGTCACCGCGTACCGCACCTTCATTTGCCGG